>CAYMCV010000085.1:0-11084 GCA_964389005.1 uncultured Lachnospiraceae bacterium | reverse complement strand
AGTGTAACATTTACCGAGGTAAATGTTACACTTGCCCCGTCCCCATGTTCATTTTCACAATTCTGTGGTATGATAGATAAGGATTTATGCTAAAAACGAGCGTACCGCTGGAATGGAGAGAAACATGTCGGTTCAGACAGAGTTATTGAAGGTGTTGGAAGAAAACAGAAACTGTGATTTATCGGGGCAGGAACTGGCAGACCGCTTTGGCGTGTCGCGCAATGCAGTTTGGAAGGCGGTCAAAGAACTGCGGGCAGCAGGATACCTGATTACGGCAACGACGAATCGCGGATACCGACTTGAAGCAGAGAATGACATGATTTCCGAGGCCGGAATACGCGTTTTATTACCGGAAAATCGAAAATCACTTCCGATTTATACATATGATTTGCTGGACTCTACAAACGATGAGGCAAAAAGGCGACTGGCAAATGGCGAAAAACGTAATATTTTGATTGTTGCCGAAGAACAAAGCAACGGACACGGAAGAAGAGGGCGCAATTTCTATTCACCTTCGCATACCGGAATTTATATGTCATTACTTGTACATATCGACGGAAAGTTCGAGGATGTGGTTTCCATTACAACAGCGACATCTGTCATTGTAGCGAACGCAATTACGCAATTGACCGGAAAAGAGGTTCAGATCAAGTGGGTAAATGATATATATATGGATGGGAAGAAAGTGTGCGGTATTCTGACGGAGGCAATCATGAGTTGTGAAGCCGGAGAAGCTCCCGGAATCATTGTCGGCATCGGAATTAATGTATCGACCGAATGTTATCCGAATGACATTACAGATGTAGCGACAAGCCTGGGAAAAACACAGGGCGTGACCAGAAATCAATTCATTGCAAATATCAGCGACGGCATATTGAAATATGCGACAAACGTAAAAGATACTTCCTACATGGAAGATTACAGAAGGCTTTCCATGGTAATAGGCAAAGAAATCACCTACTTTGAAAGAGAAGAAGCGCACTCTGCCACAGTAACGGGCATTGACGATAAAGGCGGCTTGATGATTTGTACACCGGAAGGCGAAGCGTTGGTGCTGCGAAGCGGTGAGATAACGGTTCGTCTAAAAATCTCTTAAGGGGACGTCAATAAAAATGAGAAAAGAATGTATAGTTATCTGCGTTGTGTTATCATTACTATTCGTAGGATGTAATTCAAACAATGAGATATCTGACAGCAATGTATCAAGTAGCGATCAAGTATTCGAGAATGAACTTTTGGATGAACAAACAGAGTCCGATTCAGAGACATTTTCATCGGAAGAATCAGATGCGGAGCGTCTCACGGATAGTGAAACTAATCTATGAAATAGCACAAGACGGTTCCATGAAAATGATGGATATCACGGAATTGACAGATTGTGATTCACAACCGGATTTACTGACAAATAATCAGCAGAACGACAGGATTTCCGGTTACTACTGTGCAGAAGAAAATACTTACTATTACTTACTCTATGATTATGAACGTGGTGGATCGGGTTATGGAGCCGAGCGCTATTATGTCATGAATATTGATGCCGATAATGTTCTTCACTTGAAAGAACAATGCCGTCGTGAAGAATATTTCGGAGAAGTAACTTATTATGATAGCGAGGACAGCGTTTGCACTGAAGAGAGGTACGAACAGTTGAAGTCAGAGCCTTTTATCGGTATGGAATGGCATATGTTACATATGGAATGGATTCATGAGATTACAAAAGAGAGTCTGCTTCAATCCTATCGTACATTCTGTAGTTTTGATGATATGTAAGGTATCCGACACTGCAAAAAATGGAGACAAATAATGAAACTAATTTTTATCAGACATGCAGAACCAAATTACGAGATTGATTCATTGACACAAAAAGGCTGGCATGAAGCAGAACTTCTCTCAGACCGCGTGGCAGGCTGGAACGCTTCCGCATTCTATTGTTCACCACTCGGGCGCGCCAAGGATACCGCATCTTTCAGTGTTGAGAAGACAGGCATACCATTACAGATTCTGCCTTGGCTACAGGAGTTTTATTATCGGGTAAAAGATCCCATAACGGGGCAGGAACGTATTGCTTGGGATTTTATGCCATCTTATTTTAACGGACAAGCAGAATTACACGATCAAAACAAATGGATGGAGACAGATGTAATGAGCTCCGGTGCCATCAAAGAGAATTATCTAAAAGTCTGCGACGGATTGGATTGTGTGCTTCAGAAGCACGGCTATGTACGTGAAGACGGCGGCTTTTACAGCTACAAGGAACATAACGATGAAACGCTGGTATTCTTCTGTCATCTTGGTGTCAGTTTTGTGATGTTGGGGCACTTGCTCGGAATCGCACCACCTGTTTTGTGGCAGGGATTTTTTGTTGCACCGTCTTCGGTTACCGTCCTTGGCAGTGAGGAGAGAGAACCGGGTATTGCAACATTCCGCGTGCAATTCCTCGGAGATGCAAGACATTTGTCAAATGCGAATGAGCCGATTTCTGAGGCAGGGTACTTTACAGATACATTTCAACTATAAATCCAAAGAGGAAAGAAGGAAGAAAGAACGATGTTTAATCCGACGAAATTACTACAATTTAAAAAGAAATGGGAGGAGTTTGCAGGACGCCATCCGAAATTCGTTCTGTTTATCAAAGCCTTGACACAGAGCAGTTTACAGGAAGGGACTGTAGTAGACATCAATATTACGACGCCTGACGGGAAAACTGTCGGTTCGAATTTGCGTCTGACACAGGAAGACATCGATATGCTGAAAGATATCGGTGCTATGGGGAAGGATTTGTTGTAGTTTTTGATATGAAATGCATAAAAAAAAGCAGATTCCGCATACTATGAAGGCAGATTGTCCGTGGCAAGTTACACCGCTTCAAGACAAGAGACTCATGAAAGGATGTGGAACGCTAATATGGAAGAAAAGGAACGGATTGCCGTAGGCAAAGCTAGTTTCTGCCTAAAAAAACCGGTGTACATTTTGGAGAGCGCATCGGTGGTTGGGAAAAAAGAAGGTGATGGACCTCTCGGAAAGTTTTTCGACGAGGTCTATTCTGATGCAATGCTGGGGTGTGAAACGTGGGAAGAAGCGGAGAGCAGAATTCAGCAAGAGACAGTCGGTCTTGCTATCAAAAAAGCAGGACTCGTACCGGAGGATATTCGATACATTTTTGCAGGTGACCTTTTGGGACAGAATATTGCGACTTCCTTTGGGGTTATGCCGTTTCATATTCCGCTGTTCGGACTATACGGTGCATGCTCCACTTGCGGCGAAGCCATCAGTTTGGGAGCTTTTGCAGTCGGTGGCGGTTTTGCGGATAAGGTTGTATGCGTGACTTCCAGCCACTTTGCAAGCGCAGAAAAAGAGTTTCGTTATCCCCTGGAATACGGAAATCAGCGACCGCCGTCATCAACTTGGACGGTTACCGGAAGCGGCGCATTTATTTTGTCCGAAACACCGCCCAAGAATAAGACGGTGATTGTCATAGAAGGAATCACAACGGGAAGAATCATTGATTCCGGTCTGAAGGATTCCATGAATATGGGGGCATGCATGGCCCCTGCGGCTTGCGATACCATTGCACGAAATCTTAACGATTTTTGTCGCAAACCGGAAGAATACGATAAAATCATAACCGGTGATTTGGGGAGCGTCGGACAGACCGTTCTTTTTCGCCTTCTGGAAGATAAGGGGTATCACATTGATTCACGTCATACAGATTGTGGCATGAAAATCTTTGATTCCGAAACGCAGGGCACTGACGCAGGGGGAAGCGGATGCGGCTGTGCGGCAAGCGTGCTTTCCGCTTATATCCTTCCGAAAATGCGTGAAAAAGAGTGGAAAAAAGTATTGTTCGTCCCGACGGGGGCATTACTGAACAAGACCAGTTTCAATGAAGGAAAAACCGTTCCGGGAATCGCACATGCAGTAGTTCTTTCTGTACGTGAAATGGAATGATTGTCTAAAAAGTGAAGCGGAGTGATTCTGCAGAAAGGAATATAGATAGATGGATTATTTGAATGCTTTTTGGGTTGGCGGATTGATTTGCGCACTTGTACAGATTCTTCTTGAGAAGACGAAACTGTTGCCGGGACGAATTATGGTACTTTTGGTTTGTGCCGGCGCCGTATTAAGTGCCATCGGCTGTTATAAACCTTTTTTGGATTTTGCGGGTGCGGGAGCCAGTGTCCCGCTCTTGGGATTCGGACATGTATTGATGGAAGGGGTCAAAGAGGCTGTGGATGAACAAGGATTCCTCGGCATTTTCTCAGGCGGTTTCAAAGCAGGAGCCGTTGGTTGCGCCTCAGCCTTGATTTTCGGATTTTTGGCGGCGTTGGTTTTCAAACCAAAAATGAAAAAATAGAATTACAGATCCAATGCTTCTTTGATACGCCCTCTGTCGCCTAAGCGCAGAGGGATTTTTTTGCAATCATCCATAATCAGTGTGCGCCCTTTGATTTCTCGTATGTGCGCCGCATTCACCAAGGTATCTTTACCTACAATCATAAAAGAAGTACAGGATGCGACTGCCACGATTAAATCACGCATACCACCCAGCAATGTGATGGAGCCTCCGTCTGCCAGCGTAATACGAACGGTATGACCGGTCGGAATGGCATAGAGGAGATCTTCCTCATGGATATAATGAGTGTGTTGTTCGCCGCGAATTTCAATGGTTGGTTTCGCTAGTTTCTTTTTGACAACGGCGGTTGAAATCATTGCAGAAAGTTCACCAGAAACAATCGGTTTGTCTAAAAAGAGTATGCTCTCTGGGATGTGTGAAAAAGAACGGTAATCAATGGAGGAGCAGCATAGAAGAATCGGTGCAGAGACGCCGATTTCACGCAGGTGGATTGCGACTTCCATTCCGTTTGGCTGGGATTCGGTTAAATCAATCAGAAACAAATCGTATATCATCGGAGCCTGTGTCAGCGAGGCGGCACTTCCGAAGGAGTCGACATAGAGGTTATCGCCGGTGCATCGTCTGCTTTCGGATTCTTTCTTCAATAGGCGTTCGATTTGTTTTCTGTCAGCGTAGTGGTCGTCACAAATTGCGATGTGCATGGCAAATTCTCCTTAAATATAATACGATTGATCATGGTAGCAAACAGTTTAGCAGCGATGCGGTAATTAGTTCATTGCTTGGCAAAATACATAAGAGTCAAAGCAAAGTTCCTTTTTGCGCCATGGATATGAGACTTCAAAGCCTGGAAGCCTTTGCTGAACAGGCTTTTGTATGAAGGCTCATAGTAATTCTCGGCGCAAGCGGAACAAGATTTGACTCTTATGCATTTTGCCCATCAAAGAGTTAAATATCCGCATCGCGCACACAAAAGCCGGCAAGGATTTTATCCCATGCCGGCTCAATAGATAAAGTTACAGAAACGCAATTTCGATGGAAGACAGCCACAACCATAGAATTGCAGCCACCTGCAGAATCAGAATAAAGGGCATACCGAATACAAATGAGGCATGCTTTGTCTTGTGCCGAAAGGTATACATTCCGCCAATGGAACCAATGCTTCCGCCAATGATGGCAAGAATGAACAACACGGCTTCAGGAATACGGAATTTATGCCTTTTTGCCTTGTTTTTATCAATGCCCATAACAGCAAACGCTATGAGATTTACCAGAATTAAGTATGCACTGATGTAGTAAATAGTATTCATTCGTTCCCTCGTTGCCCATTATGCTTCGGTAATCGTTACATTTATTTCTGTCCGTTGACTTCCTGCATCTTCATTGCACGCACTTTGCAGGAAAGACCAAAGAGATTGATGAATCCTTCTGCATCGTGATGATCATATAAATCACCGGTGGTGAATGATGCGATGCTCTCATTATATAAAGAGTAGGGAGAGGTGGTACCCGCCTTGATTATGTTTCCTTTGTAAAGTTTGAATTTCACTTCTCCGGTGACATAGGTCTGTGTCGATTCGATAAAAGCTTGAACGGCTTCACGAAGTGGCGTAAACCATTTTCCTTCATATACGATGTCGGCAAACTTGTTGCCAAGGTCTTTTTTCATGGTGTAAGTGTCGCGATCAAGAATCAATTCCTCTAATTGCTGATGTGCTTCGTAGAGGATGGTTCCGCCCGGTGTCTCATATACGCCGCGGGATTTCATGCCGACAACACGGTTCTCTACGATATCAACGATACCGATACCGTGCTTACCGCCAAGTACATTCAATTCACGAATGATGTCGGAAACCTTCATCGCCTTGCCATTGATGGCAGTCGGGATTCCTTTTTCAAAGGAAATGCTGACATATTCGCCCTCATTCGGTGCTTTCTCAGGAGTGGTTCCGAGAACCAAGAGATGCTCAAAGTTCGGTTCGTTTGCCGGGTCTTCCAGTTCCAGACCTTCGTGGCTGATGTGCCATAAGTTACGGTCACGGCTGTAACTGTTATCTGCGGAGAACGGTAAATCAATGCCGTGTGCCTTGCAGTATGCAATCTCAGATTCACGGGAATCCATGGTCCACTTATCATTTCTCCAAGCAGCGATAATCTTAAGATCCGGTGCAAGAGCCTTGATACCGAGTTCAAAACGAATCTGATCGTTTCCTTTACCTGTTGCACCGTGACAGATAGCGGTCGCACCTTCTTTACGTGCAATTTCTACCAATTTCTTAGCGATAACCGGTCTTGCCATGGATGTGCCGAGCAAGTACTTATTCTCATATACGGCGTGTGCCTGAACGCATGGAACAATGTATTCATCACAGAATTCATCGATAACGTCTTCAATGTAGAGTTTCTCCGCGCCGCAGAATTTCGCACGTTCTTCAAGACCGTCAAGTTCTTCGCACTGTCCGCAATTGATGCAAACACAAACAACATCGTAATCAAAGTTTTCTTTCAACCAGGGAATAATCGCCGTGGTATCCAATCCGCCGGAATAGGCAAGTATAACTTTCTCTTTCATGATAAACCTCCGTTGTGTTTTATTTCAGGTAATTGCGTCCAATGAATAGGAATGCAATTATCCGTTTCGCTTTTTTCATACTATACAACAATTCATTTCAAAAAGCAAGTGCAAAATTATGCAAATAATTATGAAAACAAAACGAAAATATGCAGAATATTCACAGCAAAATGTATAATATGCACAGAACAAGAAAAAATATGCAAAAAATTACGTAAAACGCTTGCGCTTCATATAAAAAAGTGCTACGATGGCAAAGTATTTATCCCCGAACGGCAAACTACGATTGGAAGTTACGTTCGAAAAATGATGAAATAAGGAGGTAGGAGCCATGATTAAAGTAGGAATTATTGGAGCAACGGGTTATGCGGGAGGCGAACTTGTCAGAATACTGACAGCGCATAAGGACGCAGAGATTGTATGGTATGGTTCCAAGAGTTATATCGATCAAAGATACAGTGATGTATATCATAACATGTTCGAAATCGTTGACGATATTTGTATGGATGATAATATAGAAGAATTGATGAATCGTGTGGATGTTGTTTTTACCGCAACCCCGCAGGGCTTTTGCGCATCAATGTTGTCGGAGAACGTTTTGTCCAAAGTCAAAGTCATTGACTTGAGCGCCGATTTCAGGATTAAAGATGTGGCGACATACGAGGAATGGTACAAAATCAAACATCCGACACCGGAATTGATTCAAGAAGCAGTTTACGGCTTGTGTGAAGTGAACAGGGAAGCGGTTCAAAACGCAAGATTGGTTGCGAACCCGGGTTGCTATCCCACATGTACGTTTTTATCGATTTATCCCTTATTAAAAGAAGGAATCATTGACCCGGACAGCATCATCATCGATGCCAAGAGCGGAACTTCCGGTGCGGGCAGAGGTGCGAAGACAGCCAATCTATATTGTGAAGTGAACGAGAATATCAAAGCTTACGGCGTAACGACGCACCGTCATACCCCGGAGATTGAAGAACAGCTCGGATATGCGGCAGGGAAGAAACTTTACGTGAATTTCACACCGCATTTGGTTCCGATGAACCGTGGAATTCTGACCACTTCCTATGCAACATTATTGAAGAAAGCGGATCAGACCTTGCCGACAGCCGAGGAATTACGCGCAATTTACAATTCTTTTTATCTAAAAGAAAAGTTTGTACGTGTATTGCCCGAAGGAGAGTGCCCGGAAACAAAGTGGGTGGAAGGCAGCAATTACGTTGATGTTAATTTCAAAATTGATGAGCGGACAGGTCGCGTCATCATGATGGGTGCCATGGATAATCTGGTGAAGGGAGCCGCAGGGCAGGCCGTACAGAACATGAACTTGATGTTTAATCTTCCGGAGGATGAGGGACTTACCCTCGTTCCGATGTTCCCGTAGACACAGGTATAAAGGAGTGATTGTATGAGTCAAATAACGGTTAGAGCAATGACAGAAGCAGATTACGATGCGGTATATGCACTTTGGAAATCGATTCAGGGCTTCGCAATGCGTTCCTTGGACGATTCACGAGAAGGAATCGCGAAGTTTCTTCGCAGAAATCCGACAACAAGTGTCGTTGCGCTTTGCGATGGGAAAATCGTCGGAGCAATCCTGTGCGGGAACGACGGCAGACGCGGATGTTTCTACCATGTCTGTGTCAGCAGTGATTACAGAAGACGCAAAATCGGAGAAAAAATGGTTGATTTTGCACTGCAGGCATTGAAGGACGAAGGAATCACCAAGGTTTCACTGATAGCTTTCAAAAAGAACGAAGTCGGTAATAGATTTTGGAGTAGCATCGGATGGAAGCTGCGTGAGGACTTGAATTATTATGATTATACGTTGAATACAGAAAACGACGTAAAATATAATCCGTAGTATTGCGGAGAACGGAGGCAGATATGAATATCATTTCAGGCGGAGTTACGGCGGCAAAGGGTTTTTATGCAGCAGACGCGGCAGCGGGAATTAAATATAAGGAAAGAAAAGACATGGCAATGGTTTACAGTAAGGTGCCGTGTAAGGTGGCCGGAACGTTTACAAGTAACGTGGTGAAGGCAGCACCGGTGTTGTGGGATCAAGAAGTTGTGTATCATGCACCGTTTGCACAGGCAGTTGTTGTGAATGCGGGAATTGCCAATGCATGTACCGGCAAACAGGGTTATAATTACTGTGAGCAGACGGCGCAGGCGGTTTATGAGGCGTTAAAAGTTCCAAAGGAAGCCGTACTGGTTACATCCACAGGCGTCATCGGCGTTCAACTTCCGATTGACAGAATTGTGGCAGGTGTCAAAATGCTTGCAGAGAATATCGGAGATACATTGGAAGACGGAACCAAGGCAGCCAAGGCCATTATGACCACAGATACCATTTCCAAAGAAGCGGCGGTTACGTTTGAAGTTAAGGGTGTAACCGTAACACTCGGCGGAATGTGCAAGGGCTCCGGAATGATTCATCCGAATATGTGCACGATGTTGGGATTTTTAACTACAGATTTATGCATCAGTAAGGAATTGTTGCAAAAAGCGTTAAGCGACAACGTAAAAGATACATTTAACATGATTTCGGTTGACGGCGACACCTCAACGAACGATACGCTCCTCCTATTGGCAAACGGCACCGCCGGCAATCCGGAAATTACGGAAGAAGACGAAGATTATTTGAAATTCACGGAAGCACTTTCCTATGTAAATACCACGCTTGCCAAGATGATGGCAGGTGACGGAGAGGGCGCAACCGCATTGATTGAGACCAAAGTCATCCATGCGGCAACCAAGGAAGACGCCAAAAAACTGGCCAAAGCGGTTATTACATCAAGTTTGACCAAAGCGGCCATCTACGGTCACGATGCCAACTGGGGAAGAATTCTTTGTGCCATGGGATACTCCGGTGCAAAGTTTGATCCGGAAAATGTTGATTTGTACTTTGAAGGTGCCGGAAAGAAGATTCAGATTTGCAAAGAAGGTACTGCCACCGATTACAGCGAGGAAGAGGCAACAGAAATCCTTTCCTGTTCGGAAGTCAGAATCATTGCGGATATGAAAGCCGGAGATGAGACTGCCTGCGCATGGGGTTGTGACTTAACATATGATTATGTCAAAATCAACGCGGACTACCGTTCTTAACGAGACGAAAGGGGCTGTAAAAATGGAAGTAAATGTGAATAAAGATATGGAAAAAGTTCTGGAAAAAGCATCGGTACTTGTTGAGGCATTGCCGTATATACAGAAGTATAATCGGAAGATTATTGTTGTAAAGTACGGTGGAAGTGCAATGAGTAACGAGGAATTGCAGAAGAACGTAATTACAGACGTAACGCTTCTGAAACTGGTTGGTTTCAAGCCGATTATTGTACACGGCGGTGGCAAGGAAATCAGTAAATGGGTAGATAAAATCGGCAAGAAATCGGAGTTTGTCAACGGACTGCGTGTTACGGATGCGGAAACCATGGAAGTTGCGGAGATGGTTCTGAATAAAGTGAATAAAAGTCTGGTTGCCATGGTACAGGAACTGGGCGTCAAAGCAGTCGGAATCAGCGGAAAAGATGGCGGATTGCTCAAAGTTGACAAGAAGTATCCGGACGGAAAAGACATCGGATTCGTTGGTGACATTAAGGAAGTCAATGCAAAGATTCTGTATGATTTACTGGAAAATGACTTTTTACCGATTATCGCACCCATCGGACTTGACGATACCTTTGCAAGTTACAACATCAATGCAGACGATGCCGCATGTGAGATTGCAAAAGCGGTAAAAGCAGAGAAACTTGCATTTTTGACGGACATTGAGGGATTGTATCGTGACATCAACGATAAGTCATCTTTTATTTCGAGAATCAGTGCTTCGGCCGCACACGAATTGATTGAAGAAGGTTTTATCGGCGGCGGGATGCTTCCGAAACTGAATAATTGTACGTCAGCTGTCGAGAACGGTGTCAGCAGAGTGCATATTTTGGACGGAAGAATTCCACATTGCTTGCTTTTGGAAATTTTTACGAAGCACGGAATTGGAACTGCAATTGTCGCAGATGAAGACATGAACGAGAATTGAGAGGACAAACTTATGATGAACGAACAAATACAACAGGCAGAGCAGGTGATTTTGCATACCTATAATCGTTACCCCGTGGTTTTTGAAAAGGGTGAAGGCGTGACGCTGTACGATATGAACAA
>CAYMCV010000084.1:0-11110 GCA_964389005.1 uncultured Lachnospiraceae bacterium | reverse complement strand
CGGGTATACTTTTTATAAGGATGCGAAATTGCTGCGTCTGACACGTTATCGCTACAATGATGTTCCTTATGATTGTAACGGTAAGTATTTCTATATCAAAGATGGTGATACCGTTTGGAATCCCGGATGGCAGCCTACCAAAACAGAATTGGATTCTTATGAATGCAGACACGGTATCGGTTACAGCCGTTTTACCGGTGCGAAGAATCAAGTGAAGGCATCTGTTCTTACATTTGTCCCGATGAACGATACTTGCGAAGTCAGCAAGATTACCATAACCAATGAATCAGATGTTGCAAAATCTCTGTCACTTTTCTCCTATGTGGAGTGGTGCCTTTGGAATGCAGACGACGATTCCAGAAACTTCCAGAGAAACTTAAGCACCGGCGAAGTGGAAGTCATCGGCTCCACAATTTATCACAAGACAGAATACAGAGAACGCCGCAATCACTACGCGGTTTATTCCGTTAATGCACCTGTTGACGGTTTTGATACCATCAGAGAAGAATTTATCGGTACATACAACGGTGCGGACGCACCTGATGCCGTATTAAAAGGACAATGTAAGAATTCCATGGCAAGCGGCTGGGCACCCATTGCTGCACACCAACTGAACATCAAATTAGCTCCCGGCGAAAGCAAATCCTTTATCTTCGTTCTCGGTTATGTGGAGAATCCTGTGGAAGACAAATGGGAATCCAAGGGAATCATCAACAAGAAACCCGCCAATGCTTTGCTCTCCAAATATCAATCCGATGCCGATTTTGACAAGGCATTTGCAGACTTACGTGATTATTGGAAGAATCTTCTTGCGAAGTATTGTGTTGAATCTTCGAATGACAAAGTGAACCGTATGGTTAACATTTGGAATCAGTATCAGTGTATGGTTACTTTTAATATGAGTCGTTCCGCATCATATTATGAGTCGGGTATCGGCCGTGGCATGGGATTCAGAGATTCCTGTCAGGATTTGCTCGGCTTCGTACATTTGATTCCCGATCGTGCTCGTGAAAGAATCATTGACATTGCTTCTACCCAGTTTGAGGACGGAAGCGCATATCATCAGTATCAGCCCCTGACCAAGAAGGGTAATTCCGACATCGGTTCCGGCTTTAACGATGATCCGCTATGGTTGATTGGCGGTGTCAGCGCTTATGTACGCGAGACCGGCGATACTACCATTCTTGAGGAACAAGTTCCTTACGACAATGATTGGAGCAAAGCTACTTCGTTGATGGGACATTTGAAACGTTCTCTCGATTATATTGTAAATCACAAGGGACCGCACAATCTTCCGCTCATCGGACGTGCCGATTGGAATGACTGCCTGAACTTAAACTGCTTCTCAGAGAATCCCGGAGAATCCTTCCAGACCTTTGGTCCCAGTGAAGGTCCCGTTGCCGAATCCATTTTTATCGGTGGTATGTTTGTAAAATACGGTAGAGAATACGCTGATTTATGTAAATTGATGGGCGATGAAGCCGAAGCAGCTTATGCACTTGCCGAAGTCGATAAAGTCTATGACGCTATCCTAAAAGACGGTTGGGACGGCGATTGGTTTGTACGTGCTTATGATGCATACAGCAATAAAGTCGGTTCCAAAGAGTGCGAAGAAGGTCAGATCTTTATTGAGCCGCAGGGCTTCTGCGTTTTGGCAGGTGTCGGCGTGGAGGAAGGACTTGCAAAAAAAGCACTGGATTCCGTTCAGGAGAAATTGGAAACCAAATACGGTATCATGCTGTTACAGCCCGCTTATACACAGTACCACGTTGAACTCGGCGAAGTATCCTCTTATCCGCCCGGATATAAAGAGAACGCAGGTATCTTCTGCCACAACAATCCATGGGTTTCCATTGCAGAAACCGTTATCGGGCGTGGCGACAGTGCTTTTAGAATTTATAAAGAAACCTGCCCTGCTTACGTTGAAGAAATCAGTGAGATTCATCGTACGGAACCCTATGTATATTCACAGATGGTTGCCGGTGCGGATGCGAAGTACCATGGCGAAGCAAAGAACAGTTGGTTGACCGGTTGTGCTGCTTGGACTTTTGTTAATATTTCACAGTATATTTTAGGTGTTTATCCCACACATACAGGCTTAAGCATCAATCCTTGTGTACCGAAGGGATTCGGTGACTTCAAGATTACAAGACAGTTCCGTGAAGGAACCTACTACATCGACGTTAAAAATCCGAATAATGTTGAGAAGGGTATTGCAAGTATGGTTGTCGACGGACAGAATGTTGACGGTTGCATCATTCCTTATGTTAAAGGCAAGACCGAATACCATGTAACAGTTACTATGGGATAATTTTTATCAAATGTAAATGCCCCCTATCTTTGTGATAGAGGGCATTTTTTATATGAATATGTTATTTTTATCTATCCCGCATAATACAACGTCTCAAAACACTCATTGGAATCAACGCCATTGATGAGCTGCGGCCACTCGGTTGTAATCTCATATTTGATGAGTCCGATACTGTCAACACGGAAAATGATATAAGTCGCGTTGTCGGTTGCAATAAATTCAAAGATCAATCCTGCAGGTACTGTTTCCTGTCCAATCGTCTCAAAAGTCTCATCCGAAACCAAATCTCCGGTTAAATCCACAACCGATATCAAACTATAAAATGGATTTAAAATATATGTTTCCGTATCGGCTACCGGCAAGCCGTCGTCTCCGGCATGGTAAAATTTCAAGCCCTCATAAGTACTAAGAATGTCTATTCTCTTTCTGACTGCAATCTCCGTCGGGTCCGTCGCTGTGGTCATTGTCCCCATAAAACTTCCTACATACGTCGGAGTGGAACCATTAATGTCAAAAACCATGACCGAACTTTCTGAATAATCCTCATTCAGCGCAATATAGACGTAGCTCTTGCCATCATTCCGAACATAATAGTGTGATGCGGTGTATACAATCTCCTCCTGCTGCACTTCCACATCGTTTACAGAAACACCCACATCCGAAGAAATTCCATCCTTCAAAATCACATAGGAATAAATCGTATCCATCCTCTTGTCGTTGTTTACATCAACGGAGGAAATCAGTGCAGGATAACGAAACATATAATTCTCGCTTGCCCCTTCAAAATATTCGCTCCTCAATAAATCGGGATACTCACTGTAAGGAATCGTAACTTCAACACATCCCGTGGCATAACATGCGATTTCATAAGGGCTAAAAACAACAATGATTCCTTCATGTCCAATCAAAAAATTCAATTTAGAATTTTCGGAATCCAATACGCCGAAATACGTCTCTAAAAGATAGGAGGACAAATCATCGCCATAAAGAAACTCATCGGCACCGTACAACTCATTGAATTTCTCCTCAATCACTTCGCAGAGTACTCTTGTATCTGTAACCGCATCTTTGATAGAAATATATTCCCCTGTCTGTGAGTCAAAATTCAAACCCTCGTATACGATATTACCATGTGCACCTCCGGTATAAGATGACGTTGTATGCAGATAGGAAAATACACTCTCATCTGCGCGTCGCACATAGATATTGGTATTCATGGAATAACACATTCCTTCATTCCATAAACCATCATCCCTGCTGTCCGTAATGGCGTACGAATCAATCTCTTCGATTAAATCACATGTCCCCTTTAATACTTCATCATTCCACGTCTGTATTGCCCATTTCAGATTCGGCGTGGTATCGGATGTGATTTCCAGTGTCTCATATCCATAGTCACCAATCTCGTTATACTCGTCATCGTAAGTCGTATCATATACCGCCTCTACTTGAAAGGTAACATTCCCTTTGGGCGATACATGAAATATATCCTCCCCGTCGGCAATATCATAGATATCTTTATATGTTATCTCCGATGCGATATCCTTTACTAATTCCGATTCTTTTTCAGATTCTGATTCGGCTTCGCTCTCATCCGCTAATTCTGATTCGCTCTCATCTTCGAATTCAGCTTCCTCATCTGCTGTATCCGTGCTTTCTTCACGAGCAGCATTCAAAGCAGCGTTTCCGATTCTAACCAATTTCGCCAAGGTATTGCATCCCGTCAGCGATAGCATCATCAGTGTTACCATAATTACAATCAATACTTTTCTTAATTTCATTTTGCCTATCTCCTCCTTCGTTATCTGTATGTTAATATCGTTTTGATAATATGTCAACCGAAAAATCCTTAATCATTTCTATATCATGTTATGCTGGACATTCCGGTGCAAAAAAAGTATACTACTTAAGTGGAAATCAATGCTTTTTGTACATAAAATAAAGCATATGCGCTTCATCATGATTCATGATAGCAGAAAGGGATATTCTATGTATACATCAAATGTCTTGGATTTAATCGGAAACACACCGCTCATTAGTCTAAAAGAATCCACCGGCTGTGAAATCTATGCAAAAGCGGAGTTTCTGAACCCCGGTGGCAGCATCAAAGACCGCATTGCCAAAAATATGATTGAAGAAGCAGAAGTAGCCGGAAAATTACGCCCGGGTATGACAATTATCGAACCCACTTCCGGTAATACCGGCATCGGCTTGGCACTTTGCGGTGTACGCAAAGGCTACAAAGTTATCATCGTTATGCCTGAGAATATGAGTGAGGAACGTAAGAAAATCATTCGCGCACTCGGTGCCGAACTGGTGCTGACTCCACCGGAATTAAGCATTGGCGGTTCCGTCGACGAAGCAGTCAGAATCGCGTCCTCTTCGGATGAATACTTTGTACCGCAACAGTTTAAAAATCCGGCGAATCCCGATATTCATTATCGTACCACCGCAGTGGAACTTTGTTCTCAACTTGACCGTAAAATCGATATTTTTGTTTCGGGTATCGGTAGCGGCGGAACCTTACAGGGAATTGCAAAGTATCTTTTAGAGCAAAATCCCTCAACCAAAATTGTTGCGGTTGAACCCAAAAATGTCTCCGCACTGTTGGGTGACGAACCCGGACTACACCAGATTCAAGGAATCGGAGATGGTTTCATTCCGGATATCCTTGATATCTCCATCATAACAGATATCATCGAAGTTACCGATGATGATGCCATCAACACCGCCAGAGAACTGGCAAAAGTACAGGGGTTGCTTTGCGGAACTTCATCCGGTGCCAATGTATGGGCCGCCAAACAGATGGCGCAAAAATACGGCAAAGACATGGTAATTGCCACCGTGCTTGCCGATCGTGTGGAGCGATATTTCAGCACATCATTAATCTAGTCTATCACAAAACCGACAGTGCGTATTGCGACGCCTGTCGGTTTGTTTTTATTCATATGTGTTTTTACAATTGCTGTGCATTCTTTTACTACATCACATACAGGACTTCGTCTCTGTTTCTGATTGACGAAATCATTTCTTCATAATCACCTTCTTTGTGCAAGGTGATGTTCAATTCCAATCCAACTGCATTCGCTCCCGCGCTCTTCGGGTTGACTGCCCGAACCTCGGTGATTGGATAAGTCGCCTCAATAAAGGAAATCAGTTCGTTCACCTTACCGGCATCCGATAATTCAATATACAACGAATTTCCTCTGCGTCTCTCGGTTTTTTTCTTTTCGAAACGGTACAGTATCGCCGTCGTCAGAATCATAATCAACACACAAACAAATGCCGCTTCATAAAAGCCGATTCCGATTGCAATCCCCACCGTCGCAGTAGCCCAAAGTCCCGCTGCCGTCGTCAATCCCGTAATATGATCATGCCCCTTGACCAGAATGGTTCCGACACCCAAAAATCCAATTCCGGAAACCACCTGTGCCGCAACCCTCATCGGGTCGGTGTTCAACTGTAGATATTCGGATGCATATAAGCCAATTAAAACTGTCATCGTCGAACCAAGGCATACCAAAATATGTGTTCTTAAGCCTGCCGGCCGGCCGCTTTTTTCTCTTTCGACTCCGATGATACCGCCTACTACAAACGCCAATACAATTCGAAATATCGCGGAATACGTTCCAAACTCACGTAATGCTTGATACCACTCCATAGGAACCTCCATTTTCAAATCTGCCGAATAAATAAACTTATCTAAAAATACTTTTCTATGTCACATGTGTATGCTAGAATATTTTTATCAATAAAAGGATATGGTGATTATCGTGGAAATAGAGAGAAAATTTACAATCAAAACGCTCCCCGAACATTTGGAGCAGTACGCATATCACGAAATCGAGCAGGGATATTTGTCGACTTCCCCTGTCGTCCGGGTGCGTAAAGAAGATGATATCTACTATCTGACGTATAAGGGACAAGGACTACTCGCCAGAGAAGAATCCAATCTGCCGTTGACACAGGCCTCTTATGAACACTTGCTTCTGAAGGCTGACGGTATCGTTATTACCAAACGACGCTATCTCATTCCTTACCTTGATGGACTGACCATCGAACTTGATTTATTTCGCGGTGCGCTCAGTTCGCTCATCGTTGCAGAAGTAGAGTTTATGAATCTAAAAGCTGCCAATACCTTCATTCCGCCCGATTGGTTTCAAGATGATGTAACCGAAGATTCGCGTTACTCAAACTCTTCCCTCAGTCAACACGGCCTCTCTCTACTGCAGCCTTCCGTATAATTGCGCCAAACGTCGCATTTTTTCTGCCAACTCCAACGTGCATTGTCCCTTTTTCATACGCCACTCCCAATTCATTCCGAGCGTGGAGGGCGTATTGATTCTGGCCTCGGAACCCAATTCCAAATAGTCCTGCATCGGTACAATCAGTGTATCTGCTACCGACGCACTGCCGAGACGAATCAAATCCCATGCAATGTTGTTGCCGGTCCGTACATGCAGGTAGTTGCGTAGCCAACGCCGGTCTTTCTTCTTCAGCGTCTCATACCAACCAATAACGGTATCGTTGTCATGTGTTCCCGTATAAACAATACAATTTTTATCGAAATTATGCGGTAAATAATCATTATCCTCATCTGAATCAAAAGCAAACTCCAATACCTTCATCCCCGGAAATCCGGTGTCTTGAACCAGTTTCAGAACGCTTTTGGTTAAAAAGCCCAAATCCTCCGCAATAACAGGTTTGTCACCAAGCGTATCACGCATGACATGAAAAAAGTCCATCCCCGGTCCCTGTTCCCAATGGCCATACTCTGCCGTCGGATCTTTGAACGGGATGCTGTAATATTCATCAAAACCGCGGAAGTGATCGATGCGTACCACGTCATACAACGTAAAACAGTGCGACAATCGCTCCATCCACCACGCATAATTCGTCTTGGTATGGTAATCCCAACGATACAGCGGATTGCCCCACAACTGGCCGGTTGCCGAAAAATAATCGGGGGGGCAGCCCGCAACTGCTGTCGGGTTCCCTTTTTTATCCAGTTGGAACAACTCCGGATGTGCCCATGTATCCGCACTGTCAAGTGCGACATAAATAGGTATATCTCCAATAATCCGAATTTTCTTGCTATTGGCGTATGTTTTGAGTGCACTCCACTGTTTTCGGAAAAAGTACTGAATAAATGCATAAAATCTGCACTCGTTCGCATAAGTCGCCTTATACTTGCGCAATGCCGCAGGTTTTCGCATTCTGATATCCGTCGGCCACTCCAAGAAACTCTTGCCGCCCATTGCGTCTTTGATTGCCATAAACAAACTGTAATCCGAAAGCCAAGCCTCATTCTTTTGTTGAAATTCTATAAACTCTTGATCGTTTGCAATTTTTGAATGAAGATATGCCTTGTGCAATAGTTTGAATCGACTCTTAAACAATGCCTCGTAGTGTACATAACCACTGCCGGTGTCCGACATGGCGTCGTCACATTCCTTCTTCGTTAACCATCCATTTTGAATCAATTCTGTTAAATCTACAAAATAGGGATTCCCGGCAAATGTGGAAAAAGCCTGATATGGCGAATCTCCGTATCCCGTAGGTCCGAGCGGAAGAATCTGCCAATACGTTTGCCCCGCGGCCGCCAAAAAATCCACAAATTCATAAGCCTCCTGCGAAAAGGCACCAATTCCGTATGAAGAAGGTAAACTGCTGACCGGCAGCAACACTCCGGTTCTTCTCATCTCATTCTCCGTTTCTAAGAATGTCTCTGAATAGAGACAAAGATACGTGTATCATCATATATCCTGCATCTGTCGTATTATCGCAACTTCCAAATATCACGGTTGTATTCCTCAATCGTCCTGTCGGATGAGAAAAAGCCTGCTTTGGCAATATTGACAAGCATCATCTTTCTCCATTTGTTACTCTTCTCATAATCACGCAGCATACGATCTTTGGTTTTTACATAGGATTCAAAATCCAGTAGCGTCATGAACCAATCTTTGTTCAGCAACTCTTGATACAGACGTTCCAATTGCTTTGGATTCCCATATTTCATCATTTCCGGTCCGACAATGAAATCCATCGCCGCACGAATTTTTTTACTGCGTTTGTAGTAATCTTTTGCAACATAATCACCCAACTTGTAATGTTCGATGACCTGCGCGCTTTCCTCTCCAAAAATGTAGATATTATCATCTCCGACAAGGTCATGTATCTCCACATTGGCTCCGTCTGCTGTTCCTAAAGTCACGGCTCCGTTCAGCATAAACTTCATATTGCCGGTTCCGCTGGCTTCCTTGCTTGCCAGTGAAATCTGCTCGGAAATATCGCATGCCGGAATCAAACGCTGTGCATAAGCAACATTATAGTTCTCCACCATGACAAGTGTCATATAGTCTCTGACATCCGGATCTTTCTTAATAATTTCCTGCATTACCAGTATCAAATGAATGATATCCTGTGCGATAATGTATGCAGGTGCCGCCTTGGCGCCGAAAATGAAAGTAATCGGACGCACCGGTTTCTTGCCTGCTTTGATTTCCAGATATTTATGAATGATGTACAATGCATTCATCTGCTGACGTTTGTATTCATGCATTCTTTTGATCTGAATATCAAAAATCGAGTCCGGATTGATGCGGATTTTCTCATTCTTTGTAATGTATGCAGCCAATTCACGCTTTTTCTGCTGCTTGATTGCATCGAGCGCGGCAAGAACTTTTCTGTCGTCTTTAAACTGAAGTAACTTCTCCAATTCGTTGGCATCTCTCTTGAAGCCATCGCCAATCAATTGCGTAATATATGCGGACAAATCACGATTGCAGGAAAGCAACCATCTGCGGAACGTAATCCCGTTGGTTTTGTTATTGAATTTCTCCGGATAAACCCGATAAAACTGATTCAATTCCGTCTCTTCCAAAATCTGCGTATGTATCGCCGCCACGCCGTTCACGGAGAATCCATAGTGAATATCGATATTCGCCATATGAACGCGATTATCATTGTCGATAATCCACAAAGAAGGATCTTCATACTGCTCTTTTACCCTGCGATCCAACTCTTTGATGATGGGAATCAACTGCGGAACTACCTGATTCAGATAATGCAATGGCCATTTTTCCAATGCTTCCGCCAGTATTGTATGATTTGTATAAGCACAGGTCTTGCTCACAATCTCAATAGCTTCGCTCATACTGATTGCCTTCTCTTCGGTAAAAATTCGAATCAACTCCGGAATAATCATAGTCGGATGCGTATCGTTAATCTGAATGACCGCGTAACGGTACATTTTACGCAAATCATACTTACGTTCACGTAATTCGCTAAGAATAAACTGCGCCGCATTGCTGACCATAAAATATTGTTGATAGATACGCAACAAATTGCCTGCTTCATCCGAATCATCCGGATAGAGGAACAGCGTTAAATTCTTTTGTGTTTCTTTTTTATCAAAGGTAATGCCCTTCTTGACCAAGGACTCATCAACAGTCTCCAAATCAAAGAGATGCAGTTTGTTCACACCATTCTCATACCCAACGATATCAATATCATACAGTCTGGATTTCACGGTTCCGTTACCGAATTCCACTTCAAAAGAGACATCTGTCTTATTCAGCCACGAATGCGGCTCAATCCACTCATTCTTCTCTGCACATTGTTTCTGACGACGGAACACCTGTTGAAACAGTCCAAAATGATAATTGAGTCCAATACCGTCTCCGGGCAACCCCAGCGTCGCAATGGAATCCAAAAAGCATGCCGCCAGTCTTCCCAGACCGCCATTTCCCAAGGACGGTTCCGGCTCACACTCCTCTATGAAATCAAGGGACTTTCCATATTTCTCAAGTATCTGACTTGTGCGGTCATATACCCCGAGATTCATCAAGTTATTGGATAACAACTTGCCGATGAGAAACTCCGATGAAATATAGTAAACTTTCTTCTCTCCGTTAATTCGATCCGTTACCTTCGTTAAATCTTTCGTAACGCTCAGGAGTGCATAATACAACTCTTTATTATCACAAGCCTGAATATCTTTATCAAACATCCGCTTCGTCGTATCGTTCAGCGCCTGCTCGAGCTTTGCTTCCAAAAGTTGTCTCTGTATCATTTCCGATTGCATTGACATATCACATGCCTCCCACTTCATTTTTTCTCTTTTTGACTTGTGGATAGTTTACACCTAAAACCCGTCTTTGGCAAGAGGATGCTACCTTACAAAACCATCCCGAAGTTCCTCTCCGCGGAAACTACCCGTAAATCGATAAGGCATCGCCGGAAACGATTCGTAGCCGACTTGATCGCCTTGTTTCGGCATATAAAAGGTATGCCCGTAAACCTCATAAGATTCCAATTCAAACTCCTCGTAAGGCATTTGTTGCAGATAAAAGGGCTGCGCCCACGACTCCCGAATGTATCCGACAACCGCAACGGATTTGTATAAGAGAAACAGTGCCGAAGCTGCCATCAGAACATATTGAATCTTTTCATATTGCGAAAGCCAATAGCCGAATGCCAGTAAGAACGGCAGTATGATATAAGCGTATCCGTAACGAACGAGCGGTGCCGAAAACAGCCAGAGGAAAAAGGAGGCATATACGATACCGGTAAATAATAACCATGAAATGTGCTCTTTTTTCTTTCTTGCAATTGCAATCACACCGGAAATTAACGTAACAATTACACCAAGCCCATCCAATAATAACATGCCCTTGGTCAACACCGATTGATTCAAAAACCACGGTCCTATCCACTTTTGAAGCGGCGCATCGTAGTCAGCGGCATTATACAAACCGCGTCCCCATGCCTGAATCTCCCGTGCCTCGCGTATTGCTT
>CAYMCV010000083.1:0-11116 GCA_964389005.1 uncultured Lachnospiraceae bacterium | reverse complement strand
ATGATTTGCGGCATTATTGCTATGAGTTTGAGTATATTTATCATTTTGATAAGTATAATTCTATACTTCTCGTCTATTTGCATGATGTTCATTGGCTTATTAAAGTAGATATATCATTCGTTTCGGAGGAAAAACATATGAAGAAATTACAATTAACTAATGAGTTACAGGGGAATTCATATCCCGGAAGAGGCATCATTCTTGGAAAATCCGCAGACGGATGCAGCGCGGTTGCAGCCTATTTCATAATGGGAAGAAGTGAAAACAGTCGTAATCGTATCTTTGTAGAAGATGGAGACGGAATCCGCACACAAGCATTTGATCCTTCCAAAATGACAGACCCTAGTTTGATTATTTATGCACCGGTTCGTGTGCTCGGTAACAAAACCATAGTTACAAACGGCGATCAAACTGATACAATTTATGAAGGAATGGATCATCAGATGACTTTTGAACAGTCGCTTCGAAGCAGAGAGTTTGAGCCCGATGGGCCAAACTATACGCCACGTATATCGGGAATTATGCATGTTGAGAATCAGACATATAACTATGCGTTATCCATCCTAAAAAGTAATGAGGGCGATGCTTCTTCGTGCAATCGTTACACTTATGCATACGAAAACCCGAAAGCAGGAGAGGGAAGACTGATTCATACATATCAAAGTGACGGCAATCCGCTTCCGAGTTTTGAAGGTGAGCCCAAATTGGTAGAGATTTTTGGAACAATTGATGAGTTTACGAATTCAATTTGGAATTCGCTGAATCAAGAAAACAAAGTATCTTTGTTTGTTCGTTTCATTGATATTAAAACGGGAATGGTAACTTCAAGAATCGTAAACAAAAATGTATAAGTATTCATTCAGGAGGCTTTTATGAAAGAATTAGAATTGAAATACGGATGCAATCCTAACCAAAAACCATCGAAAATCTTAGTGAATAACGGTAATGATTTGCCGATTAAGGTATTATGTGGAAAACCGGGTTATATCAATTTTATGGATGCTTTTAACGGTTGGCAATTGGTAAAAGAGTTAAAAAAGGCAACAGGACTTCCGGCGGCTACTTCCTTCAAGCATGTTTCACCGGCAGGAGCGGCGGTTGGACTTCCGTTAAGTGATACACTTGCAAAGATATACTGGGTTGATGATTTGGGTGAATTATCACCACTTGCTTGTGCATATGCACGCGCACGCGGAGCAGACAGAATGTCTTCGTTTGGAGATTTCATTGCATTGTCTGACGTTTGTGATGTTTCAACGGCTCGTATCATCAAAAGGGAAGTTTCGGATGGTGTCATTGCACCGGGATATGAACCGGAAGCATTAGAACTATTATCTTCAAAAAAAGGTGGAAAATACAATGTCATCGAAATTGATCCATCTTATACACCGGAACCCATTGAACATAAAGACGTGTTTGGAATTACGTTTGAGCAAGGTAGAAATGACCTTGCAATTAACGAAGAATTTCTTTCGGATATCGTTACCACGAACAAAAATCTTCCGGAAAGCGCCAAAATTGACTTACTCATTTCCTTAATTACATTAAAGTATACACAGTCCAATTCCGTTTGCTACGCAAAAGGTGGACAGGCAATCGGCATCGGTGCAGGACAGCAGTCCAGAGTTCATTGTACGAGACTTGCAGGAAGCAAAGCCGATAATTGGTTGCTTCGTCAGTCACCAAAGGTTTTGGATTTGCAATTCGTCGATAATATTTCCAGAGCAGACCGCGATAATGCAATTGACGTCTATATCGGAGACGAATATGAAGATGTATTGGCAGAAGGCGTATGGCAGGAGAAATTCAAGGTAAAACCTGAGATATTTACCAAAGAAGAAAAGCGTGCATGGCTGAATCAAATGGATGATGTTGCACTCGGTTCCGATGCGTTCTTCCCATTTAGTGACAATATTGAGAGAGCAAAAAAGAGCGGTGTAAAATATATTGCGGAACCGGGCGGTTCGGTACGTGACGACGCTGTTATTGATTGCTGTAATAAATATGATATGGTTATGGCATTTACAAAGATACGTTTATTCCATCATTAATCGTTCAATCATAAAGGTAATAAATTATAAATAGGATTCTTAATTCATGTCAGTGAGTTTTTAATCCTATTTTTAACTTGTTTTATAACGTTACAGACTGATTACTCAGTAAGAACAGAAATTGATTCATAAATGAGTAATTTGTAATTGAAAAAGAAGGATAAGTTCGATATAATTAGATGGTGCATGCAATGTGTATCGCACATATTGTGAGTATTTTTAACAAAAAATTGTGTATTATTAATCTAATGATAAGGGGATAGTGGAGAAATGGCTGTTTTTATTTGTAAAATGTGTGGCGGAGAACTGGAAATCGGTACAGGAAACGGAATTTGCGAGTGTAAGTATTGTCAAACGAAACAAACAGTACCCGGATATGAAGGAGACCAAAGTGTCAATATCATTAACAGAGCCAACAACTACAGAAGAAAATGCGAATTTGACAAAGCAATGGAGATTTATGAGGATGTTTTGAAAAATCGCGGAAATGATCCGGACATTTATTGGTCTATTGTGTTATGCAGATATGGAATTGAGTATGTTAATGACCCGACTACCGAACGTAAGGTGCCGACTTGCCACCGAATGCAATATGCCCCGATTTCGGAAGATGTAGATTATCTGGAAGCAATCAATTGTTCTGATGAAGAACAAAAAGCGATATTGAAGGAACAAGCGGCTGAAATTCAGATTTTACAGAAGAAGATATACGAAATATCCTCCAAAGAAGCACCGTTTGATGTTTTTATTTGTTATAAAGAAAGCGATGGTCAGACTAGGACACAGGACAGTGTTTTGGCGCAGGATATATATTATCAATTATGTAAGGAAGGGTTAAAGGTTTTCTTCTCACGTATAACGTTGGAAGGAAAACTTGGTACTATGTATGAGCCGTACATTTTTGCCGCATTGAACAGTGCAAAAATTATGGTTGTAATAGGAACAAAGGCAGAGTATTTGGAATCGGTTTGGGTGAAGAATGAGTGGAACCGTTTTCTTCTTTTGATGAAAGAGAATAACAATAAGGTCATCATTCCTGCATATCGTGATATGAACGCTTACGATTTACCGAGTGCTTTGTCAACATTTCAAGCATTGGATATGTCCAAACTTGGCTTTATGCAAGATCTAATTCATGGAATAAAAAAATTCTTGGTAAAACAAGCCCTATGAAAGCGGTTGAACCCGTAAACGTAGTACATAACTCACAAGAGATTGCTTCTTGGCAGAAAAGAGTATTTCTGTTTTTGGAGGATGCAGAGTGGGATAACGCGAACATATATTGTGAGAAAATTCTGGATCGAGAGCCGGAAAATGTGAATGCTTATTTGGGGAAATTGATGATACTTTGTCGAGCCAGAAGAGTTGGAGATCTACGTAACAGTGAGATCATGTTTGACAAAGAGACTATTTATGCAAGAGTAATGCAATATGCAGATAATAAATTAAAAGCAATTCTGACAGATAGTTTAAAAGCGATTTATGAGCGAGACCGTTGTCGAAAAATAGATCAAGTTTATGCTAATGCAAGACAACTTTCTGGAAATGGATGTAGTAAGAGTTCGCTGAAACAGGCGATAAAAATATTTGAATCTATACCGGAATGGAGAGATTCAAAAGAACAAATAGAAATTTGTCAGAAGAAATTAAAGAAGAAAAAGAGAAACGGAGTCATTAAAACAGTCATTATATTGATAATTATTGCTACTTTATTTGTAGGATTTGGCGCATGCGTCGTCGAAAGTATGAAATTTTTGAATAAAGTTAATGAGGAGGAGCAAAAGAGAATCGTTGCTGCACAAGAATTAAGGGAGAAACAAGGAAAATTGCAAGAAGCGAAGAATTCCTATGATTTAGGCTATTATGCAAGTGCCTACAGTCAATATAAAGAACTTGGTGATTTCGATACAGCTGCGGAAGGTGCGGCCAAAGCAAGAAATGCGATGATCAATGATACAGAAGTAGGAGAAACTATTTGTTTTGGTTCTGAAAATCAAGAGTGGATTGTATTGCTCAAAGAAGCTGATAAGGCATTGATCATTAGTAAGTCTATAACCGGAAGTAGCCATTTCGGTAATCAAACCAAGACGGTTGCCTGGGCAGAATCCCATATTCGCTCAAATTTGAACGGTTCATATTTGAATGAGAACTTTACAGATGATGAGAAAAGTGTAATTCTTGATACGATATTTCCTTCAACTTACGGAGATAGTGAAATCACAGATAAAATCTTTTTATTGAGTTCTGATGAAGTGAATGTATTTTTTGAGAATGATGAGCAACGAATGGTGTCAGAAAACATCAAAACATGGTGGCTTCGAAATACAGACATGGAAGGAGAGACATTTACCTCTTATTATGTTTCGGAAGACGGTGCAATTAAGAAAGAAGGAGAAGGTGAGGAGATAAATCAACTTCAGTCGGTTTTAGGCATACGACCGGCTATGTGGATTTCAATTGAGCCGGTGAATAATTAATCATTCGCGAAAATCCGGCATAAGATATTTTATTCATTTTACATAATTAATTATTGCGGATCTAATAATACTATAAAAAAGGATTTCAAAACATATACATGTTTTTGAAATCCTTTTTTTATCAATTCAACAAATTTTTATCAATCATTATTTGATCAATAATTCTTCACTGATTTCTTTTCCCTGTAACACATCACCGATGGCCTGTACTCGTAAGACTGCCTGCGTGTATTTCTCATTTGCCAAAGACAAAGAAAATGCATCGTAACTGTCGCTTTCCAATGCGGTATGATAGAGTTCGTTAGCCTCGCTCATATAGGATGCACCGTCTTTTGCAAGCGTGCCGGCATCAGCAAATTCATTTGGCACCTTCACTTCTGAAAACACTTGAAAAGCTTCATTTAAAGCATCAAATTCTGCAAGCATTAAGGAAGCGGCATCTTCAGCGGAAGCATCAATTTGATTCAAATTTGATGTGGAAATTCTAACCGTATGATCAAATTGCGTCACTGCCTGTAAGTACTCATTGTATTCCTGTTCTGAAGTACATCCCGTAACCGCCAAGATGCAAATCAGAAAGATGCAAAATAAAAGTCTCTTTTTCGTATGCTTCATAAATGATTCTCCCATAATTTCATTAACCTTTAACAATCTAGCATATTTTATCAAAAAAAGCAAATAAATAGAATTTACAATTAACGTAATAAAACGTATACTGATAGATAAGTGCAGACAAATCATCATAAGAATCGGAGGAAGATACAATGCCATTTTGTCCCAAATGTAAAAATGAATATGTCAAAGGAATCAAGACATGCAGTGAGTGTAAATGTGAATTGGTTGAAAGTTTAGATGATACGAATAACGATGCGGATGGGAAACCTGTTCTCTTCGGTGCGGAAGAGAAATTGAATATTGCAAATGATTTTCTTAAAGCAAACGGAATCAAAACTTCCCATATTATTTATCTTGAAGAAAATGAAATGTATGCACTGATGATTGATGAGAAAGAACATAAAAGTGCCGTAAAAATGATTCAAACATTTTTGAGAGAAAATATATTGGAAGAAGATGTAGAAGAAACCAAAATCCCGTTAAAAAGCGATGAAGGAGAATATGTGAGTGCTGCGTCCAAATCAGAAGAACATCGTTCCAGCGGAATTATACTGATTTGTGTCGGAATTATTGGGGCAAGTGTATTGATTTTGTTTTGGCTTGGTGTATTCCCGATACAACTGTCGACATACGGTTTGATATTGATTGCTGTACTGATGGTTGCGATGATTGCAATGGGAATTTATTCATTAATGAGTAGCAAACGCCTCAAAAATCTTGTAACTGAAGAAGAAAAAGTGCAAAAAGAAATTGAACAATTTATGGAAACACAATTAACCGGATCACTTGTAGGCGTTGCAGTCACAGAAGCATATGGTGAAGATGCATTGAAGGAAAGTGATGAAAAATTATACTTTTATCGATTTGAAATCATGAAATCCAAGATAAAAGAAGCTTTTCCGAATCAAAAGGAAGCAATGTTGGAAGCACTTCTTGAGGATTCTTATGATGCAATATTCTCGATTGAGGAGCAGAACAACGAATGAAAATTACGATTGTAGCAGTCGGAAAAATCAAAGAGAAATTTTATAGAGATGCGATAGCAGAATTTGACAAGAGACTCAATAAATACTGCAAATTAAACATTGTTGAAGTTGCTGACGAAATGACACCTGACAACGCAAGCGAGGCAGACGAGAACTTGATTAAGAAGAAAGAAGGTGAGCGCCTGCTAAAAGTCATTGACAATAAAGCATATGTCATTGCGCTTGTAATACAGGGCGAACAACCGGATTCGGTTGCTTTATCAAGAAAAATCAATCGTTTGTGTGTAGACGGAAACAGTCATATTGTATTTGTCATCGGAGGTTCCCTTGGTTTATCATCTGATGTAACGGCACGAGCAAATGAACAACTCAGTTTTTCCAATATGACATTTCCGCATCAATTGATGCGCGTAATTCTTTTAGAACAGATTTATCGTTCGTTTCGAATTCTGCAAAATGAACCATATCATAAATAGCACAGCAACACCATAATATGAAAGAGGTGAAAGAGATGAGAATGTATGATTTAATCATGAAAAAGCGCAGCGGCGGAGTGTTATCGATGGATGAAATCAATTATATGATACATGATTATACATGTGGTATCATTCCTGACTACCAGATGTCAGCAATGATGATGGCAATCTATTTTCAGGGAATGAATGAGGAAGAAACACTTCACATGACAATGGCAATGGCAAACAGCGGAGAAATCCTTGACCTATCCTCCATTAACGGATGCAAAGTGGATAAGCATTCCACAGGAGGTGTCGGTGATAAAACTTCCCTCACACTCATTCCGATGGTTGCCGCAGTTGGCGTTGTGACGGCGAAGATGAGTGGTCGCGGATTGGGACATACCGGCGGAACCATAGATAAATTGGAAAGTTTCCATGGTTTTCATACAGACATATCTAAGGAACAATTCATACATCAGGTGAACGATATCGGCATTTCCATTATGGGTCAGACTGCTGATTTGGCACTGGCAGACAAGAAACTATATGCGTTAAGAGATGTTACCGCAACCGTTGACAATATGTCATTGATTGCAAGTTCCATTATGAGTAAAAAAATAGCAGCCGGTGCAGATGCGATAGTTCTTGACGTCAAAACAGGCAGCGGTGCATTCATGAAAAAAGAAGAAGATGCTTTTGCTTTGGCGAATGAAATGGTCCGTATCGGTCGCGGCGCAAATAAAAAGACTTATGCTGTAATTTCAGATATGGATCAGCCCTTGGGATATGCAGTCGGAAATGCACTTGAGGTAAAAGAAGCAATCGATACCTTAAACGGACGCGGACCGGCAGATTTTACGGATTTATGCTTTACGCTCGGCAGTAAAATGGTAATTGCGGCAGGAAAAGCAGAAACGGAAGAACAGGCAATTTTTATGCTAAAAGATGCCATAACATCCGGGAAAGCATTACAAAAACTTGCACAATTTGTTGAGGCACAAGGCGGAGATGCCGAGGAAGTATATCATCCGGAACGTTTACCGAAAGCAACGATTATTGAAGAAATTATGTCACCGACAGAGGGCTTTGTTACACATATTCATTGTGATGAGATTGGAATTTGTTCATTGATGCTCGGCGGCGGGCGTGAGACCAAGGATAGTGCGATTGATTTATCGGTTGGTCTAATTCTTCTGAAGAAAAAAGGAGATTTTGTGCGAGAAGGAGAACCGCTCGCACAGATTCATGCAAATGATTATAATAAATTAGAAGATGCGAAGGCGCGGTTTTTACGAGCATTTATCATATCAGATCATGCGTTGCCGCAAGAGAAATTAATCAAAGGGGTCATTTGAGTGAAATGAACTTAGAAAAATGAAACACTTGCCCCGTCCCCATGTATTCACGGTGTGAATCAATCATATAATTTAACGAACACTCTGTTTCCATAAGGAGATTTCGTGAAAAGAATCGCGAAGCATGAAAAATTGGAATTGCGAAAGAATATAACAGAATCGGTTTCAATTCCGAAAGATGTGGCATTGGGTGCCAGTATGATGACTGTTACGGGCAACTATGACATATGGATTGAAAACTATAAAGGAATATTGGAATATACTGCAGACAGAATTGTCATTCAGGGAAAGCAGAAAAGGATTACAATTACCGGTAAGAAAATCAGCATTTCCTACTATAACGATACAGATTGCCTGATTACAGGTTACATAGAATCCATTCAATTTCATGATTGATGAAAGGAGAAACCGTGCAAAAGTTTTTTCGATGGATTGGCGGTTATTTATCGATAGATGTCAGCGGAATCAGTCCGGAACGATTTATGAATCTATGTGTCAAGGCAAATATTCCTTTGATGAATGTCTGTCATCAATCCGGATGTTGTCACATGGAACTATCGCTTCGAGATTTTTACAAAATCAAACAAATCACACGTAAATCAGGGGTTAAGGTAGCCGTCAAACAAAGATACGGACTACCTTTTTTGATGAAAACCATTGAGAAAAAGAGTGTATTCTTTCTCGGTCTGTGTTTTTGTATTTTATTTTTGACTGTTATGAGAAATTATGTATGGGCAATGGATTTTTACGGGAATCAAAGGGTTACCGATGATATGCTTTCGGATTTTTTAGTAAATCATAACATTGAACACGGTACCACAATTCGTTCTCTGGATTATGAATTTTTAGAACATGAAATCCGAAAAGAATTTGAGGATATTATTTGGGTATCCGTTGGTATGGAAGGCACGAAACTCAATGTTTATGTAAAAGAAAAAGATGTCGGAGTATATGAGCATTTAGAGTATAATACATTGGCGTCGAATCTTGTAAGTTCACATCAGGGCACGATTGCATCAATTGTGACAAGAAGCGGTGTTCCGATGGTAAAAGAAGGAGATGTGGTTCAGAAGGGAGATGTTCTGATTTCCGGCATGCTGCCGATTCCTGCGCAAGACGGAACTGTTGCTTATTATAATCCTACCAATGCAGATGGGGATATATTGATTACTCACGATATATCATATTATGATACGGTATCAAAATTTGTTCAATCCAAAAAACACACCGGAAATGAAAAAAACAATATCAGATTTCGTTTCTTCCAATTAGAGTTTACAGTATGGGGATTCAAAAATAACTTTGCATATGCCGAAGAATACACGGATTACCGACAACTTTGTATTTTAGACCATTTTTACTTACCGATTTGGCTTGGCTTTCAAAACAGCAAAGAATATCGTATGGTATCCAAAAATCGAAGCACCGAGGAGATGGAATTACATCTAAAAAACAATATGCAAGAATTTATTGCAAGTTTTGAGGAAAAAGGGGTACAAATTATAGAAAAAGATGTTAAAATATATGATGGTGGATTTTATATGGAATGTGACGGGCGTATTCGAGTAGAAGAACAGGCAATAGAACGCGTACCGATTGATCCACAGTTATTTGAGCCGAAAGAGAATGCAGAAAGCGAGAATTCACAATGAGTAACATGGTATCTTATCAAATAGAGATGGACGTAGTTCATATGCGCAATATCTTTGGTGAAAATGATGCTTACATTACAAAAATTGAGAAAGATTTGAATGTAACCATTGTTGACCGTGACGGTTCCGTCAAAGTTTCCGGCGATGAAAAGAATGTTAAGAAAGCAATTCGATTGATAACAGAACTAACGGAATTATCGAGAAGAGGAAACGATATCAAGGAACAAAGTGTAGATTACGGATTAACACTTACAAATACCGGAAATGAAGAAGCTTTGGTTCAAATAGACAGCGACTGCATTTGCCATACGGTTTCCGGCAAACCGGTAAAGCCAATGACGCTCGGTCAAAAAGCATATGTCGACGCAATTCGTAAGAATATGATTGTATTTGGGCTCGGACCGGCCGGTACAGGTAAAACATACCTTGCAATGGCAATGGCAATTACTGCATTCAAAAACGAAGAGGTCGGAAGAATCATTCTTACAAGACCGGCTATCGAGGCCGGAGAAAAACTAGGTTTCCTACCGGGCGATTTGCAAAGCAAAGTCGATCCCTATCTGCGTCCTCTTTATGATGCTCTGTATCAGATTATGGGTGCGGAAGGATTTGCCAAAAACATGGAAAAAGGATTGATTGAAGTTGCTCCTCTTGCTTATATGCGTGGTCGCACGCTGGATAATGCATACATTATATTGGACGAGGCTCAGAACACCACGCCTGCGCAGATGAAAATGTTTTTGACAAGAATCGGATTTGGCTCCAAAGTCATTATTACGGGAGATGCGACTCAAAAAGACTTGGCTCCGAACAGTCAATCCGGACTGGATGTGGCGGCACGCGTATTAAGAAATATTCCTGACATTTCATTTTGTAATTTAACGGGAAAAGATGTCGTGCGACATCCTTTGGTGCAAAAAATTGTATGTGCATATGAGCAATACGAAAAGAAACGAAAAGACTATCCTGAATCAAAATCTGCCAATAAAAGGAAAACAACGAAGTGAGATTAAGCGAGATGAAGCGTGGGGCAATCATTGCATATGAGGTTATATTTGTAATATTATCATGCACTATTGTATCTGTCTCAGGCATTTTAGCAGGAATTACACATGGAGAGATGATTCGAAATGCGATTATTTCCGTATTTGCCGGAATTGCCATTCTTTTCTCATATGAAAGGGAGAAGGAAGACGGTCAATTGATGACCAAAACGGATCGTACCAGACCTATTTTCCTTCTATTAACGATTGTTTTTTTGCCACGAGGAATTATAAAATAAGCAAATTCATGTGTATAAGAAAAATTTGTTCCCACAATGCCCCTAGGATTGTGCACAATAGTAATGCAATGATTTTCATGTTCAGGAAAAGTATCGTCAATTAAAAGACCCAAGCGTGCTTGTTCATTCTCATCAATAGCAACGATAATTGCTCCATCTTTTTTGATTAGCTTTTTTGCAACATCAAGCCTATTTTTCATAAAAGTCAACCATGATGAATGCTTAAAGCTATTATTATAT
>CAYMCV010000082.1:0-11128 GCA_964389005.1 uncultured Lachnospiraceae bacterium | reverse complement strand
GACTGATAAAAGAAAGATATATGATTGCCAAAAGTAAACTTGTCATGTTGTATTACACCTCCGAGAATGCTATGATTATACCAGTATTATTGGCAGATGTATAGGAAATAAAGAGATCAAAACGGAGAAAAATGACATGAAGAAGTTTTTAAATGAGGAATATCAGTTAGAACTTTCAAACTATTTTAGAAGTATCATTGATCAGGACAGAAGTGCAATCGTAATATGTAACGTAACACACGAGATTATCTACATGAATCCGGCGGCAATTTCGCGTTACGGTTCCAATTTGACCGGGAAAAGCTTGATGGAGTGTCATCGTCCGGATTCATGTGAGAAAATCTTACAGTGTTTATCATGGTTTCAATCAAGTTCGGAACATAATTTGGTTTATGAGTCCCGAAATGAGAAAGAAAACAAGGATGTTTACATGGTTGCCTTGCGAAACGGCGAAGAACTGATTGGATATTACGAGAAACATGAGTACAGGAGTCCGGAGACGATGCAACTGTACGATTTAGAATAACGGGACAATCTCTCGCTCAATGAAATCAACTCTGTCAAAAATTCTCGGCTTGAATGTACCGGCAACACCTACGGCAATTTTTTGCTCGGGATTGACGTAGATGACATTGCCGCCGTCGCCGATGGCAGCATAGATATGCTTGGTTTTATCGGTAATCCACCACAAATACCCGTAAGAGAGATTTCCGAAACGTTCATCCAAGTCACGATAAGGAACCGTCATTTGGGCAATCCACTCGGCACTGATGATACGTTTCCCCAGATATGTACCAAAGTTCAGACACATTGCACCGATTTTTGCCATATCTGTTGAGGATAACGTCAGTCCCCAACCGGCCGTTACCGAGTTCTGTGGATCCGAATACCACTCATTTCCGCGTGGGCGCTTATTCATAAAAAAATCAAATTGGTCCTCCTTGGAACTATCTTCGTGATTTATATGTTCCGGAATATCGAGCGGCAGGAACAAATACCGATTGGCAAACTCGAGCAGTTTCATTTGCGTAGCATTTTCGAGTATGCCTGCCATAATCTGAATGCCAAGTGTGGCATATCGAAATTCACCCGTGATACCGGCTTTGCCACCGAGCAAATCCAGTGCCGCCAAGGTCCAATCGTTGCTTGTACATACTTTGGTCCATGGCTCCGAGCGATATTTATAAGGCGCTGACATGGTTAGCAAATGCCGTATGGTCACTTGCTGTGTCGTTCTTTCTCCGCGCTTGGTTGTGTAGTTTGGAAAAAAAACCAACACATTTTGGTCCACATGACGGATTAATCCCATATCAATGGCAATGCCTGTCAACAATGCGATTACACTTTTCGTTACAGACATGACATTCAGTGTATCACCCTTACCAAAACCATTCCAAAAGTCTTCATAAATAATCTTTTCATTTTGCCAAACGGAAACCTCGCATATATTCGGTTCCCGCTCGGCGATTATTTGATGTAATTTCATTTCTGCTTCGTTCATATGTATCATTCCCTTCGTATGCCGCAAACCGGCTTTATGATTTCTCAGCGCTGATACATTAACGATAAATCCATTAAAAATTGATTGCAAGCAGAATTTTAAGATTCTTTTGGCTTCATTTTGCGGTACAGCACAAATGCCCCAATTGCGGAAATCACTGCCCATGCACAAATCCATATTTCACATACGCCCATGGATACCACAGCACGCTGAAAGAGTGCGGGGAAAATATCAAATACGGCATGTGCTGCGATGGCAAGCAGAAGATAAATCTTGCGGTTATTTTTAACTCCATAATATACAACGACAGACAATGCAATGTGAAGCGTCATTGCGGCCACGCGCTCCAAGATGGTAAGCGCCATCATGCCTGCATCAAAAGAAACAATCGATGCGTTGACCATTGCTAAAAATGCTTCTTCTGCGCCGCCGGCCACATTCATGGAAGTCATGGTTGCCTCCAATCCCTGGGAACGAATCATGATAGCCGTTACCAGATACATCACGACTGCCAACAGCGTAACGGCCCAAACCTCAATTCCGCCGTGCCCGATTCCGTAGGTAATTACATTCTCACGTGTTTGATTCTTCTTCCAAATATATTTGAGAATCAAATAACGTCCGCATTCTTCAAAAACTCCTGCCATGGTAATTCCGTACAGAACATATGCCCAGGTGTTACCGTTGATGAATCTGGATACAGGATTATCAAGTAAAATGCAAAAAATGTGCGGGATCATCTCCAAAATTCGTACCGACACAATAAATCCGACAATACCGAATAAGAGCGGAACAAAATTCACATTTTTGCCGTTTTTCATTTTCCAAAAGAGATAAACCGCAACCGGCAGTATAAAAAGCAGAATGCAAGTAATTGCCAAATAAGTAATTGTCTGTGTAGAAATTGTGATTGTATCCATAATGATTCCTCCTCCTTCTATATCTACAATTTTCAGGGTTCTTCCGAGCCTTTTTGTCTCGATTATTTCATATTCGTTTGACACTATCCGTAATACTTATTTGTGATAGCCTCGTTGATTGAAATATGGACCTCTCATCTTTCCGATACGAATTAAATGAGGCACCGGCATAACCGCTTGCATCGTTGAAACATAACGCTTCTCGCAATTGATTTTTTCTTGATTCATTGGGAACCCTCCTTTCAATGAAAATCATACAACTGCGGTCTGAAAATGAACACGAACCGTTGGTTGATATTTGCAAAATATGCAATTTTTATGCCGTTAACGCCATTTTACATCTTCCTAAAAGAATTATAGCACAATACACCTGTACACGGCGTATGTTTTTGCACTATCTTTGGGATGAATGCGGACGAACAAACTATATTGACATATCTTTTTTAGGCAGCGCAGACACTCGAGGGAAGATAATGTTAATGTGAAAAATGTATAATTTAACGCTATGGCTTATGCCAAGAATTTAATGGCTGTTTTGGCGATTTAACATTGCGATTATTAGCATGTTCGGATTATTGGCAAGAATCTGATGGCTGGTTCGGCGATTTGGTATTGCGATTATTAACATTTCCGGATTGTTGGAAAGAACTAATGACTGTTCCCATGATTTGAATATTTTAGGTGGCGTTATGTGCTTGTCTTCGTAATTAGTTATTTTAAGTGATGTTTTTGCTTGGTTCTGCACATTTATATGTTTGCCGGAGGAAGTGACACTTGTGTCACGTGCTAAAAGGGGCACAAATTAACATTTTTGTTTTTGGTACCCCATATTCAACTTTATGTAAACCTGAATTTAACAACAGATGACTAGAAATGGGGCATAGATTATGATATTTTCATTCTGTGTCCCACCAAACGTTCATTTTTCATAAAAAGTAGACTTTCGATGGGACACAAAATTGATTATTATTCATCGGTGCCCCATATTTGCGAATGGTGGATACTTATGTTAACCAACAGACCATTTGACTTTGTAATTAGTTATTTCTACTGGTGTTATGTGCTTGTCTTTGCAATGAGTTTTTTGCCGGCGTTATGTGCTTGTCTTGGTAATGAGTTTTTTATTGGCGTTATGTGCTTGTCTTGGTAATGAGTTTTTGGTCGGTGTTATGTGCTTGTCTTCGTAATTAGTTATATTAGGTGGTGTTATGTGCTTGTCTTTGCAATGAGTTTTTTGTCGGTGTTATGTGCTTGTCTTCGTAATTAGTTATTTTAAGTGATGTTTTTGCTTGGTTCTGCACATTTATATGTTTGCCGGAGGAAGTGACACTTGTGTCACGTGCTAAAAGGGGCACAAATTAACATTTTTGTTTTTGGTACCCCATATTCAACTTTATGTAAACCTGAATTTAACAACAGATGACTAGAAATGGGGCATAGATTATGATATTTTCATTCTGTGTCCCACCAAACGTTCATTTTTCATAAAAAGTAGACTTTCGATGGGACACAAAATTGATTATTATTCATCGGTGCCCCATATTTGCGAATGGTGGATACTTATGTTAACCAAACAGATTATTTGTCGGCACCTAGCGCCAGCGACGTAATTATCAATCCGGAAAGTCTAGCGAAAATACATAATTCCTGCACCTAGCGCCGGCGACGTAATTATCAATCCGGAAATTCTAACGAAAATACATAATTCCTGCACATGGCGCCTACCGATTCAATTATCAACATAGATAAGCACCGTAAACTAATACATCCCTTGCCAAGTAGACAAGGGGTGTATCAGACATGATGCAAAAAAATTAAATGAAAAAGGTCAAAATGCAAAAAGATCAAAATGCAAAAAGATCAAAATGCAAAAAGGTCAAAATGCAAAAGGTCAAAATGCAAAAGATCAAAATGCAAAAAGATCAAAATGCAAAAAAGATTAAAAATGTAAAAAATAAAATCAAAAAAACAGAAAATAAAATCAAAAAAGCAAAAATCAAAAGATTAATAGTCAAAAATCATCAACCCCTAGAGTTCCCTCATACAACCATCACCCATTTACACTCCTCCTGAAAGAACATCAGCTTGACATTCAGTCGCAGTCCGCCATAGGTCATAATACATGAATATTCAATGGCGGAGATACCGGCATAATTCTTCTTTTCTTGGTATAGCACCTCAATTTCCTTTACGGTGTGTATCATACCATCTTCATCTTCAAACTTAATCATCAGTGGAATGGTTCCGCCTTTTTGCGTAAACCAGCAATGGCAGGCAATCTCTTTTCTCTGACCTGTGAATTCTCCCGCATTGGCTTCCTGGGCATTAATTCCGATTCCGAATGCCATATCCATCACCTAACCTTTCTTGCCGGAGTAGCAAACTCCCCATCGGAGTCATCAAATATCACCAGATAATCCCGAAGTTACCAACTCCCGCCCAATATCATCAGATGACCTCGAGCTTGGAATAGTCGATGGTGCGCTTTTCTCTGGAGATACCACCGCTCATATGATCGATGGAGTGATTGATAAACGTTGCCCGCTTGACGGCATCGATACCATATCGCTCCCGAATCTCGTCAATCGTTGCATCCATCTTCTGTAACTTCTCGAATTGCATGTCAGCAAACAAGTCTAACTGACGAAAATGATTCTCATCTTTGATTCTGCTTGTGTGAATTCCCAAGTGTCGGATGGGAATTCCATCCCAGGCATCGTCAAATACGCGACATGCATAATCGTAAATTTCATTGGTAATGTTCGTGGCATTCGGCATTACCATCTGGTGTGACTTATATTGCAAGTCGTAACTTCTGATGCCGACGGCAAGAACCTCTGCCTTGACGTGGTCTGTTCGCAGTCGATTTCCAACCGTTTCGGCAAGACCGAGCAGAACCTTGTGCGCGGTAGCAGTGTCAGTTACATCGAAAGCAATCGTGGTGCTGTTACCATAGCACTTGTTACGCGGCGGTGTCGGCTGTACTTCGCCGAAATCAATTCCGTTGGCAAACCCCCAGATAATCTGTCCTTGTTGCTTGAATACCGCTTGCAGAAGCATCGGATCCGTATGGGCGAGTTGTCCGATAGTCAGAATCCCCATGGAATATAGCTTCTTCGCCGTAGCCCTTCCCACAAAAAACAGATCCGATACCGGAAGTCGCCACATCTTCGTCTCGATTTCATCATAAAAAAGCGTATGCACACGATTGGGCTTCTGAAAATCGGACGCCATCTTCGCCAGCATTTTCTTATCGGAGACACCAATATTGACGGTGAATCCCAATTCGCGTTCAATGCGTTCACGAATGGACTCCGCCGTGGCAACGATATCCTTACAAATCCACTGCATTCCCGACATATCGACAAACGCTTCGTCAATCGAGTATTGTTCTACCGCAGGCGAATATTCCCGCAGAAGATCCATAAAAGCAGCTGAGCAGTGTTGGTAGAGTGTATAGTTGGGCGGCGCAATGTAGAGCTTCTCATATTTCTGTCGAGCCTCAGTGATGCTCTCACCCGTTCGTATCTTATATTCCTTGGCGGGAAGGGATCTTGCCAGAATGATTCCGCGTCGCATCTCCATATCGCCGCCGATTGCCGACGGAATCTCACGCAGGTCAACGCTTGCACCGAGAAATTTTAAACGAAAAACTGCCTCCCAACTTAAGAAGGCAGAATTCACATCCACATGAAAAATAACCCTGTCACCCATGATTCCACCACCGATTGATTTAATACACAATTCTTTGTAAATCAGAGTATAGCAGAACAAGTGTTCGATTGCAAGGGGTTTTGTGATTTTTCGAAAAATTTCCATATGCACAACGGTTATACAAAGGAAAGCGTCCCCTGTTCGTAGTCACAGACTTTTTGAAGTGCCGCCGGTGTTCGATGCAAGAAATCCTCCACGCACGCATCATCCAGAATCCAATCCTCAATCTCTTCACGCGGCAGAATCAGCGGCATGCGGTCGTGAACGTCGGCAACGGATGCATTGGCGGCGGTGGTCAGCAGTACAAACTGATTTCGGTCGTCAACCGGTTTCCAGATTCCTGCAATGAAGATCATGCGTGTATCGGGACTTGAAAACGTAAATTTTGTTTTATCTTTTTTCCATTCATAAAAACCGGAGGCCGGAATGACGCAACGCCGATTCCACAGAGAATCGCGAAACATTTTGCGCTCGGTCACGGTTTCGCTCCTTGCATTGATAATCACTTTTTTACTGTTGTAATCGGGGAAACCCCACACCATGTCGTCTGCGCTTAATTTGTGGTCATAACTGTTCATGACGAGCGTGGAATTGGTCGGATAGACGTCTCCCGATTTTGCATTTAATTTTTTATCTATATTGCGAATAATCTCTTCGATTTGACTGACGGTCTCATCGTCAACATAGTATCTTCCGCACATAATACAAGCACCTCCGTTTGTACAATTTGTATGCTTCGTCCTATTTTGTCCACTTTTATCATACGCATGCAGCCGCTGTTTTGCAACCCATTGTTATGACGTTTAAAACCGCTTGCAAAAAAAACAGAGAAAAGATATGCTGAGGATATCAAAAGGATACATTCGATTGTTATGATGTAGTTACGATAGTGCACCGAACGACAGAGCGGGAAGGAAGAAACAATGGCAAATTCGATACTTCTGGTGGAAGACGATCTAAAAATTACAGAAATCATCATGGACTATTTTCAGGATAAAAGCAACGGAGAGTTCCAAATTACCCATGCTGCAGATGGGGATTGCGGAATGGAACTCATCTATGAACACTGCTACGACCTGGTACTTTTGGACGTGATGCTTCCCGGATGCGACGGCTTTGCCCTATGCAGAGAACTGCGCAAGGACAAGGACACCCCCATCATTTTTATCACGGCACGCGGCAGGGAGGAAGATCGACTCTACGGTTATCACTTGGGCTGCGATGATTATGTGGTCAAGCCGTTTTCACTGGCGGAATTGTATATGAAGGTGGGGGCATTGCTTCGCAGAAGTCGCGGGACATCGGCAAATTCCGTTTTGACTGCGGGAGGAATCACAATGGACCTCGCGAAATATCGCGTGACGGCGGACGGCAAGGAAGTGTTGCTTGCGCCCAAAGAGTACGAATTGCTGAAATTCCTGATGGAACATCAAAACGTGGTTTCGACAAGGGAAGAGATGCTGCTCAAAATCTGGGGCTATGATTACGAAGGAAACGAACGGGTACTGGACAATCATATGAAGAAACTACGCAAAGCGCTCGGAAGCTGTGGTGCACAAATCAAGACCGTAATTACAAGAGGCTATCGACTGGAGGCGTAAGACAATGGCTAAAAATAACGACAAACGCAATATACCTAATCAGAGTCACAAATACAATCGAAGTAACAAGCATAACAAACAATCCTATGCCCGTCTGTTCTTCAGCTTTTGGCTGCCGATGATTTTGGTGGTGGCAGTGCTGGCGGGCGTGGCAACCAATTTGTTTTTTTACTATAAGGCAGAAGAAAGTGAGAAGAAATTTGTCTATGACTTGGAATCGGTGACGCAAAGAATGCGGAACCATGCCGACAATTTTATGGAAGACATACAGACAATGCGTGCGGATGAAATCGGCGCGTGGTACCACAATTACTTGGCAACGAGGCGATTTAACATCGCATTGCCGGAAGCAGAAACCACCATTTACATAGAGAACAATGGTAGGTACGAGGAATTCATGACCAATGAGGACATGGTCTTCTTGACTTCGCGGGAGATTGCCACCGACCGATTCTATTTCTTTTTTGCCGATCCTACGGTGATGGGCCCGGAGGTCATTGACTATCTGAACGGAAATAACGATGTGGACTACGATGTACCGACGGAATTTGCGCAGATTAACATCGAGGATGCGTATATCAGCGATGGGAATTTTATTCCCGGGAAGTACGAACTAGTGACGACATCTGTCGATAAAAATAATGAAGTGCGTACAGTTCTGATAGGGACTTACAACGGAGCAACAGAGGTTCCGGACGGCTATGAACATATTGTTTTTGATAATCAGGATTGGAGCCTCAACACCGCCGTGATGAGTTTTACGTGGGAGAATCGGCAGAGTCATTTTCCCAAAGAGGACACGATAGAGCGACTCAATGAAGAGGCGAATATGAGCGGCATGAAGTACAGTAATCCATTTGGGTCATTGCGTGTTGGCACAAAATGGAGACAAGAATCGTGGTCCCCAAAGATTCAAGTACAAATTCAATCAATAGTGTTGATTCGTTTGAAATTATGGAGGCACAGGTGGTTTCCGTGATGGAGATTAACATTTGGGAGGAATACCGAGGGATGTTGATAACCGCATATATCGCGGCAGGTCTGCTCGTAACGCTGATTGCGGCGGCGATTGCATTCTATTACTATCGTCTGATTTGCGACAAAATCAAACAGGAGCAATACCGGAAGGATATGACAAACGCATTGGCACATGATCTAAAAAGTCCTTTAATGGTTATTTCCGGATATGCGGAGAATTTGAAGGAAAATGTTCACGCAGAGAAAAAGGACTATTATGCTGCGTCCATTCTGGAGACTGTTCGTTATATGAACGATATGATTGGCAATATTCTGGAACTCTCCAAACTGGAGGATTTGACGATTGCGTTGCAAAAAGAGCCCGTTTCGCTTTCCGAACAGACGCAGATTCTGATGGCGCGCTATGAGTCGATGATGCAGCAGAAGGGACTTCATTGCGAGATGAAGGGGGAGAGTACGATATCGGCAGATTTATCGCTGATGCAGCGGGTGCTGGACAATCTGATTTCGAATGCAATTCAGTACACACAAAAAGACGGACAAATCGTCATTGAGATGGGAACTGATTTTTATCGAATCAGCAATACCGGAAACATTGATTACGAGATGATTTCGCATCTTACGGAGCCGCTTGTGAAGGGCAAAAAAGAGCGAAGCGGCGAGAGCGGCATCGGACTTGGGCTTACGATTGTAAAGAATATTTTGGATTTGCATCATTTTAGATATACCATGGAAAATAAGGGTGACAGCGTTTGCTTTGAGATGTTGTTTACAGAGAAGTAGGTTAATACGACTGATAAAAATAGGGAGTCAAAGGTGTTTCCTTTGACTCCCTTGGCTGTGCTTACCGCAATCTATTTCCAGTGAATCACAAGCGAGCATCTCACTTCTTCTCCGATGGATGTTTCAGCAACATCCCACTTACCCTTCGTATCCGGCTGCAGTGTCGGAAGAACCAACAAATCACCGTGAGCCACTTCTTGTGTGGCAAACAGACTTCCGTTGGCGTAATACTTGATGGTGCATGTTCCCTGTGAATTCGAATCTCCGGCAGGCGGCATTTCATCCGGCGGAATATCGCCTCCGCTTTCTTGAATTTGGTTCAAATTGTCATCGGTTCGTGCCCCTTTAATTAAATCATTAAGTGAATTCTCTTGATCTCCGTTCGAAAGAATATTCGTGGAAGAATCATCGCTTCCAATCAGTATCTGTTCCCCTGCGGAGAGCGGAATATTCTCATTTCCGCTGCTTCCGTCCGGCTGCGTCAGGTTAATGGAAACATTTCCGCTCCACATTGTCACACCGGTAATCATATCGTAGGAGGAAAATCCGTTCGGCGGTGTAAAATCGTCTGAGTTTTCTTCCAACAAATAGCCGGCATTGCACATAACCGTCAGCACGGTTCCGCGGATTGCAATCGTGGAGTTCGGAGTCGTGATTTCATAAGTGGATTTATCACCTAATTTGTTTTGGACATCGCAGGTAATGACACCGCGCTCAATTTCGATTCTTGTTTTGCTTTGTTTGGACGTTCCTTCGGCGATTATGCGAAAAACCGTATTGTCCTCCGCATAGGCGTATTTGTCGTCGTCCATGAGAAGAACCATGGTACTGTCAGCATTGAGTGAAATCATATCTCCGCTTTCTAAGACCATTCCTTCATAAGCATCCAAATCTCCCGTGGATGCTCTGCTGATGACCGGTTCGCCGGTAAAAGACAATATTTTAATGATTCGATAGGTATCCTGTGCTCCGCTAATTGCCCAAAATATGCCGCCTGCGGCACAAAGCACAAGGAGAAGAGCAGATACGATCAGAATGATTCTTTTTTTATTCATTGATTCATCTCCATATTGCATATCATTCGTTTTGAATGTCCATATCATCATATCATTTTGCAATTACCTTTGCAAGTAAATGTAAATATCACATTTTCTCTTTCTGTACGAATCTGTCTTGATATGGTATACTTTTTATAAATAAATTGATAAGGAGCGTGCCATGCAGACCGTTTTTTTGATTGAAGATGACGAGGTTATCAATCAGTCCGTTCGAAACTATCTTGAAACATGGGGAATGAAAGTGGAGTGTGTGCAGGATTTCAACTGTTGCTTGGAAGAATTTGAGCGCGTGAATCCCTCCATTGTGCTTTTGGATATTTCGTTGCCGTTTTTTAACGGTTTTCATTGGTGTACGCAGATTCGCAAGATCAGTAAGGTGCCGATTGTGTTTTTGTCCGGCAATTCTGACAACATGAATATCGTAATGGCGATGAACATGGGCGGAGATGATTTTATTGCGAAGCCGTTTGATTTGAATGTGTTGTATGCCAAGATTCAGGCGATTTTGCGGCGCGCATATGAACTCTCATAAATCATGGGAGCCAACAAAACTGCGGTTATTCCTGCCTGTTT
>CAYMCV010000081.1:0-11129 GCA_964389005.1 uncultured Lachnospiraceae bacterium | reverse complement strand
ATCTCTCCAGTTTGCCGATTTTATCCTCTACTGCTGTCTTAAGTCCTTCTGTAACTTCAATATTCTTGCCGACGATAATAAATTTCATCCTGTCACGTCCTTTCGTTGTGTATTGGGAGGTGTGAAAACTAACCTTTCGTAACCTCCAACAGGAAAATCAAAATAAAGCCTACCTGTGAAATAATTATATCACAGCCGCTCATGTTTTTGCAATACATTCATGTCCACGGCATAACGTTTGTATGTCTCATGAACAAAAATTTCGCAACATATCTCGTAACACTTTGTCACTCAAATTGCTCGATTTATTAGAGTTTTTAGGCAATTGCTTCTAATTATTTGACTTCTTATAAGTCAAGTATGTGCGACCGGATTTGTCGAAAAAAGTTAACTTTCTCACTTCTCAACAAAACACGCGTTCTTGTGGGTAGACATAAAATATACCGCTTATTCATCATAAAAATGTGGATAATGTTGATAACTCGGTTTATAAACACATTCTCCGCGAAGTTTTTGCTTATTTTTTGTGGATAACTTTTATTCATTGCCTTGCATATTTCACGCATTTTTTTATCTGTTTCGACACATTTTGTGCATTTTGCACATCCGACAAAACAAGAATCGACGCTTACTCGTCAATTAATATAAGAATATATGAAACATATAAACTAAATTTTCTGAATATTAGGATTGGGTTGCATATGCTACCAAGCAGATTAGTAATCCACTTTGATTAAACACAAACCTTGTGCCGGCGCGGTTGCTCCCGCCTCGATGCGATTGGTACTTTCCAATATACTTTGTACTTGTTTGGGGTCTTTTTTTCCAAGTCCGACTTCCACAAGCGTTCCGACCATGATGCGAACCATATTTCTAAGAAATCCGTCGCCATGAAAAGAGAGTGTCACATAACTTCCTTTGCGTTTGATGTCAATTTGATCGACATTTCTCACGGTTGATTTATTTTTGGGTGGTGCCTTACAAAAACTACGAAAATCATGTGAGCCAATAAGATATGACGCCGCAGCCTTCATGCTTTCGATGTCTAATGACTGTTCCAGCCTCCAGACGTATTTTCTGTCGAAAATGGGCTTCCCCGGGCCGTCATAACAAGTATAGCAATAGGTTTTGCCCGTTGCTTTGTATCTTGCGTGAAAACGCTCTGAAGCCTCTTTTAACTCCAAAATGACAATGTCATCCGGCAAATGCAAGTTCATGTAGTCGCAGATTTCCTGCGCGCTCATCTCTGTGTCCATCAGGAAGTTGGCAACCATCCCCTTCGCATGAACACCGGCATCCGTTCTGCCTGCGCTCGTAACTTCAACGCCGTTTTCATCCAAATAGCGAAGTACGTCTTCGATTTTTCCTTGAATTGTGGCACATCCGGGCTGACGTTCCCAACCTTGGTAGCGTGTACCGTCATACGATATCAGAGCTTTATAATTATTTTTCATTGATTCCTCCGTTGGTTAATTCATTTCTTATAACAAATGAAAGAACACATTTACACGAGTTAAATTATAACTGATTTCTCCTACAATTTCAATTGATTCTTATAACACACTATATCAATCATAGCACAATCTCGAAGCAAATATATACTGTGTGTCCATATATGTGTCAATATTGATACTTATAGACGGCATTATTTCACAATTTACGTTTATAATATAACTTGGTAGAAGCCATAAAAATCATTTCAGAAAGGAGATCCCATGAGCGAGCATAATTACATCGACATTATGTGTTCACGTATTACACAACTGCGGATGCAACAGGGTATCTCTGCAAGAGAAATGAGCCTCTCACTTGGTCAAAGTGAAAGTTACATCAATAAGATTGAAAACCGAAAATCTCTTCCCTCTTTGGAAGCATTTTTTGCAATTTGTGAATTCCTTAATACAGAACCGAAAGACCTCTTATGTTATGACAATGCATATCCATGCCAGATTCATATTGCAATCGGTGAGATGAATAAAATGAATTCGGACCAACTGGATCGATTGGTTGCTTTGATGCAGGATATCAACGGCAGCAAATCATAAACCCTTTGAACAGATGATATTGTAATAAAAAAGCTTCGCATTTTGCGAAGCTTTCTCTATATCATTTGATTAGAATATTCTTCTGACTGCCAGTATCTTCTTATATCCGGCATCGGATATAATGATTCCGGTCTTCTTGGAACTTGCATGTACAATCTGCCCGTTTCCGATGTAGATGGCAACATGTCCCGAATAGCAAACCAAGTCTCCGGGTTGCGCCGAATCAATTGAATCCACTGCAGAACCCTGTGTACGATCCGATGTTGACGAATGCGGAAGCGCTACGCCGAAATTCGCATATACACTCATGACAAAACCGGAACAATCCGTTCCCGATGTCAAACTGCTTCCACCGTACACATACGGATTACCAACAAACTGGCAAGCATACTCGGCAACCGATACACCCATTGCATTATCGCCCGAAATAGCAGGAGTCTCAGCCGGTGCAGATGCTGTTGTCGTTGTCGTTGCTGCCTCTGCAGCCGCAGCTGCCGCTGCTTTCTTTCTGGCTGCTTCCTGTGCTTGTTTTCTGGCTGCTTCCTCTTTATCCAAACGTGCTTTCTCTTCCTCTTTCGATTCCGCAGATACGAAATCGGTTCTTAAATCAACATACTCGGAAGATACAAAGCCATCGCCTTCTTCAATTGTGATTCCGACCCAACCGTCTGTTTCTTCGGTAACCGTCAATTCTTCTCCCAAAGGAACCATACCTAAAATGGAAGAATCGATGTTGGCTTCCGTACGGACACGCAATCCTTCGCAGTTTACTGTCGCAATTCTCTTTCCTACTTCAGCTACCAAAGCCTTTGCTTCTTCACCGATAACACAGTATTCTGCTTTTACAAAACCTTGTACATTCCCTGACAGAATCTCATACCATCCGTCTTCTGTCTCGGAAACCAAAGTTCCCACGGAATCATCATATAATTTGCCAACCACTTCACCGTCAGTACTCGGAATATTACGAACATTCACATAATCATTCACCTGTGCAATTACCAAGTCCGCAAATTCATCCTGTACTTCCTCTTCCGTAGTCTCTTCTTCTGTTGTTTCCTCTTCTGAGGTTTCTTCAGATGCCACTTCTTCGGAGGATTCCGTCGTTACGACAGGTTCGCTTGTACTCTCTGTCTGCGTCGTATTGGTCGATGTTGTTTCGGTCGGTGTTGTCACCGGACTCGCCGCAGGTTGTGTACCTGCAACAACTACAGCGCTTGATATTACCGTCGCAACATCTGCAACCGCCGGCGTCGTCTGTACTGTGCCTGCCTGTGGCTGTTGCGTGGTAACAGTCGGTGCTTGTTGCGTTGTATTCAACTCTGCTGTTTCCGAAGTATTGACTGTCTCACTCGGTGCCGGCGTCGGATTCTGTTGTACGGTTTCGGTCGTCGCCGGTGTTGTATTAACTACCGCCTCTGCCGAACCGATGATGGCAACCGATGATGCTGCGATTGCTCCCTCTGTTAATACTGTTGCCGGAAGGATTTGTTCCTGTGGCCCTTGCTGTAACACTTCCGTAACAGTTTCGGACAATTGTTCCGAACTGCCTTCCTGTGCTATCTGCCGTACTTCCTTAATCGCTGTCGTGGAAATCTCGACATCATTTGCCACAATCAAATCCTGATAAGGAACAACAACTGTTTGTATTGTTTCCTCGGGAACCGTAATGGTATATGTTGCAGAACTATTGTTTTCATTCGCCCTTGCTCGCATCCCTGCTGCGGCTACCGCGATAATAACTGCAACCGTACATGCTCTTACGACAAGTTGTTTTCTTCTCATTTAGTTGACTCCATTTGAATTCCAAGCGCAAACCCCTCAATTCACGCATCCATCAGTAACGTTCACGTTATTACAGGTTTTTGTAATTTGTTACAAATTTGTTACACCCAAGTAATAATATAGCATTACTTATCCGAATTGTCAACCGATAGTTCCGTTATTCTAACGGTAAAAGTGCTCCAAATTTTACCTTAATTTATGTATATTTACTACAAAAAGCACCACCGCGATTGTAATCGAGGTGGTGTCATCTCATTTCTTCATTATAATGTCCGTAAAAATTCCTGTGCACTGTTGACTGCATTGGCACCGTCAGCAACTGCCGTTACAATCTGCCGAAGCGGTTTCTTCCTTGCATCGCCCGCAACATAAATCCCCGCAACATTCGTGGCGCAATCCTCACCTGCAATCAGGTATCCGCCTTGGTCTGCAGATAACAACGGTATAAACGCCTCCGTATTGGGGTGAATGCCGACTGCAATGAAAATACCGTTCACCGAAAGATTCGTGATTTCGTTCGTCTTCTTATTTAATACCGTGATTTCTTCAACCCGGTCGGAACCGGATATTCCTTGTACCGCACAGTTCCAAAGCGGTTCCACATTGTTCATGGAAAGCACGGTTTCCTGTAAGGATGCCGCCGCACGTAACTCATCCCGTCTGTGTATCAGATACACCTTTCTGCAGATACGAGCCAGAAAAATTGCATCTTCTACCGCCACATCACCACCGCCGACCACGGCTACCGTACGATCCTTAAAGAAAGCTCCGTCGCATGTTGCACAATAGGAAACGCCCATGCCCGCAAGTTCATCTTCTCCCGGAATCTGCAACTTGGCGTGTTTCGCGCCGGTTGCAATGATAACGCATTTGGTCTCATAGTTAAGTTTCTCGCAAATAACCTTCTTATAAGCGCCACAGTCCTCTATGGACTGCACTTCCTCTTCCTCAAAAATTGCACCCAGCTTGTCCGCATGTTCCCGCATTTGTTGCGACAAAGCGATTCCGCCGATACCCGGCAATGCAGGATAATTATCAACTTCATATGTGGTAAGAACCTGTCCGCCGCTGATACCCGCGCGCTCCAAAACAAGCGTGTCCAATTTCGCCCTTTGCGCATAAATTGCCGCCGCAAGACCTGCCGGTCCGGAACCGATAATGATTAAATCATACATTTTTATATGCCTCCGTCTTTTTTAACTTCAATCTATACATTCCCCTGTGGTGAATTGACTTTTCTCGCCTTGCAGACTATACTTTTGGAAAAGAACAACATCTAAAAAATAGGAAATGGGGATAAAAAACATGGTTCATCTTCCAAAATACGCTTTGATTACGGGAGCCTCACGCGGAATCGGCAAAGAGACCGCCCGCCTGTTCGCATCACGTGGGTATCATCTGTATCTCGTCTGTCATACCTGCGAGACTGCGCTTTCTGCGTTAAAAAAAGAACTCGAAGACAACTATGGTATCTCCTGTACCTGTTTCTGTGGTGATATACAAGATGTAACCTTCGTTGATACGATATTCTCGCAGATTTCTTCGCTGGATGTGTTGTTGAACAACGCAGGTATCGCTTACTACGGCCTGTTACAAGATATGCAGCCGGAAGCATGGTCGCAGATTCTGCAAACCAATCTCTCTGCTGCCTTCCTAACATCACGTAAGGCAATTCCTTTGATGTTACGCCAATCCCATGGTCGCATTCTCAACGTATCTTCTGTATGGGGAAACGTCGGTGCTTCCATGGAAGTTGCTTACTCCGCTTCCAAAGGCGGATTGAATGCCTTCACCCGCGCGCTTGCCAAAGAACTCGCTCCTTCGGGAATCAGTGTCAATGCCATCGCCTGTGGATTGGTTGATACGGATATGAATCGTCATTTGACACCTGACGACCTTCGCGCCCTATGTGATGAAATTCCCGCCGGACGCATGGCAACTACTACCGAAGTTGCTGAAATGATTTTGTCGATTGCAGAAGCACCGCAGTATTTGACCGGACAAGTCATCACGTTTGATGGCGGATGGACGTAAAATTTATCTTTTATAATAAAGATTCATAGAATATAACTTCATCCTCCAGCCGCATACACGCCAACTGGCTGGACTTGTTCTTAAGCGCCATCCCACAATCTATATTATACACTTGATAGCCATAATAATCCTTCGAATGAAAAACTTTTCCGCGACCATTCTCATCAAGACAATCCAAACGCTGCGTAAATGTATGACCGGCAATGTAAATATGCCGTTTGTTCGGAAACAATGTCTCGGCATTTGCGGTTGCGAAACGTCGCTCGTAAATACTTTGCCATACAACGCTCCATATCTCCGCATGCGTCAAATCCGGATACTTCACACCATTACCGACAGGCTTCTTCAGCGCATATGCGTGCGACAGATAAAAGGTCTTTTTATTAATTTTTAGTTTACGAATAATCCATGCATTCTGCAGGTATTCTTCAATACGCTTCTGCTCCGACCCCGGTAATTCCAAGAAACGTTCGTATGTATAGATACCGCCGTTACATGGGTCACGCCACAAATCCAAGTCGTCTGTATCGTGTCGGTCTCTGTCTATGATGTCACGTAAGTTATGCAACGCATCCAAAAGCAGCAGTTCATGATTCCCCAGAACGAACTCAACGTTTGGCATCTCCAAAATGTGTTGAAGAATCTTGATTCCATCCGGTCCGCGGTCAATTGCATCCCCTAAAATATAAAGTTTATCGTCCTTTTGCAAGTTGATTCTCGCCAGCATCCTGCGAAAGGTACTGTATTGTCCATGAATATCACTCATCACATATGTGTTCATCGCATGATTCCTTTTCTTTTCGGTTTTACGGATTACACATCAACGATTTCACTTGCATCCACGTAAATAATCGGGCGAATTCCCATAGGAACATCCAAACGCCAACAACGCATCTCACCGTTGTTCTGCACTGAATGCCCTTCACAACTTTCGCCGTAAGCAAGTGTCTTACGATGTAAATCAATGGTTCCGCGTGTACGCAACCCATATCCAACAGGCATCGCTTCGTCAACCTTTCTGGCTGCCGCATACTGTGAGAACAGAATCTGCTTCTGTTCTTCCGCTGCCCGCAGGGTATTGCCGGCTCTTACAAGATGACTGTCAAAGCCGTGTACCGTTTCTTCCGCCGACGGAAGGAATATTCGATCGTATGTAACCTGATCCGTAAAAGATGAAATCGGTGTATTCACCTCACGAATCAGAATTTTGGACTGCTCTTCCGGTGTAAAAGCCTCACGAAAGAAATCACGGTTTAACCACTCGCGAATCTTACTGGTCTCCCAACTGATTCCAAAGCGAATCTTCGCAATTTCTCTCTCACTGAAATCCATATATTTGCTCTCATCAAAAAGGCGATAATCTAAAACATACTCAGACTGAAGTATGAGTTTGTCGCCTGAACTGTGCATAATTAACCAAGGAATCTCCGTAGATTCAAAAATACGATATCTGCGGCTCTCCTCCTGAATGCGCGCTTTATTGACATAGCGAAAATCCTTCGACATCGGTGCGTCTTTCATTGCAAACCGACGATAGCTCTTGCCCTCAATCACCGTGGAACCGTCCATCCGATAATTGGCATAAATAATGTCTGTTGTCAAACGTGGACCCGTTAGCTCGTTCATCGGATAATGACCGAACCATACGCGTTTATTCTTGTCGCGAATCATGATTGCAAGCGGGAAACCACTCTCTGCATCTTCACTTGTAACGATACGCGTACGTGTCCCGTACAGAGCACGTCGCAATTGTCCCATATCTTGCTGTCGATCGATGGTTTCCATCGACAGGCCCTTCATAATCGCATCTTCCACAGACTTTTCAATCGGAATATTGTATTCTGACAGTGGTGTCAAAGGCTCACCCATGCTTCTCTGGAACGCATCTGTCGGAATATCTCCTGTAATCATGCAATACAATGTCGCACAGATACCGTAAACATCCGTCCAAGGTCCTTGCCCCGTGCCGACCATCTGCTCAAGCGGCGCGTATCCAAACTTTCCAAAATATACCTGTGCCGTGGCATTGTTCAACTTCTTGGTCGCACCGAAATCAATCACTTTGATGCTACCGTCGGTATCCAGCATAATGTTCTCCGGACTAATGTCACGGTGAATCAAACCGCTCTTGTGTATCTCCTCCATGGAAGAGATAACCGGTTCCATCAGCATCAGCGCATCTTCTGCGGGAATCTTTCCTCCATGCGTGTCGATATATCTTCTTAGCGTTCCGCCCTCTAAGAATTCCATTACCATATAGCCGGTATTATTCTCATAAAAAAGTTCGCGAATCGAAACAATACCGGGATACTTGGAAAACTGCGCCAAAATACGGGCTTCTCGCTGGTAAGCCCTGCTTTCTTCTTCAAATTCCTCGGCATCGGCCTCATCGGCAACCCTTAAACTGCCGTTATCTTCCCTCTCTACCATTTCATCCGGAAAAAATTCTTTGACAGCCACACGATATTCGAGCAGCATATCAAAACCCATGTAAGTAATTCCGAAATTTCCCATGCCAAGAATATTTCCGATTAAAATCTTTCCGTTTAAAATCGTGCCGGGCTCCAACGCACGTCCGTAACTGCGGCTTCCCTTTTTGTCCTTTCCGCATACCGGACAAAACTCTTCTTCCTTCCCCATGTGCATACAACTCAAACACATTTTCTTGATATCGGATGTTTCCATGCCCTATAGTCTCCAATCCTATTATCATTCTTGTGTCTGCCCTGTGTTACAAAAGCATCCCTGAATACCCCTAATACTCTTATTATACTAGATTACAATTATTTTTTCCATCCTATTTAAAATAAAAAATGGATGGATGGGTACTAATGATACAAATTGCTCCGTTGCTTCGCAACTCTCGCAATTCTATTTTTACCCAAGGGTACTAATGATACAAATTGCTCCGTTGCTTCGCAACTCTCGCAATTCTAACAATAATTCGGAATCCGCGAATTTACTCCGTAAATTGCTACTTCCGAATTATTGTTGGGCACTTTAAAATCATCAAGCATTTCATGCAAGCATGAATGCTTGTGACTTTAAGTGCCTGTATCATTAAAATTGACACTTCACCCAAGCGCCAACCCATTGACAAATTCTTACATGCAACGGTCTCTTTTTCCATACTTCATACAGGACTTCGTCGCATTGCAAAAGCGTACGGAAGAAATCGTCGCGAATCGCAGTTCTGACCTCACCCTGCGGAATCCACACTCCATTTTCAAAGTGCAAAAAGAAACTTCTGAAATCCATGTTAATCGTTCCAATAATTGCCGAAGTCTCATTCTGACACATCTTTGCATGAACAAACCCCGGCGTGTATTCAAATATCCGCACGCCTGCTTTGAGCAACGTCCCGTAGTGCCCTTCCGTAATTCGCTTGGTCCACTTTTTATCCGGTATCCCAGGCGTAATGATTGTCACTTTTACACCGCTCTTCGCCGCAATACACAGCGCATCACGCATGGTATCATCGATGATTAGATACGGCGTCATGATGTTGATTTCTTCCGTTGCCGCATAAATCATCTGCAAAAACATATCCATTGCCTCATTCGCCGGATTATTGGACGGTCCGTCCGCAAACGGCTGACAACACGTTCCTCCCGATACACTCCGCATAGGACGGTATGTTTCCGGATCCTCTTTCTTGCCGGAGGCTTCCCACATTCCGAGGAAAATGAGACTCATGCTCCATACCGCATCGCCCTCAAGTTTGACAGCAATATCCTTCCAATGACCGTATGGGGAATCTATGTTGGCATAGCGGTCACTTGCGTTGATTCCGCCGGTGTAAGCAACAGAGCCGTCAATGACGACAATTTTTTGATGGTTTCTATAGTTTAAAAACAATCGATGATAGCCGCGCTCCATCGGATTGAATCGCAATACCTCAATTCCCTTTTCGATGATTTTCTCTACCGTGGAATCGGACAATTGAAAGACCGAACCGGCATCGTCATACATCACCTGCACACGCACGCCCTCGCGCACCTTTTGCTCGAGTATCGTGCAAATTTTATCCCAAATTTCACCGTCAGCAATGGTAAAAAAACTGATACAGATAAAAAACTTCGCCTTTGCAAGTTCCTGTTCCATGTCAATAAATGCCTTCTCGCCGATATCAAAATAAGAAACCTTGGTATTCTCATATAATGGGAACCCCTGGTTCGAAAGATATCGCGACATTCGTCCGTTACTTGCATTCTCCGCAGAAAGCTTCGCAATCGGCTCCTCATGAAAAGTTTGTTGCAGATTCATGTCATCAATGCAACGCTGAATCGCACGATGTGACTTCCGATTGACCTTTTCATTGCCCCACAGTTCATACATGATATGACCGACAATCGGAAAGACAAGCACTACTCCCATCCAATAAATCTTATATGCTGCATTTCGCTCCTGCGATATCAACGACAGCAGTATGATAACGCTAAGTACTCCGATGACAATATAGACATATATTGCAAACCGATTTAAGTAATAAGCCAATGCCAAAATGACCGCAATCTGAATCAGAATCAAGATAAAAATGATCAAACAGCGAATCATGGTTTTGAGATAATTACGTTTCTTGCGTGGTTTTTTTATTCTCTTGTCGGTGTTGTTCTCCTGCATTGTAGTCTCCTCAAACATATACAAATCCATTATATCTGTTTTTAGACACTTTATCAATTGATATTTACATAACCAAAAAAGGAATGTGCGAACACACTCCTTTTGTATTTCATAGATGTCTCTTTAGTAACTGACCAACAATCCTTTTTCACAAGCATAGAAACTGGTCAATCCGCGGCATACGCAGATTCTGACGTTCTTCGCATTCAATTCCTTCTCAAGCATCGCCTTCAGCAGTTTCGCGCCGGTTTCATTTTTACAATGTGTAATAATGACGGGCTTGTTGCTGATATCCTTCGTCTGTCGAATCTGTTCAATCATCGCCTTTAAGGTACGCGATTCCCCTTTGACCTTCTTTACAAGCGCGATGGTTCCCTCTGCCGATTTCTTTGCAATCATATAGATACCGAGTCCTTTGACAAGCGCTCCCGTAAAAGCACTCATGCGTCCGGCTTTAATCAAGTTGTCATAGGTCGATAAGACAAACGTGATTTGCAACTCGTCCTTGTACTTTTCCAATTGTGTACAAACGCTCTCAAAATCATTGCCTTCAGATATGAGTTTCTCAGCGCGTTGTAAAAGCAACAACATCACGCCTGCCGTTCCCTTGGTATCCATTACATGGATATTTCTCTTAGGGTT
>CAYMCV010000080.1:2280-11284 GCA_964389005.1 uncultured Lachnospiraceae bacterium | reverse complement strand
TGATTACAATCCAACGAAGTTAAGGATATATTTTGGCATTGATTTTGATCCTAATGGATATGATTTTATAAAGCGCTTTTGCAATGCCTTAGAAGAACAGTGCCCTCCGTGTGAGGCACATATTACGGATGACATTTTGTTACATGTAGAAAAACATACACTTTGCAGAAAATTAGAGATAGATCCGGAACATTGTTACCGCTTGGCAATTGTACGTTTACCAAAGACAAAACAACGGAATGCAAATAGATATCAATTAGCTAAGGTGATTTTCCCGCATGCGACAGAATTGTATGCCGATGCGTTTGATGTAACATATCGTTTTACAGATAATCCAGATGATGAAGTACCTGAAGATATAGCCATTGAGCGGTTTACATACAATGAAAGTCGTCGACAATAATCTTTGATAGATACAAACAAATCATATATTGAAATTGAATTAGGTAAAAAGATATGCTATGATTTTATACAAGGGTAATCGTGTACAAGGTGGTAGCCTCCCATACTAGAAATAGAGGGGAGGTGATGCAGATGAATACATACGAAACTTTGAGTTTATTATTAATTGGAGGGTCGTTTCTCATCGCATTGCTTGCCTACATAGATAGGAATAACAAGCACAAATAAATAAGCCACTCTTGTCTTAGCCGGACGAGTGACTTATTAGTTTCATTCTAGAGGCTAACCACTTTGTGGGCGGTTGCTCTTTTTTATGTCTTAATTATAGTATAGAATATATAATAATTCAAGAGTAAAGAACGGAAATCATTCGAGATAATGCGAGATGGTTCGAGATAGAGCAAGATAGTAATATGTATACAATACGCAAAACACTCCTAAATTCTAATAATATCAAAGGGGTTGGTGCTATTGCAATGACAGCACAGGGGATTTGCTAATCAGTAGTTATTACCCATTGTACATAAATGTAAATTAAGCAAGTGTCGGTTGCCTTCGGTGACCGACACTTATTTTATTGTTTTTTGCCATGCTATTTTGTTACAGAACGACATATAGAGTATATTAAATGAAATGTCGGTATCAGCGGAAGCGTTGCAAAAGCATATACGGAATGATATTATGGAGAGTATATAAGGTTACTTTTAGTTATCGATAGATGGAGAAAAATACGATGTTTGAAGAGAAGTACATGAAGTTCTGGCAGGAATTCGGCGACAGCAAGAAAATGGTTTTATCAACTTCGTACCGGGATATTGTGACATCAAGAATGATGAGCGTAGTACATTTGAACAATCAATTGTATTTCCAGACAGATTGCATGCTTCGGAAATACCATCAGCTTATCAATAATTCGCATGTTGCACTGTGTATCAATAACATACAGTTGGAGGGAATATGTGAAGAACTCGGACAACCGCTTCAAAATGAGGCTTTTTGTACTGCGTTCAAAGCATGTTTTCCGGGCTCTTACGATTATTATACTGCACTCCCGAATGAGCGATTGTTTGTCATAACACCGAAGTTGATCGAACGTTGGGTTTATGTTGAAGAAGTGCCGTATGTAGAGACGTTTGACGTTGCAAATCGGAAATATGAATTGAAACGGTATTTATGAGGAGAATTGTATGAACAGGAATCTAAAAATCGCATTATTACAAATCATGCCGTCAGATACACTGTCAGGGAATCTTAAAATCGGGATTGCGGCTTGTCGCAAGGCACGGCAACTTGGCGCGGATATATGTGTGTTCCCCGAAATGTTCAGTTGCGGATACACCATTCCCGAAGATCCCGTTGCACTTGATACAATGGCAATATCGACAGAGGATGAGTTCATTCTGACTTTTCAACGACTGGCGAAGGAACTAAAGATGGCAATTGCGATTACGCTCTTGGAGAAGCAGGAAGGGAAACCGCGCAATACCGTCATTCTATTCGATCGGTTTGGACGAAAAATGTATACCTATGCCAAGGTACATACCTGTGATTTCGGAGACGAATGCCGGTTAAGTGGGGGAAAGGAATTCTGTGTGGCAGAATTGGATACTGCCATCGGAACGGTAACCGTTGGTTCCATGATCTGTTATGATCGCGAATTTCCGGAAAGTGCCAGAATCCTCATGCTAAAAGGAGCGGAACTTTTGTTGGTTCCGAATGCTTGTCCCATGGAAATCAACCGCTTGTCTCAGTTAAGAGGAAGAACCTACGAAAACATGCTTGCCATTGCAACTTGTAACTATCCTTATCCGTATCCGGATTGTAACGGACACTCTACGTTATTTGACGGTGTTGCTTATTACCCGGATTATTCGGGTTCTCGCGATACCTGTATTCTGGATGCCGGAGAGGCCGAAGGTGTGTATATAGCCGAACTGGATTTGGATTTGCTTCGGGATTACCGGCGCAGAGAAATTCACGGCAATAAGTATCGTCATCCGGAACTGTATCAATGCTTAACCTCGGTACCGGTGAACTGTATCGCGCCGTAAATGCTTTTTGAGAGATACTATAGTGATGGTTTGTGATTTTTAGCAAAATGAATCATCGTTGATGGGGAGCACAAATGGAGTTTAGAAGAATTTTTGATACGATATCGGAAGAGTTCGATAAGTACAGGCCTTGTACGCCGAGAATATCCGGTGAAACGCATCCTTACCGCTGATGAATATGTTGATTTCTGTACGACGCACTGTGATCATATTGTGATTCCGGAACCCGAGAAAAGCTTGTTGTACAATGGAATTCGCGAGGCAATTCTTGAGTTCGGCGGAACAATTACGATTATTGATCATTTCATATTGATGACGGTCAGAAAGCCGTAAAACACGCATGCCATTTACGAATGTAGATGGCATGCGGGCTATTAATCTAATAAAATTCTTGCATTTTGTGATAAATTGATACAAAATAATGAAGAAAGAACAATCTTATAATCTTTAGCACATATTTTATTCAAGTAAAAGTCTCAGTTACCTGTAAAAAGCGCGAAGTCGAAAATTTACAGGTAGGTCAAACGCCATGATTCCACCCAGTAACCTGTAAAAAGTGAGAAAGCAGAAATTTACAGGTTGTTCAAACGCCAAGATTCCGCCCGGTAACCTGTAAAAAAGCGTGAAGTCGAAAATTTACAGGTAGGTCAAACGCCATGATTCCGCTCGGTAACCTGTAAAAAAGCACGAAGTCGAAGATTTACAGGTAAATCCATCGCCACCCCCTCGCCCGGCAACCTGTAAAAAAGCATGAAGTCGGAAATTTACAGGTAAATCCATCGCCACCCCCTCGCCCGGTAACCTGTAAAAAAGCACGAAGTCGAAGATTTACAGGTAAATCCATCGCCACCCCCTCGCCCGGCAACCTGTAAAATTGCACGTTATCAATTATTTACCCGAAAAAGAGTTAGTAACAGAAAAACAAAATAATTTAAGGAGGTCAAAATGAATCAATTACAATGTTTACTTATGAAAAGGGAATCTGAACTTATGGAGATTCTGCAAAGGTCAGAAAAATATCTGGAGACCGCACCGGAGGGGTCGCTTCGAGTGGATTGTAACAACAACGCGCCCCAGTACTACGTTCGAAAATGCAAACAAGACACCCATGGTACTTATATCAGTAAAAAGGATATGAAGTTAGTTTCCGCTCTGGCGCAAAAGGAATATGAAAAGAAAGTACTACAAACGGCGCACCATGAATTACAGAAACTCAAAGAGTTTAACAAGGCATATTCAGAAAAGAAGATACAAAGGATATGGGCAAACCAATCAAGATATAGGAAAGAGTTGATTGCTCCTCATGAAATTTCTGATGAAGAGTTTGCTCAAACATGGGAGCAAGAGGAGTACGTACATAAAACAATATCCGTTGAAGATGAGGACGGCATTTTTACGGAACGTGGCGAACAAGTGCGCTCAAAGTCTGAAAAAATACTTGCGGATAAGTTTTATCGTTTGGGAATACCGTATTATTACGAAAAGCCACTATATTTGGATGGTTACGGAATCATTCATCCTGATTTTACTTTGCTCAATGTCTGTGAACGAAAGACTTTTTATTGGGAACATTTAGGATTAATGGACAAAGAAGAATATTGCGATTCGTCTATAAAGAAGATAGAAAGAATGCAACAAAACGGAATTTATCAGGGGAGTAATCTTATTTTGACATACGAAACATCCACGCATCCCTTGAATACACGATTTGTTGACGGTCTGATAGAAGCTTTTCTGCGGTGAAGCAGGAAGTAGTTTCGGTATTTGTTTGTCCAAAAGTCACTTTATCTTTGTCCAAAAGTCACTTTTTTTCTAAAAGTTTGTCCAAAAGTCACTTCTTTTTGTCCAAAAGTCACTTTTTTTCCTTGAAAATTTGTCCAAAAGTCACTACTTTGATAGCCAAAAGTCACTACTTTACTTTTTTTGTAGAATTTAGAATAGATATTCAGGTATAGTTAAGTGTGAAAGATGTAGAGTCTTTTGTATTAGCAATGGAAAAAGAAATAACGGTAAAATGCGGAAAATGGTAATGGAGGTCTTAACGATGAAAGTTAACGGACATGTAAAAAAGCATTTTGTTCTATTTAAGCGTATTGGATTGGTGGTCATTTTATTGATTACTGTTACAAATTTTTGTATTGTTTCGGCAGAGGAACCGGCGCATGAGCAAAATGTTGATTGGACATCGCCGATTGGAATTCCGAATCCCAAAAATGTCGAATTTTTTGGCGGATTTGACCCAATACAAGGTTCATATATGATGTATCAAGATAAAATGTATGATTTTGGTAACGGTCCGGAAGCATACAAGGATACCGGAAACGGGCCGTATACACATTATGTGGATTATAACAATACGAACGCAACTGATTTGAATAATCCGTTTGGTACTGTCGAAAAGCCCAGAAAAACTATACCTAATGAAGAACTTTTGCCGGGTAGCGTAGTTGAGATTCATTCCTTGGAGTACAATCGGGATTATACAGTCAAAGGGAACGGAACACAGGAAGCCCCGATTTTTATTCGCGGAGTTAATAATCCACAGATGAGAGCACTTCAATTTTCACAAGCTAATCAGCAATCTTATATGGTAGCGGAGAATCTGACGGTTGGAAAAATAACCATTAATGCACCTAGTCATCATATAGTTATCAGAAACTGCGAACTGCCATTTGAGGAAGGCGGTATTTCTGTTGGTAACTACATCGAAGGTGAAAAGGTACATCACATTATAATCTATAATAATCGAATTCATAATGCCGACGATACATGGGATGAGTCGACAGGGGAGGATACCGACTGGTCCGGTTTTATTGTGAATTGTAATTATGGAAATCAGGGGTCGGAGGCGCATCACATTTGGGTGCTTGATAATGAGATCTTTCATTGCAAAGGCGGTGGTATTAACGGAGGACAATCCGGAAATATCGATGATGAAATACATCATATATTTATCGGACGGAATCACTTATATGAAAACAGACAGTCTTCTATAGGTATTAAGGTATGTTCTGATGTGATAATCTCTCAAAACACGATTCACGACCACAAAACCAGTTTGATTCAGAGCAGTAATTACGGAGCAGGTGTTGCATTACAATATGGAACACAAAATGCATGGGTTATTTATAATGAAATCTATAATAGCGAGGTGGGAATTAAAGTACCATCAAGCAAGGATATGAGTATTGATTATACGCAGTATTACATAGGTAATGTAATTCACGATATTTATGAAAAGACACCGGTTGATAACTGGAATTGGAAATACGCACCGGCTGCATTTATGATATGGGGCGGTGACAATGTTTATATTGTTGATAATACAGTATTTAACGTAAATGCAGGGATTTACAGTCCGGCTCAAAGAGGTGCAGACGGAAAACTCAATAACACAATACGCCTCGTAAAAGGTAATATTTTTTCTGATGTCAGAGATGGACACTTTTTTGCGGAAAATTGTTCATTGGGGGAGGAAGGATCAGTAGAATTTGTTGATAACATTGTGTATCAGTCAGAAGGAAAAGAAGTTACCTTTAATATCAGTAATCAAGTGTTAAGTTTCAATCAGATAAAAGAGAGCTATCCAACAGGTATAATGGAGAACTTTATTTTTGACAATCCCGGGTTTATTGATACGGGAAGTGGTAATTTTCGTATTTCATCAACTTCACCTGCGCGGGATAGTGGATCCGCGACAAATGTATATCAAGTTTTTTATGAGACATATGCTCTAGATATATGCAAGGATTTTGACAGTAGCAAAAGACCGCAGGGTACGGCATGGGATATCGGTGCCTTTGAACTTCCGCCGGGCGGTGAGAGCATTCCTGAAACTCCCAACCCAACATTTACGCTGAACATTCAGGCAACAAACGGCACAGTCGTAAAAGATCCGGACAAGGCATCTTACGAACAGGGAGAGACCGTGCGATTAATCAGTCGTCCGGCACCGGGTTATATGTTTGATTCTTGGGGCGGAGATGCATCCGGAACACGTCTGATTGCAGACGTAACCATGGATGGTGACAAAACGATTATCGCAAATTATAAGTCATGGGAGACTCCGTTAGGAATTCCGGAACCATCTTTCGGAATCAGAGAAACCTACCGGATGTATGACAACGAATCCAAACGAAATCTGTCGCTAACCTATCATCAAAATGAAGAAGGCGGATTTTATACGCATTATGTTGATAACTCCCATCCAAGTGCAACTGACTCGAACAATCCGTACGGAACAGCAGACAAACCGAGAATGACATTTCCAAAAGACAGTGATGTACTTCCCGGTTCCGTGATTGAGTTACACGGCCAAATATATACTATTAATCAGAAAATTTTGCACTATTGCGGAACCGCTGCTCAACCAATATTCTTCCGTGGCTATTCGGCCGATCAGAGGGTTGAAATTGCGCGCGGTGAGCTGATATTGAATGCACAATATTTGATATGCGAAAATATCAAGAAAACCGGAAATGCAGAAGAAATACCAAATGGCAGAGAAGGCGGGTCGTTGAATGTACGTTCTTTCAACGGAGCACAAGCACATCATGTGGCAATCAGATATTGTGAGACAATGCAAACCGGTGCAATGATGGCTGTTGCGTATGCAGGTAATTTTACCTCAGTCCAAACCATTTTGCCGGCAGATAATATTGTATTTTACAGTAATCATCTCAATATGGCACACTTTGTTCCGGGTGGACAAATCAGTTCGACAGATACATGTGCCATTTCATTACAGGAAAACTCATCCAATATCTGGTGTATTGATAATTTGATTCAGAACGCAAGGGCAGATGCAATCGGTGGTGGACATGATGACAAATATACATGCAGAAATGTCTATGCGGGACGAAACGTCATGCATACTTGCGGTGAAAATGCGATTGATGTCAAAGAAGTCGATACTTTCATTGCCACAGAAAATGTAATGTATGATTTTCGCGGATGGAAAGAAGGCATAGGCGGTGCGGTTGTATTTCATTACGGCCCCAAGTATTCACCAAGGAATGTATGGTTTATGAATAACGAAATATTTGACTGTGATTTGGGAATCCAAGTCGGAGGTTCACAGGAGTATCCGGTGCATATCATCGGAAACATTGTGCACGATATTCATCAGTTGAGCGATCCCGGAAATGGTTATGCATTCACCACATGGAATTGCAGACAGGTATATCTTCAGGGAAACTTGTTTTTTGATGTGGATAACGGAGTCGATTGGCGCGTCAACAATGCCGGCGGAAAATTATTTTTGGAAGATAATATTGTTACCGGCGTAAGAGAAGGCGGCAGTCATCTAAATATCAGTTCGGGAACGCAGGCGGATGCGGCAGTTTTGAGCGGAAATACATTCTATGAGGAGAATCGTGGGATTCAGATAAAAAGAGGCGGGCAAACCTATCAAACGGCAGAAGCGTGGAATGACATGCGGGGAAAAGCCGAAGTTTCTAACCAAAACCTTGGTATTTCAGACCCACTTCTTTACAAATATGAACCGGAAAGTGCAATTGTAATTTATTTCTACGGAGATATGAACAATGATGGTGTTGTCGATATCGTAGACCTTGCCTATACCGCAAGGAACATCGATATGACAAGTGTAAGTGATAATTGGAATGCAGTCATCAAGGCAGATATGAATAGTGACGACAAAATTGATATCGTGGATTTATCCTCGGTGGCACGATTAATCAAATAGCAGGATTGCTACTTGATATACATCGTTCGGAATTCTTTCGGCGTGCAATTTTTGACGATACGAAACATTCGTATAAAAGTTGACATGCCGGAGAATCCGGAAAGCAAAGCAACCTCAGAGACCGACAATTGCGGATCAATCAGCAGTCGCTCAGCAGTTGCAATACGTTTCTGATTCAAGTATTTATAGAAGGAAACGTTGGCAAACTTCTTAAAAAGTCTGGAAAAATGATATTTGCTGAAGCCGGCCAGTTCGGCCACTTGGTCCAGAGACAAATCTTCCGTACAATGATCGTTGATATAATTACAAATATATAAGAACTTCTCCGTAAACTCTTTTTGTTTCAAATATCCGCTTTCAGGACAATATTTCCTACCGCTGTGGTTTCGACCAATCAAAACCAGAATCTCCAATAAATGTGCATGCAGAATGGCATCCAGCATCAGCGTATCATCCAGATACTCTTGGCGCATGGTAAATAAAAGCTCGCGGATACGCGCGTGAATCTGCGGATATTCCTCGGGTGTAATCATCACGGCAGGTGCCATCAATGTTAATAGCGATTCGATTTCTTTGATTTGAAACAATGCCGAAAGTTCCGCCTGAATGATGATTCTACGACCGTAAGCGGGAGCAGCAATGGAGTGGATGGTACCGGGGCAGATAAAAAGAATATCACAATCACGCAGGTGAAATTCGTGTCCCGAACAGGTCACATCATAGGCCCCCTCTGTTGGCATAACGATTTCCATCGGCATATGCCAATGCGGCGGATATTTCTCGCATACTTCATTCGTGTAGAGGCGTAATGCGGTATTCTCTTTTAGATGAACGGTCTCATGCA
>CAYMCV010000080.1:0-2270 GCA_964389005.1 uncultured Lachnospiraceae bacterium | reverse complement strand
TTAGATTCTCAATCACGGCTGGCTCCTGTAATTACAAAACGATTCAAAACATTCGTTGAAAGCATCTTAACATAAAAGGTATGTGAAATCCACAGGATGGGTAAAAATAATAGCAAGAATTAGGAGTTATCAAGCAACTATTTTGAAGTTATTTTTAGCAGAATGTGATAAAGTCAAAACAGATGGAAGAGTTGTATCAAAGGTTTGCGAATATCTTCGTTTTCCGTATGATGAAGCTCGTCCGAGCAAGATTGTCAACCTCGACACCGGTTACATCCCCCTATGTAGTTAGCCATGTCGAACGATTACGAAAAGTTGCCGTGATTGCCCCCTCGATTACGGCACATAGCATCCTTGGGTATTGACAAAATAAAAGTAAACAGACAATCTTATACAAGACGTTTTCTGACTGTTCAGAAGACGTCTTTGTATGTTAGGGAAAACATCGGTTGGTTGAAATGATAATAGGTTACTTTGCCATCGTTACATCAACTCGGAACCGGTGGATATGTATCATAAAAAGTTTACAAAAAATTGATGATTATTATGCGCGAATGCATTATGATAGAAGAGGTTACAAAAATACATAACAGAGAGAGGAATCAGTATGGCAATTGCAAAAAACCCTATTTTAAACGGATTTTATCCGGACCCTTCCGTTTGTGCGGCGGAAGATGATTTTTATCTTGTAAATTCAACATTTACGTATTTCCCGGGCGTGCCCATTTTTAAGAGCAGCGATTTGGCAAACTGGGAACAAATCGGCAACATTTTGGACAGAAATTCACAGATTCCTTTGGGAACGGTTGGTCATTCCCGCGGAATTTATGCACCGAGTATTCGTTACAACAAGGGTACTTGGTATTTAGTTACGACAAATGTAGAAAATGGGGAGAATTTCATCGTTACGGCGACCGATCCGGCAGGTCCTTGGTCGGAACCGCACTTCTTGGGAGAAGACGCGGCAGGATTTGACCCGAGCCTTTTCTTTGATGAGGACGGAAAGAGTTATTATATCGGTACCAGACCGCATCCCGAAGGTGTCAGATACAACGGGGATTACGAGATTTGGATTCAGGAAATCAATCTGGATACTTTTAAATTTGTCGGAGAACCGCATGCCGTTTGGAAAGGCGCATTACGCGAAGCAATCTGGCCGGAAGGTCCGCATCTTTACAAGAGAAACGGGTGGTATTATGTGATGATCGCAGAAGGCGGTACTGCAGATGACCACTGTGTTACGATTGCCCGCAGCAAAGAGATTTTCGGAAGATATTGGAATTATCCGAAGAACCCCATTTTGACGCACAGACATTTGGGCAGCAAAGTGGATGTTCAGTACGTCGGACACGGCGATTTGGTGAAAACCAAAGACGACACATGGTTTATGGTAATGCTTGCGATTCGTCCGGAGAATGGTTACACGGTATTGGGACGCGAGACATTTTTAGCCGAAGTTATTTGGGAAAATGATTGGCCGATTGTAAATCCCGGCATTGGACGTTTGACGCCGACAGTTGATACGAAACTTGTAGAGAAAAAGAAAGTTACACCAAGAGAGGACTTTACTTTTGAAAATGAGAAGTTGCCGTTTGAGATGATGATGCTTCGTAATCCCGACGGAACAGAGGCAGTTGTCGATACAGATAAAAAAGTTCTGCGCTTGGCAATGAAGGCTGTGACGCTCAAAGACCTTGTAACGCCTGCGTTTGTAACGGTTCGTCAGCCCGCGCATGATTTTACGGCGGAAGCGGTGTTTGATTTTTATCCGGAAGCAGAAACAGATTGCGCCGGAATCGCCGTGATGCAGAGCAACGAGTTCAACTTGCGTATCGAGCGGTATCATACGGACAATCTAAAAACAGCAAAGCTGCGAGTTGTGAAGTGTTATGCCGAGAAGGATGAGATTCTTGCAGATGAGACCATTGATTTTGCAACCAAATCCGTTTGGATTCGTTGCGAAAAGCAGAAGTTTACAGTCGGAGTCGGCGCTTTGGGTAAGGAGCAAATTATTGCCGAGAACATCGATGCAACCTTCTTAAGCACTGAGGTTGCGGGCGGTTTTGTCGGTTGCACCGTAGGTGTATATGCATCCGGTAACGGAAACGAGAGCAAGGGCTATGCGGAATTTAGTCTTCTGTCGGTGAAGAAATAGGCTGTTCCATCCCAAGAAGCCATTGGAGGAACAAAAGCGAATTGCTCACACGGTCGGAATTGACGGCGAAACAGAAATAAATATCGCCTGCACCTTCGTAAGCATAGGAGCCGGA
>CAYMCV010000079.1:10458-11300 GCA_964389005.1 uncultured Lachnospiraceae bacterium | reverse complement strand
AACAGTTACTTGAAGCCGGTGTTCATTTCGGACATCAAACCAGAAGATGGAACCCCAAAATGGCTCCTTATATCTTCACAGAGCGTAACGGAATCTACATTATTGACTTGCAGAAGTCAGTTGGTAAGGTAGATGAAGCTTACAATGCAATTTCAGAGATCGCAAGTGCAGGCGGTACAATTTTATTTGTAGGTACCAAGAAGCAGGCACAGGATGCCGTTAAGAGCGAAGCTGAGCGTTGCGGTATGTACTATGTTAATGAGAGATGGTTGGGCGGTATGCTTACCAACTTTAAGACCATTCGTAGCAGAGTTGACAGATTGAAAGCAATCGAGAGAATGTCGGAAGACGGAACTTTTGAAGTACTTCCCAAGAAAGAAGTAACCAATCTGAAGAAAGAATGGGAGAAATTAGAGAAGAATCTTGGCGGAATTAAGAATATGACCAGAATTCCGGATGCAATCTTCGTTGTTGACCCGAAGAAAGAAAGAATCTGCGTGCAGGAAGCACATACACTCGGAATCACATTGATCGGTATTGCCGATACCAACTGTGATCCGGAGGAATTGGATTATGTTATTCCCGGAAACGATGACGCGATCAGAGCTGTGAAATTAATCGTTGCAAAGATGGCAGACGCAGTCATTGAAGCAAATCAAGGTGAAGTATTGGTTGAAGAAGTTGCGGCAGAAGCAGGCGAAGCAACCGATATCGAAGAGATCGCAACAGAAGCATAAGAAACGAACCGGAAATGGAGGATATGATATATGGCTATTACAGCAGGAATGGTAAAAGAATTAAGAGAAATAACCGGTGCCGGCATGATGGATTGTAAACACGCA
>CAYMCV010000079.1:0-10448 GCA_964389005.1 uncultured Lachnospiraceae bacterium | reverse complement strand
CAAGAAGGCGCTGACCGAGACTGACGGAGATATGGATGCAGCTGTTGAATTTTTGAGAAAAAGCGGCGCAATGAAGGCAGAAAAGAAAGCCAGCAGAATTGCAGCAGAAGGTCTTTGCAAAGTCGTTGTTAAAAATGACAATAAGCTTGCGGCAGTTGTTGAAGTTAATTCCGAAACAGATTTTGTGGCAAAGAACGAAATTTTCCAGAACTATGTGACACAGGTTGCAGAGCAGGTGGCTGCATCGGATGCTGTCGATGTTGATGCATTTCTTGCAGAGCCTTGGATTGAAGACGCATCCAAGACTGTAAAGGAAGCACTTGTTGAGAAGATTGCCGTTATCGGTGAGAATCTGAACATCCGTAGATTTCAGAAGGTTGTTGCAACCGATGGATGTCTTGTGTCTTATGTACATGGCGGTGGCAGAATCGGTGTTATTGTTGAAGCCAAGACAACAGTTGTAAATGATGATATCAAGGAAGCTCTGAACAATGTTGCGATGCAGGTTGCGGCATTGAATCCGAAATATGTGAACGACTCTGAAATCAGTGCTGAATATATCGAGCATGAAAGAGAAATTTTGAAAGCTCAGATTATGAATGACCCGAAGGAATCTTCCAAACCGGAGAAAGTTATTGACGGTATGATTCAGGGACGTATCAAGAAAGAATTGAAAGAAATCTGTCTTGTAGATCAGGTATATGTAAAAGCAGTTGACGGAAAGCAGACTGTAGGAGCTTATATCGATGAAGTTGCCAAAGCAAACGGTGCAGAATTGTCACTGAAATCCTTTGTCCGCTTTGAAACCGGTGAAGGTTTGGAGAAAAAGAGCGAGAACTTTGCTGAGGAAGTAGCAAAACAGATGGCATAGTCTCGCGAGCGAGCCATTACTAATTTAGTTTTTGAGAATATTGATTAAATGCTGGGAACCTTGATGTTTCCGGCATTTTTTTTACAGACTTAATCGAGTATTACGTTGCGGCGGAGCCACATAACTCAAAACACTACAGATTATTCACATTAATACTCTGTAACATTATCAGAAAAAGTTTAATATTTGCAAGAAAAGGGTTGAATCAAAACCGAAAATAACAAAATATAAACTTGCATTCAGAGCATAGATAAGATATAATAGTTTAAGACGAGAGCAGAACAGTCTATTATTGACCTGTATTATACAAATTATAAGGAGATTCAATGAATTTATACTATGAATTATTACAAAAGTCAGTGTTTACAGCAGAATATGTGAACCAGTATTACAACAATATAGAGAGCACAAGATCTGCACTCAAACGACTTATGAAAAACAAGCTGATAATAAAAATCAGAAAAAATTTATATACATGCATCAGTGGAGAAACCGGTGCACCTGTGGCAAACCGATTTCAAATAGCATGTTCAATCACGAAAAGTGCATACATTTCTCATCATACTGCAATTGAATATCATGGAATGTCCGATCAGGTATTTTATGATGTCTATGTATCATCTGAAACCAGGTTCCGGGATTTTGAATTTGATGGATATACCTACAAATATGTTTCTACAAAAACGCAGATGGGTGTAGAGAGCGTCAAGTACAGCGATGGCGTTCGTGTAACAGATATTGAAAAGACACTAATTGATAGTGTAAAAGATATGGACAGAATTGCAGGGATGGAAGAGGTAATCATTTTTATACAATCAATACGAAAGCTAAATGAAAAAAAATTAGGTCAATATTTAACTGAATATCAGAATCAGTTTTTATATCAGAAAATGGGATATTTATTAGAAACATACTGCTTGGCCACGGGTGTTACAGAGGAATTCTATCATCTATGTCTGGAACATATCGGTAAAAGCAAACGATATTTATCTAGCGATATTTATCATGGCTGTTATAATGCCAAATGGAAGCTGGTTGTAGCAGATACAAGAATATGCCAAAAGAACGGAGAAAATGGAGAAGATGCTAGAATACAATAAAGTTCAACTCGGTAGAAAGGCTCAGGAGTATGGTTTTGTCAGAGATACTTTTGAGAAAGTTCTGCGATTGAAAGAAATATTAAAGTATTTTAACTGTGAACCATATCTACAGGAACATCTGGTATTGAAGGGTGGTACTGCCATTAATATGCTGATATTTAATCTGCCAAGGTTGTCAATTGACATTGATATGGATTACATTCCGAACGGAACAAAAGATGAAATGACTGTGGCAAGAGAGCAGATTACTGCTATTATCAAAGATTATATGGAGATGGAAGGTTATCAACTTTCATTAGCTTCCAGATTTAGTTTTAGTCTTGATGCGTTTTATTTTCAGTATCGAAATTCGGCAGGAAATATGGATAATATCAAGATAGAAATAAACTATTCCTTAAGAGCACATATTTTGAAGCCGATCAAATCAAAAATTTTGACAGATATCTTTGAGGACCAGTTTGAGATACATACACTTGCACCAATGGAGATATTTGCAGCGAAAACCAACGCATTGATGAGCAGAGCAGCAGCCAGAGATCTATATGATTTTAGTAATATGGTCTATTATGGTCTTTTTGACGCGACCGAAGAAGATTTGTTTCGAAAATGCATTATCTTTTACAATACGATTTCTCAAGAGACTGTAAATAAGCAATTTGATACTTCTGCAATCGAAAGACTATCGTTTCAGAAAATAAGGCGTGATTTATTCCCTGTCCTCCGGAAGAAGGATAATTTTGAATTAGAAGAGAGAAAGTCAAGTGCCAGAAAATATCTTTCTGGATTGATGCAGGTAACCAAGGAGGAAATGGAGTATATGGAGGCTTTTGAAAGTAAGGAGTACAAACCGGAATTGTTGTTTCAAGATTTGGATATTCTTACGAATGTGAAAGAGCATCCGATGGCATTATGGAAATGTAGTTATTAATGAATATAGATGATAAATGAAATCAAAGATGTAAGTTCAGGGATGTATGAGAGTACAAGAAGTCGCATAAGTCAGCAAAAGCAAACTTCGCTTCCTCCTTCTGAAATTTCATTTTACCAACTTATGATAAGACTTTATCAACTTATGATTTACTTGGGAGATGCCAGGGAATGCAGGCGAAAAAACGTTTACTAATCCGAATGTTGGTAAACTGTAAATTTCCAATCGCTCAAACAGGCAGAAACACAGGGCTTTTTTGTAGAAAACAACCCTATATACTATAGGCTCGCCAAGCAGGCAGGTTCGTGATTGCACGTTAACAAGCCATATTTGCTTGCTGGAGCGTTGTTGTTTGCTGACATTACAACTATTGCAGTACGTCATATAAAAAACTGAAACATCCTTTTGATGTATGAAGACCATTTTCAAGCATATCAGCCAACGCTTGAAGTTTGTGGTACATCTCTTCGTTGGACCATGAGAAAATACCCGAGTCATAGAGAAAGGTAAAGGAAGAAAGAAGAATTTCTGCATACTGTCTTGGATATGCGGTTTCAAAGAGATCTTCCTGGATACCCTTTTCAAAAATAGATGTAACTAAATCAGATAGAGAGACTAAAATTACTGCCAATGATTTTTGATGCAGGGCTGCATTTTGAGGTTTATGCAGATACTCATCCAGGGAGGGATCGACATAAGAATGTTTATAAGTATAGAGAAGGAGGGCGAGCTGCTCCAGAGCATTGCCGGAGGAAACTTTCAGAACTTCACGGCAATGGTCGATAATGTTGCTATATTGGCGGTGAATCAATGCATCCATAACGGCTTCCTTTGAGTCAAAATAGTAGTAGAGTCCACCCTTTGCAATACCGGCTCGTTTGGCAATGTCACTTACGGAGGCAGTTCCGGCGATACCTTCATTAAATAGATCCTGCATTGTATTTAATATCAGTTCTCGTTTATTTTCCATAATAATCTTATTTCTCCTAAGGGATTTATCAAGTCAGAGATTTCTGATCCATCATTTCCTGATGACACCAAGTATAGCATATAATAAACAAGTTGACCAGAGTTCAAAACTGTGATATAGTTTTTTAAAAAGTTGACCAGCGTTCAAAAAAAGGAGGGCTATGTTATGAAAATAGGTTTGTTTTTATTTATACTACTTGCGGACTTAGGGGTATTGTTAGGTTTAATTTTTCGGCTTATCCAATATCTCATAGCTTTGATTAGAGGAAAGGAAATGCTTTCTGTTGCCAGTGTACTGAAGAAAAACATGATTGTATTTATTGGGGTATTGGGAATCAGCATATTACTGATACTGCTGTCCAGGGTGATGGCACATACGCCAAAGATCAGGGATGATAATGGGAATGTAATAGAAGAAAGTGTTGCCGAACTGATCTCATTGGAAATCAATGGGCATAAAGAATGGATCAGTATTAGGGGGAATAACAGTGAGGCACCAGTTATTCTGTTTCTTGCAGGCGGTCCTGGAGGAACACAGATGGCGGCTACACGTTATGAACTTGGTGAATTGGAAAAAAATTATGTTGTGGTAAACTGGGATCAGCCGGGGAGTGGCAAGTCCTATAATTGTATGAAGCGAAGTGATATTACAGTAGAGACCTACGTGGAGGATGGAATCGCAGTAACGGAGTATCTGAGGGAAAGATTTAAGAAAGAACAGATCTATTTGATAGGAGAATCATGGGGAAGTGCATTGGGAATATTTATGGCTGACCGTGCACCGCAGTATTACGCGGGGATTATCGGAACCGGCCAGATGGTTGATTTTAAAGAAACAGAAAAAATAGATTACCAGATGGCAATAATGATGGCCCAAGAAAAAGGGGATGAAGATACTGTTTTGAAGCTTCAAAAACAGGGAGAACCACCTTATTATGACGGTAACATAGCTCTGACATCGGCTAATTACTTAAATTACCTGTCTAACGAAATGGCTTCAGATCCCAATATAACAAATGGTGGATATCAGACCTTACGCGATATGTTTGCAGCAGAATATGATATTGTAGATACTGTTCATTTTTTACTTGGTGTGATGAATACCTTTAATGTGGTATATCCGCAGCTATATGAGACAGACCTTCGCAGGGATTACAATAGTTTAGACGTTCCGGTATATTTCTTTTTGGGAAGGCATGACATCAATGCACCAACGACCTTGGCAGAAGAGTATTACGAAATATTAGACTGTCCAAAGAAGGAAATTGTCTGGTTTGAGCATTCGGGACATAATCCATGGATAAATGAGAAAGAACGATTTGTGAAAGAGACACTTTTGCGATTTGAGCCGGCGGATACGTCAAGTGAGTGATTAATGCCAACATTAACGCGTGCATGCCGCATTCGACTCATTTGGCAATGCCATTATAGATGGCACCTATATTTAAAGCAATCAGGTAATCGGGATTCAATCAACAGAAGCATTTCGACAGAGAATCATCGGGATTCTGATTGTTGGTGTTAATCTGAAATTTGCACAGAGTCTGATTGGAAGATTTTCGATTTTTATGCAACGTGCGGAAAGGGAAAGTCAACAATGAAGCATTGCTGTTAAAGATACAAATTAATATCATTTCCGAAAAAAGCATAAATACAACCAAATTTGGGGAAGCAAGACGATTAAAATGCGAAATTATGCACAGTTAATTGGCAATGCCAGTCAGACAATTCTGTTGCGACCGACAGTACAAAATGTTATAATAACTACATGTGAGTGATATATTTTAGCCATATTATGATGAGTTTTAAGCGGGAACGGCATGTGTTCGGACAAATATCGCGAAAGCGGTATGGGATAGGAGGGGAGTTTGGTACATAAAAAATTACGTTTGACGGCAATCGTTCTTTGTATGATGATATTGGCATCCAATATGGCTCTGATCATGGGATGCGGAAATCAAAGTGGCATCAAGGGTTATAGTGTGAATCAAAATCTTGATACTTCTGCGGAAGTGGTACTCAGAATTGCCAGCGACAAAGACACATGGCCTGAAATGGACAATGTAATTACAAAGTTCGAAGAAATTTACCCGAATTGTACAATTGTATGTGAGTGTATTGAAGAATATCCGACCAATTTACCGATTCGTTTGGAACAAGAAGAGTTAAAAATTGATGTATTTAAGTGCGCCAATATTCAAGAGACCACGGAATACAAGGATAAAGCATATAATTTACTTTCGGATCATGCCAAAGAGTTCTTGGACTTGTCGGGAACCAATGATGGTCTTGTAGAGAATTTTAAGTATATGGAAGAAGATAACGTACAGTATTCGATACCATATGGAGGAGAATTGCGAGGTATGTATGTAAATACCACATTGCTCGACATGTACAATCTAAAAATACCAACCAACAGAGCAGAGTTGATGGAATGCTGTGAGGTGTTCTACAACGAAGGGTATATACCACTTCAGAGTTCAAGCGGGACTTTTGCGCAACAGTTATTGTATCCATACATATGTAACAGTATTGTAAACGGCGGTAATTATGAGGAGACTTATCAGGCAATCGAGAACATTGATGACGGTGTAAGCGAGTATTTCAGAGATCCTTATTCGCTTCTTTACGAAATTGTAGAGAAAGGCTATTTTGATTACAAACGTTCCGAAGAAGAATTGGGTTATTTCTTTGAGGGAAGTGATGGGAAAGCCAGAGATTTTCTGAATGTCATTGAGGTCTCTGAAGACGTTTATGAAAAACAGGATGATATCGGAAAAATACCGTTTATGATTGACACACAGGCTTTTGGCAATAATTTGGAAAAAACCAAATCGGACTATCATAGTACGATAGAATACCAATTCATCTTAAGCCCCGTCGGCGTTGATGGAGGTTATGCTTATCTGTCACCGGCAGATGGTCTTGCAATCAACAACCAATCGGATCATCTTGATTGGTCACTGGAATTTATGAACTTCATTTTTACACCTGAAGTTAACAAAGCGTTTGCGGAGGAATCAGGTAAGATTCCGAATACCAAGGATGCATTGGTACAGTTTGATGTGGCTGAAGATCATACATGCGATGTCGGGCAGGTAACATTTAGTTATGGCTTTTATAAGACAATTACACCTTTAATGCTTGGCGGTTATGATGATATGATTGGCATTTCCAAAATGAATGCCGAGAAATATATGGAAGATAACGGAGACGGAACTTATAGAATCAAGTACTCTCTGGAAGATTATATGGCACGGCTGGAAAAAGAATTTCAGGCGGTAAAAGAAACGAGGTAACGTGTATTATCCTGTGGAGGCCGAAGAATGAAGGAACTGAGAATTATCACAGAAGTCCCAACCGAGAGCAAGATGCGTAAATCTGTAATTATTACCGTGATTATAGATTCCTTGTTGGTGTTGACTTTGGTTGCCTGCCTTATGGTTTATCTGAACAAAAATCGCGTGATATCCTATAATCAGAACATTGAAAGCATGATCAATATAGCCACGACCAAAAGCGAAGTCATGTCTGCCAAACTTGATAATATCAGTCAAGAATTGAAGAACACATACAAATACTGTAAAGATAAAAATGTAACTGAAATTCTTCAGTATTTGGAACTTATCAGTGATGAGGAGAATGAATACCAGTTATTACGACGCGATGATAGTCGGTCAAAAGATTCTTATCATGTATTTTGCGGTTATGCCACACGCGGCGAAAATGAAGATATCAAGGAAGTTGAGTATTTAGACAGCGATCTTGCCCGCTTCTTATACTCCCAATCGGCACAAAATGACGGAGAAATCATTTATTCACAGGGGTTTACGAACAAAACGGATGCATTGCGTTACTTTGCGGTATTTTGCGGTATTACAGTCAAGGAAGACGGAAAAGATGTGAAATACTATATTGTGAAACCGCAACAAGAAGATAAAATATTAAAGATGCTCAAAATTCGTACACAGTATGCGAATCTGGCAACTGCGGTTTGTTATCCGGACGGAAAATACTTGGTGCGAGACAGTTCGTTTCGTTCAGACAATCCATATGACTACATATACAAGTATAATGACTTGTCGCTTGATGAAAGAGACGCAATCAGAGAGTCTGTACAAAGTAATCTTTCCGGAACCGGTGTTTTGCAATACAAGGATTTAAAAGACCGTGATAGTGTATTTACCTATATGTCCTGTGGAGATGAACAGGCATGGTATGTCGTTGTCTCTGTGCCAAAGTCGGAATTTGTTTCTAAGGAATTATTTACGCTTTATCCGCTCATCATTATAGCATTGCTTGTGGTTCTTTTAACTTTTAACACATGGAGATTATTGCTGATTGTCCGAGAACTGCGATTGAGCGTGAAGCGTGAGCAAGTCGCAAGCAATTCCAAGAGTTCGTTCTTATCAAGAATGTCACATGAAATACGTACGCCGTTGAATGCGGTCATCGGTTACAATGCGATTGCAAAGAACAGTATGGAAAATGCCAAGACAGAAATTGAGTACAAGCAGGCGGAGATGAAAGTGCTTGATTGCTTGGTAAAGAGTGAGATTGCTTCCAAGCATTTGCTGACTGTTATCAATGATGTGCTCGACATGTCTGCCATTGAAAGCGGTAAGATTCAGGTTGAACACAATCGTTTTGATTTCAAGGGTTTGATTACCTCACTAACAACCATATTCTATTCACAAGCAAAAGCGAAGGATGTTGAATTTGAGGTTGTATTTGATGATTTGACAGAGGAATGGTTTGTAGGAGATCAGATGCGCACCAATCAGATTCTGGCCAATCTGTTATCCAATGCCATAAAGTTCACATCGGAAGGCGGAAAGGTTGTCATGAAAATCCAGCAGCCTGAAGCTGATGTAAATGCTTCGCACATCCACTTTGAAATCACTGATACCGGAATCGGAATGGCGGAAGAATATCTGACACACATTTGGACACCGTTTCAACAGGCAGATTCATCCATATCAAGACGATTCGGAGGCTCAGGACTCGGCTTGTCAATCACGAAGAATTTGGTTGATTTGATGGGCGGTTCCATTACTGTTGAGAGTATAGTCGGCGTTGGGACAACATTCAAAGTCGATTTAACGTTTGGAAGAACCACACAGCCGAATGAGATTGGTATGTATAACTTTGATTCCATTAATGCATTGGTGGTTGATGATGATATCAGCACATGTGATTACATTCGCTTGCTTTTTAACAGGTGCGGAGCACAATGTACTGCGGTAACATCAGGTGAAGATGCTTTGAAGGCAATTTCGATTATGCAGGAAGAAGGAGATAAATTCGGAGTTTGTTTGGTGGATTGGAAGATGCCCAATATGGACGGGATCGAAACCATCAAGCGAATCAGAGAAATGCTGGGCGAGAAATTGCCAATTATTATCCTAACGGCATATGATTTTGCGGAATTGGCTGAAAAGGCGGCAGAGGTAGGCGTGAGAAGATTCATTTCCAAGCCTTTATTTCAGTCTTCATTATTTGATTTACTAGCGGATATAAACGGAATCAGTCCCGCACGATATATACCTAGAAAAGATACCGTTGATTTTGCGGGAGCACGCGTGTTACTGGCCGAGGATAACGCCATGAATATGGAAATTGCAAGGATGGTGATGGAGTCTTCCGGGTTGATTGTGGAGAGCGTTTGGAATGGCAGGGAAGCAGTTGAGAAGTTTGTTGATTCCGAACCCGGAACTTTTGTTGCAATATTGATGGATGTTCATATGCCGGAGATGAACGGACATGATGCGACAATTGCCATAAGAGCATCACAGCATTCGGAAGCAAAAACAATTCCGATTATTGCAATGACTGCAGATGCATTTGCGGAGAACGTTGCAGAAGCAATTGCGGTCGGGATGAACGATCATATCTCGAAACCGCTTGATATTACGGTTCTGTTCGATACATTAAAAAAATACATCATTACAAAGCCAGACTGATACCGGTTTGGCTTTTTGTTTATATTTTCTGAAAACAGACAGAATTAGAATGCCATATTTTACTATTTTCCATCTTTTCTTTTTGGGGATTATGTTATACAATTATCATGTAATAGGGCTTAGGGGATGAATATATCAAGGATAAAGGTGAAAAAGAGGAGGAAAAGGAATAATGAAAAGGAATCAAGGCTTTTCGTTGGTGGAACTGATTATTGTAATTGCAATTATGGCAATTTTGGTAGGGGTCATGGCACCGCAGTTGATTAAGTATATCGAGAAGACAAATATTGCTTCAGATACACAGTTGTGTGATTCGGTACGAACGGCATTGCTTACAACATTATCGGATCCGGCGTTGTTGATGTCAGATGATCCTCAGGTAAAGCAACATTTAGCGGCTTTAAAAGATACAAGAAGTGATCCGGCGGCATATCCATATGAGCCATTGGCGCTTACCCATTTTGGTGGGATTAATCAAGAAATTCGAGATACAATGGAAGAAACATTGGGATTTGATGCATTTGATGGATCTGAAGCGCGACAACATATGAAATCATCGCCGGCGAAGACAAATGGTGTTTTTTCATTATATTCTGATGGATCCGGAACATTCATTG
>CAYMCV010000078.1:0-11540 GCA_964389005.1 uncultured Lachnospiraceae bacterium | reverse complement strand
TTAAGAAACACGCAATGGCTAATACAGTCGAGAAGAAGCAGAAAAACTACTTGGATGAAGGGAGTCAGATAATTTGCAGATATTAAGTGACTTTAAATCAATCAAGAATGCAAAATGGATATGCGTATTTGCTTCTTTGATTGCTGTACTTTCTTATGGATATCAGGTAATGCATCCGACAATCGGGATGGATGATACCGCGATAATGAAGTATTTTACGGACGGATGGGCTCCGCAAGTGGGAAGATGGACCATTTTTCTGTTGAATAAGATATTCAAGTTCGGGGTATTCACCCCATATTTTATGGATGTAGTTGGAATTATTTTCTTGCTCTTGGGTGCGCTGGCATTTTGCGTACTCCTCAAAAGAGTATCCCAAGATAAAATTCATACGATGGCTTACGTTGCATTCTGCGGATTCTTCATCAGTTCACCGTTTATGGGTGAAGTGTTTATATACTATCTGCACAATGGCGTCGGTTTGAGCTTTTTCCTGGTTGCCTGTTCAGGCTTGTGTATCTTTCGATTTATGGAACAACGAAAATGGTTGGATGTTTTATGGGCATCCTTATTCTTGGCACCGGCAATCGGATGCTATGAGGCCTTTGCGCTTGTATACATTGCGATGATTTTTGCTGTCTTTTTGACAGGTAAAATCTATCGAAAAGAGAAGGTTTCTGCCAAACGATATTGGTTGAGTGTGGGTGTTTCTATTGTTCCGCTGATTGTATCGATTGTCTTAAGAAGCATCATCTGTAAAGCGATTGTATCATTCTTGGGGATTGAGATGACGGCACGCTCCGCATCTTCAATGAAATATTGGTTTATGAACGACGCACTTGTTATACTGAAAGATTTGATTTATCGGTGGATACTGAGATATGTTTTGGCCGGTGAATACATTTTTGGCGTTCGTGTCTTTGCAATTACCATGGTTATATTGATTGCTTTTGTAATCATCAAGGTTATTGTCAACAAAAAGTGGAGTCTGCTTTTATATGGTGTGGGACTGTGCATTGTTCCGTGGCTGTTGGTGTTTGTCGAATTGGCAATCACACCTTATCGTGCTTGCCAGACGCTCATTTTCGTGGTTGCTGTCATATGGCTGTTGGTGATAGATTCGCTCCTGACTGTCGGGAAGGAACGTATGAATCGATGTATTGCAATCGGCTGCGCGACGATACTTGTAGTATTATTATTCAGACAATGTTTCTCACTGAATCAATATTTCTATTTTGATACACTTAAAAGCAATAACGATGAGCGGGTATGTACGCAAGTGGCATACGAAATCACGAAAAATTGTGACACAAGCAAGCCGGTGGTTTTTGTCGGAGAATATGAAATGCCGGAGGCTTATCGCAACTGGGTATTTCTGCCATTGGATTCTGCGGCGTATCAGGAACTTGGGAATAAACTCGATTTGTTCCAGAAACTTGCTTTTTATAACTATGTTGATAATCGATATGGGTATGCACTGTACGAAATAGGTTCGCAAGACCCATTGGCATGGATGCAGTGGTGTGAAAAAGGAGAAGGTTCACAACTGTATCTTTATATGGAGATGTTGGGATTCAAGTTTCAACGTGCGACAAAGGAAATGTGTGAAGAGAAAGAACAACTGACAGAAAACTATCCGGTATTTCCGAAAGAAGGCTCTGTCGTTGAACTTGAAGATTGTATTATAGTTAAAATGGGTAAGTAGTACGACGGAGTCAATCTTGAATTTGTTGCGCTCGGTTGAAAAAACCGATTAGAAGGGCTATAATAGATTTCGAGTGAAAAAAGTGAAATAGAAATACGAGTTGAGAAAGGATGGAAAGCAGCAGTGAATGAGAAAAAAATAATGCTTGGAAATGAGGCAATTGCGCGTGGAGCTTATGAAGCCGGCGTGAAAGTTTCGGCGGCATATCCGGGAACACCAAGCACAGAAATCAGTGAAAATATCATTAAGTATCCGGAGATATATGCAGAATGGTCACCGAATGAGAAGGTGGCGACAGAGGTTGCAATCGGAGCATCCATCAGCGGTGTGCGTGCATTGGTATCGATGAAACATGTTGGTGTGAATGTGGCAAGCGATCCGCTTTTTACCATTTCCTATGCCGGTGTCAACGGCGGTTTGGTTTTGGTGGCGGCAGACGACCCGGGATTATATTCTTCACAGAATGAACAGGACTCCAGAAGTGTTGCGAGAACCGCTCAAGTACCGGTGTTGGAACCATCCGACAGCCAGGAAGCCAAGGATTTCACAAAGTTGGCTTTTGAACTCAGTGAAAAATATGACACCCCCATCATGTTGCGTACCACAACAAGACTGGCACACTCACAGGGAACGGTTACACTTTGTGACAGAACAGAGGTACCGGATAAGCCATATACCAGAAATGCAGCGAAGTTCGTCATGATGCCGGGAAATGCTAAGGGAAGACATGTATTCGTTGAAAAACGTCTCAAAGATATGGCGGAAGATGCCAATACGCTGTCAATCAATCAAACAGAATACAATAGCACCAAGATTGGTGTTATTACAAGCGGAATACCTTATCAGTATGTAAAAGAAGTACTCCCCGATGCTTCGGTACTCAAATTAGGCATGGTACATCCGTTACCGCGCAAACTGATTGAAGAATTTGCTTCCAAAGTTGAGAAGCTTTATATTGTTGAGGAATTGGAGCCTGTTATTGAAGAACAGGTGAAGTCATGGGGAATCAAAGCCATAGGAAAAGAAATATTTACCGTTCAGGGCGAGTACAGTGCCAACCTGTTACGCAAGGCTGTTTTACATGAGGAAGTCTCATATGATGCGCCTGCACAGGTACCTGCGCGTCCGCCGATTCTATGTCCGGGCTGTCCTCACAGAAGTGTCTTTTCTGTTCTGAATCGATTGGGAATTCATGGCGCCGGAGATATCGGCTGTTATACACTCGGTGCGGTTGCACCCTTGAATGTCATTGATACCACTGTTTGTATGGGCGCAAGCATCTCCACATTACATGGTATGGAAAAGGCAAAAGGAAAGGATTATATCAAGAATTGGGTGGCACTTATCGGTGATTCCACATTTTTACATACAGGTGTGAATTCATTGATGAATATGGTTTACAATCAGGGAACCGGCACCGTAATGATTCTTGACAATTCCACCACCGGAATGACCGGACATCAGGATCATGCAGCAACCGGCAAGACATTGATGGGCAATACTACCTATGCCATCAATATCTATCAGTTATGTAAGGCACTCGGAATTACGCATGTTTATGAAGTCAGTGCGTTTGATACGGCAGAACTTGAGGAAGTAGTGAAAAGAGAAGTTGCAAGGGATGAAATTTCTGTCATCATCACGAAAGCACCCTGTGCACTACTCAAAACCAATATTTCCAAAGCAAAATGTCGTGTGATTCCGGAGAAGTGTAAGAAATGCGGAATGTGTCTGAAACCGGGATGCCCGGCAATGCGCAAGAGCGATAGCGGCGTTGTGGAAATTGATGATACGATGTGTAACGGTTGCGGATTGTGTATGCAACGTTGCAAATTTGAAGCAATAGAAAAGGTAGGTGAATAAGCATGGCTACAAAGAATATTATGATTGTTGGCGTCGGAGGACAAGGTACCTTGCTTACCAGCCGAATTTTGGGCGGAATTACCACTGCAGCAGGTTATGATGTGAAATTATCAGAGGTTCACGGAATGGCACAGCGTGGCGGAAGTGTTGTTACGTTCGTACGTTACGGAGAGAAAGTATTCGAGCCGATTGTTGAAGAAGGACAGGCCGATATTCTGATTGCATTTGAACGTCTGGAAGCATTGCGCTATGCACATTTTCTCAAAAAAGACGGTGTATTGATTGTGAATGACCAGAGGATTGATCCGATTACCGTATTAACGGGAGCAGCATCATATCCGGAAGATATTATTGAGCAATTGCGTGCATCCTATCGCGTGATCGCAATCGATGCGATGGCGGAGGCTAAGAAACTTGGCAATGCCAAGGTATTTAATACAATTATCATCGGTGTTGCGGCTCGCCATATGGATTTTCCCAAAGAAACATGGATGCAGGTCATTGCATCAACCGTACCTGCCAAAACCGTCGAAATCAATGAAACCGCATTTGACTGCGGATATCGGATTGAGAATATTTAGGTTGGCGCGTGATATATAAAAGTATGTGATTGATACGGTTGCCTTTACGGGCAGCCGTATTTATACCGTGCACTGTGAAATTGATTTTGAAAGGAAAGAACAAACGATGCAATTTGAAAACAAACTAAATCCGGAGCAGTTAAAAGCTGTCAAACAAACAGAAGGTCCGGTGTTGATTCTGGCGGGAGCCGGTTCCGGAAAAACCAGAGTACTTACGCATCGAATTGCATATATGTTGGAAGAAAAGGATATCAGCCCGTGGAACATTTTGGCGATTACGTTTACCAACAAAGCGGCCGGAGAGATGCGAGAGCGTGTCGACAATTTGGTCGGGTTTGGCGCAGAAAGCATCTGGGTATCCACATTTCACTCCATGTGTGTACGGATTCTGCGGAGACACATCACGCGTTTGGGGTACGACACCTCATTTACGATTTATGATGCAGATGATCAAAAAAGTATCATGAAAGCCATCTGTAAAAAACTTAACATTGATACGAAACAGTTAAAAGAGCGCGCAATTATGTCGGCAATTTCTTCTGCGAAGGATGAATTGGTTGATGTGGAGGAATTTGAAAAGATTGCCGGCGGAGATAAAAATCAATGTAAAATTGCGGCAGCCTATCGCGAATATCAGAGGCAATTACGTGATAACCATGCGTTGGATTTCGATGACTTGATTGTAAAGACAGTTGAGTTGTTTCGTCACTGTCCGGATGTACTTGATAACTATCAGGAGCGGTTCCGCTATATTATGGTGGACGAATACCAAGATACCAATACGGCGCAATTCGAATTGGTTCGACTATTGTCTCTAAAATACAAGAATTTGTGTGTGGTTGGAGATGACGATCAGTCCATTTATAAGTTTCGTGGTGCCAATATACGTAATATCTTGGATTTCGAGAAAAATTATCCGAATGCGTTCGTGGTGAAGTTGGAACAAAATTATCGTTCCACACAGAATATCTTGAATGCTGCTAATGGCGTGATTCGTTGTAACACCGGCAGGAAGAGTAAGACACTGTGGTCGGAGCGCGGAAACGGAAGAAAGATATATTTTCGGCAGTTTGATAACGCATTGGAAGAAGCAGAGCATATCGTAGACGATATTGTCAGAAAACATCGCAATGGGGATGCACATTATCGTGATTGCGCGGTTTTATACAGAACCAATGCACAATCACGTATTTTGGAAGAAATGTTCATTCGGGAAAACGTACCGTATCGAGTGGTCGGCGGAATTAATTTCTATGCAAGAAAGGAAATCAAAGACGTTCTGGCATATCTCAAAACAATCGAAAACGGCCATGATGATATGGCGGTAAAACGTATATTGAACGTACCAAAGCGCGGAATCGGTGCGACATCTGTCGAGAAAGTACAAACATACGCAGAGTATCACGAGATTGACTTTTTCCAAGCATTGGTTGATGCCAATGAAATACCGGGACTCGGTAAAACCGGTTCGAAAATGAAGGATTTTGCACAGATGATTCGTGTTTTTCGCACCAAAGAGGCCAATCGGTATTATGAGTCGTTAAGCGATTTTATTGATGATGTTTTACAGACCACGGGGTACCTTGAAGAATTAAAAGATGCCGATGAAGAAGAGGCACAGGAGAGAATCGAGAATATTGATGAATTAATCAGTAAGGCCGTGGCTTTTGAAGAGAAATATATGGAGGAGAATCCGGAGGAAGAATATGGTCCCTCACTTGGTGATTTTCTGGCGGAAGTATCCTTGGTAGCCGATATAGATTCTGTGGATCAAGAGACGGATCGTGTACTTTTGATGACGATACATAGTTCCAAAGGTTTGGAATTCTCACACGTATATTTATCCGGAATGGAAGATGGTGTATTTCCGGGATATATGACGATAACCGGCGGCGATTTTGAAGAGATGGAAGAAGAACGCAGGCTTGCTTATGTCGGTATTACAAGGGCCAAGGACGAGTTGTCGCTGACTTGTGCCAAACAACGTTTGGTGCGCGGTGAGACACAGTATAATCCGGTCAGCAGATTCTTGCGTGAAATTCCTGAGGAACTTTTGGATGGACATCTGCCTCAAAGCCGTAATGTGGAATTCGGTGGGTATAGTGATGATGCATATGCCATGCAGCAAGTGAGAAGAACTCCGTTTTCCGGTTCTGCGAAGCCGAAGGCGGCCTTGTTGGAGTCACCGAACAAGCCATATGCCAAGGTTGAACTTTCACAGATTTCCAAAGGAAGTACCTTGCAATCCGATGTACAATATGCGGTTGGCAATCGTGTTCGCCATGTGAAATTTGGTGAGGGTACCGTCGAAGAGGTATTAAACGAAAACGGTGTTACACAGGTAACGGTCGCGTTCGATAAGTCGGGACAGCGTGTCTTAAATGCCGCTTATGCGCGTCTGCGTGTGTTATAATTTCAAGGAGAACTTATGCAAAAAACGATTTTGGTAATCGAAGATAATCCAAACCAAGCGGAAATGATGTTGGGAATCATTCATGAGATGAGTCCGGAAGCAATTGTTTATCATGCCAAGCAGTCGGATGAAGCTTATCGGATTCTCATGGAAAACACCATAGATGTCTTTCTGGTGGATATTGTTTTGAATACGAAGGAATTGGGTGACACATCCGGCATTCGTTTGGCCAAAAAAATCCGTGAAATTCCCAAGTATCTCTTTACGCCACTGATTTTTGTGACCTCGTTGGAGGACCCGGAGTTGTATGCTTATCGTTCGCTGCATTGCTTCGGCTATATCGAGAAACCGTATGAGGCCAAGCAGGTTCAAGACATCCTGCAACAGGCACTGCAATTTAAGACAAGCAATGATGAAGAATGTGTATTACACTTTCGCAGAGACGGAATTCTGTATCCTGTGAAGTGCAGGGACGTATTGTATATTGAGAGTATACAGCACATGATGCATATCCATATGGTAAGCGGAAAAGAACTAAAAATACCATACAAAACTGCCAAGCAAATTATCCGTGAGGCAGATTTCTCTTCATTTTTACAGTGCAGCCGAAATGTCATAATTAATACTGCATATGTCGAAGATGTTGATATGACCAATCGATATCTGACGCTTGGTCATACATCATATAAACCGGCGATCGGTGTTACATATGTGAAGAAAGTGATTGAAGCATTTAAAAAGTAACAATCACTCGTGTAACGTCATCTGACTAATTTTGAGATGTTACACCGGAAACGGAGGAAGACGATGATTGTCAGAATTGCATACGTGTTTGAGATTCTCGCCATTGTTCTGTGTATGCATGCCCTATACGGCGAAAAGATTAAATTAACGAAGTTCCATGTATCGACGGCAATATTTGTGGCTGTCGATGTGATTTGTCTGTCCATCATATATCAGTTTGGATTACCGCAGTTTTTTACCTTTATCTTGTATGCATTTTTGGTGGTCTATTGCGGCATGAGATTTGGTTTTCATTGGAAAAAAATATGTGTGAATGTTATCCTTTGTATTGTTGTGTTAACAGTCATTCAAGTCGCATTGGTTACGATTTTACAATTCTTGTTTCCAAACGGCTTTGGCGATGAAGTTGAAGTCTTACTGATTAATCTTGGTGTTTTTATCGTTACAATACCATTACAATTGTGCAAACTCAATAAGTTGAGTGAACTGCTTCAGAAAAAAGAAGTTCTGATTACCTTATCGGTGGTTGTGGTTGCAATTGCAACATGTGCATGTATTGTTATGTACAAAGAACGCGTATATTTTCCTTGGGAGGTGTTTGTCCTTCTGATTATTTTAGTTGTCATGATTTTTGTCTTGGCGGCCAATTTCAGTCGTATCAGAATCAAAGCCAAGACGGACGAGGCAGAGCTAAATATGTTTCGTATGTACGAGGAATCCTTTCAGAACTTGATTACGAATATACGCTTGCGTCAGCACGAGTTTGATAATCAAATCAATGCTGTTTATAGCCAGCAGTATGTTTACAAAGACTATGATTCGCTTGTGAACGCACAAAAAGCGTATTGCCAAGATTTGAAGAACAGCAATAAGTACAATAAATTGTTATCATCCGGCAATCCTGTACTCATCGGATTCCTGTATGGAAAGTTTCTTGAGTTGGATGAGAAGCAGATTGATTTAACCTATAAGGTGGCAATCGGGAAAGCAGAATCTTTGGTTCCGATTTATGTGATGGTTGAGTTGTTGGGAAACTTATTAAACAACGCGGCCGATGCTTTGCTTGAAACCGAACAAAAACGACTGGATTTTTGTTTGATCGAGAACGATGAGTCAATTGTAATACAAGTAAAAAATACCGCACCGGAGTATGATTTTGATACATTGCATTCTTTTTTCAAGAAAGGAAACAGCAGTAAAGGCGAAGGCCGCGGCTTGGGATTGTATCATGTGAAATGTCGTTGTGATGAGTATCAGATTCAATTATCGGTTGAAAATGAGTCATGTGAATATGGAAACATGATATCTTTCGGATTAATCATTCCAAAAAAATGAAGTCCCCATTCGCAAGTATGGGAACTCCAAAAATATGAGGACAATCATAAAAAGTTAATTAGTTTCTTCAGGGTAGGGAATCTCTCCAAAGAGCAGAAAACTCGGAATATCTCCGCCCCACCAATTGGCCAATGCAATCAGAGCTGTTAAAACAACACTAAGTCTCAGGTAGTTTCTCATACGTTTTCCTCCTTTTGTCTTGTACATTGTTCGCAACCTTTGCTATGATGAGTTGAATGGTATGTAATACGATCACCCAAAAGCCAATGGAAATGTAGTTGTTTTCCGGTATAATGTATGTAGTGACTAAAAAAAGAAAAATGAAAATAAATGACCTAACTTTGGATTTACTTGTGTTCTGTGCATCGAGTTTCTTATGTAGCGGTCCTGTGATGGGACCGATATAGTAATTACATAAGATACAAATCAAAAGTCCCGATAACTGGATAATTTTCGGAACCGGAATGGCAGGAAGTGGATACACTGCCAAAAGCAAAAACAAAAAAGATGTAAAAAAACATGTGATGAAGTGCTTACAGTGAAGCCCGCCGGTTGAAGTTCTCATACACAACAGTACAACGACTGCAAATAGATATTCAGGAATGCTTCTCCAAAAGAAAATTCCCATCAGAAGCAGTTTTACTGCTTCCGATGCAATCGATTTAATGAGAAAAACCAACTGGGCAATCTGATAATCGCTAAGATTATACTTGCGCTTAAGTCGTTCCTTCATAAATCTCCCCCCTCATAAGGTATTATCAGAATACCATTTGTTTGTAACAAAAAGCGATTTTTTGACTGAATTGGTAATATTTGGAACAATATATGCATTTTTTTGACTTTTTTAGAATAAAACACGTCGAAAATGCGTGCTTTTTGGAAGTTTGGAGAGTTTTTTGTTTCATTCAGTAAAATGAAATGATATTGCTTTACATTCCCTCCGTAACAGGACGAGAAACAATCAGAGAAAAACAAAAAATTGGAAAAAGGGGATAGTAAAAATTTGGATTTCGTGGTATGCTATTAGCAGTAAACAAACAATCAGTGTAAGGGAGGCTATTATTATGAAGAGTTTTGATGATGTATTGAGTGCTGTAAAGTTGAATGATATTATCAATCGTAAGGATAAGGAAGAAGAGAAGAGAAGAAACATTATTATTTGGGTTCTCGCAGGTATCGGTATTGTTGCTGCAGTTGCAGGAATTGCATATTTGGTTTACCGTTATTTGACTCCTGATTACCTTGAAGATTTGGATGACGATTTTGACGACGATTTTGATGATGATTTCTTCGATGACGAAGAGGTTGCTGCCGTAACGGCGGATGCGAAAGCATAAGTGTTACATTTTTATGAGTATTTTCAAACGGGATGTGCAAACATCCCGTTTTTGTTCGATAAAAATCGAAATAAACAGCGTTTGCATTAATTTATGGATGTAATGGAGAGATTGTATTGATATGAAAAAAGGACAGATTATCATCGGAAGTGTATCCGACATACGATTTCCGAACAAGGGAATTATGATTGTAAGCGAAGAAACCGAGAACGGAACGAAAGAGACAGAAATCACAATTAAGAATGCGCTTCCGGGACAGAAGGTTGCCGTCGCGATACGTAAGTTGCGGAACAATAAGGCGGAGGGTGTGATTACGGAGGTTTTGGAAGAAGCCCAAGGAAGCAGACAGAGTCCGTGTATCCATTTTCCGGATTGCGGCGGATGCCTGTATCAGAGGTATCCTTATGAAGAACAGCTCAAAATCAAAGAATCACAAGTAAAAGCATTGTTACACCCGGTCATTCATAATGCAATTGCACGCGGAGAGCAGCAAGCGGATTATAGCCATATTTTTGAAGGTATTCTTCCGAGTCCGCGAGAATTCGGATACAGAAACAAGATGGAATTCACCTTCGGTGATGAGATAAAAGACGGAGCGCTGTCGCTTGGTATGCATAAGCGTGGGAGTTTTTATGATATTGTCTGTGTGGATCAATGTAGAATTGCGGATGCGGATTTTGGACTGATATTGCAGGAAACGCTTCGCTATTTTACCAAGAAAAAGATTCCTTATTTTCATCGGATGAGACATACGGGCTATTTGCGTCACCTATGTGTTCGTAAAGCGGCCAAAACCGGAGAAATCCTTGTCAATTTGGTAACAACCACCGCACAGCAGGCGGATTTGGCGGCGTGGGCGGCCGGACTTTCCGCCCTGCAAACGAAGGGGCGTATTGTCGGAATTATACATACCATGAATGATTCCGTAGCCGATACCGTACAGAAAGATGACATGGAGATTTTGTTCGGGCAGGATTATTTTTATGAAGAGCTTTTGGGGCTTCGCTTTCGTATTACGCCGTTTTCCTTCTTTCAAACCAACAGCCTCGGCGCAGAAGTATTATATGGTAAGGTCAGAGAATATCTCGGAGAAATTCGGCAGTCCGATGAGCGGCGAGAATCGATTGTGTATGACTTATACAGCGGAACGGGAACCATAGCACAGTTGATGGCGCCGGTTGCGGGAACGGTAATCGGTGTAGAAATTGTGAAGGAGGCAGTAGAGGCAGCAATTGCCAATGCGAAGGATAACGGACTTGATAATTGTTGCTTTTTTGCCGGTGATGTACTAAAAGTATTGGATGAAATTACAGAAAAACCGGACTACATTATTTTGGACCCGCCGCGAGACGGAGTTCATCCCCGTGCATTGCAACAAATCATATCGTATGGTGTAAAAAGGATTGTCTATGTTTCTTGTAAACCGACAAGCCTTGCACGTGATTTGGAAGTTTTGTTGGAAAATGGATATCGGGCAGAACGAATCTGCTGTGTAGATATGTTTCCCGCGACAGCGAATGTGGAGACGGTTGTTCTTTTGTCCCAACAAAAACCGAGTGATC
>CAYMCV010000077.1:0-11638 GCA_964389005.1 uncultured Lachnospiraceae bacterium | reverse complement strand
TGCAAGCAAGAAATCTTTAGGAATTCCGGTGGAGTGCAGGCTTGAGGAAGAATTGGTCAAGAAGATTTCCGGATTATCCTATTCGCTGTTTGACGGATTGAATACTTTGGAACAGACCGTTCTTTCAGCCAAGGAATTTACGGATTCCTATACCGTCGCAAAGTATTATCGTGAACATGTATTTGCGGCAATGAATGAATTGCGTATTACTGTGGATGCGCTTGAAACAATGATTCCGGCTGATTTTTGGCCGTATCCGACCTATGGAGAGATTCTTTACAGCGTCAGATAGTTATAGATAAAAATAGTTATAAAAGGAGGAGAGGATTATGGAATTTTCATCTGTTAACACAATTTGGGTACTACTCGGAACAGCATTGGTGTTCTTTATGCAGGCAGGTTTTGCAATGGTAGAGACCGGTTTTACACGAGCAAAGAATGCAGGAAACATTATTATGAAAAACCTGATGGACTTCTCCATCGGGGCACCGATTTTCTGGATTATTGGATTCGGACTGATGTTTGGTGCAGGAAATGGTTTTATCGGCAAATTTGATTTACTGACAAGAGGGGATTATTCATCTGTTCTTCCGGCGGGGGTACCGTTTTTTGCATTTCTGATTTTCCAGACGGTATTCTGCGCGACATCCGCGACTATCGTATCCGGTGCAATGGCAGAGAGAACGAAGTTCTCCGCATATTGTATTTACAGTCTCATCATCAGCCTTTGTGTCTATCCGATATCCGGACACTGGATTTGGGGCGGCGGTTGGCTTTCGGTTCTGAATTTTCATGATTTTGCGGGGTCTACGGCAGTACATATGGTCGGTGGCGTTTCAGCATTGATCGGCGCTAAGATTTTGGGACCAAGAATTGGAAAGTTTGATGACTTGCGCAAACCAAAAGCAATTCTTGGACATAGTTTGACACTTGGTGCTTTGGGTGTATTTATTCTTTGGTTCTGCTGGTTCGGCTTTAACGGTGCTTCCACCGTATCTATGGAAGGTGATGCCATTGTAAGTGCAGGTAAAATTTTTATGACGACCAACTTGGCAGCAGCGGTTGCAACGGTAACGGTCATGTTGATTACATGGATTCGATATAAAAAGCCGGATGTTTCCATGACACTAAACGGTTCTCTTGCAGGTCTGGTTGCGATTACGGCAGGTTGTGATACCGTAACACCGACAGGTGCGGCAATTATCGGTATTCTTGCAGGATTTGCGGTGGTATTTGCGGTTGAGTTTATTGAAAAAGTACTCAAAATTGATGATCCGGTAGGTGCAGTTGCGGTTCATGGCGTTTGCGGTGCAATGGGTACCTTACTTGTCGGCTTGTTTTCAGACGGAACCGGAACCGTGACAGCAGGTTTATTCTATGGAGGCGGTTGGTCATTACTCGGAGTCCAGGCTCTTGGTGTTATTTCTGTCATCGGATGGGTAGTTGCAACTATGACAATTGTCTTCTTTGTATTGAAAAAGATGATCGGACTTCGTGTCAGCAAAGAAGAGGAAATTCTCGGACTCGACAGTACGGAACACGGACTTGCATCTTCCTATGCAGATTTTATGCCGACAACGGCAAGTATTCCGGTGGAATATGTTGCGGAACCTGCGGAACTTCCGGAGAGTTACGAACCTGTCATCGGCAAGGACGGAGAACCTGTCAAGATGACCAAAATTGTGGTAATTGCAAAACAGGCATCCTTCGATCATTTGAAGCATGCGCTTGACAAACTGGAAATTACCGGTATGACGGTGACGCAGGTCTTGGGCTGCGGTATCCAGAGAGGAAAGGCAAAGTATTACAGAGGAACCGAGGTTGACACATTGTTGTTGCCGAAGGTCAAGGTTGAGATTGTTGTATGTAAAATTCCTGTAGACGTGGTGGTTCGTGCAATAAAGAAGGCACTCTACAGCGGTAATATCGGAGACGGTAAGATTTTTATCTACGATGTTGAGAATGTTATTAAGGTCAGAACCGGTGAAGAGGGTTATGACGCATTACAGGATGAAGAATAGTGTTTCAAAGGCACGGAGAGCAGGTAACAAAATCAAAAGGAGGTAACTTTCATGTTGAGAGAAGGAGAAGTAAGAATTCCGTCAGGGTGTGCCATTTCAGGAATGCTGAATCGCAGCGGACAACGTTTTTCCGGTGAAAAAATCGTGGAATCCATTGCGGTTATGCATGACAGAAGCAACGGATTGGGCGGCGGATTTGCTGCATACGGTATCTATCCGGAATATAAAGACTATTTTGCGTTTCATGTTTTTTATGATACGACGGCATCAAAGAAAGAATGTGAGGAATTTCTGGAAGCGCATTTTGACATCATAAACCTCTCAAAGATTCCGACACGAAAAGTGAAATCCATAACAGATGAGCCGCATATTTGGCGTTACTTTTTAACACCGCTTCATACCAAACTGGCAGAAAGTCAGTTGGATGAGCGAGAATTTGTCATGAAATGTGTATTTCGCGTCAATACCGGGATCAAGGGCGCGTACATTTTCTCCAGCGGAAAGAATATGGGCGTGTTCAAAGCAGTCGGCTTTCCGGAGGATGTCGGAAGATTCTATCGACTGGACGAATATGAGGGATATTGTTTTACTGCACATGGTCGATATCCGACAAACACTCCCGGCTGGTGGGGAGGCGCGCATCCGTTTGCACTGCTTGATTATTCAGTGGTACATAACGGTGAAATTTCTTCTTATGATGCAAATCGCAGAACCATCGAGATGTACGGATATCACTGTTCGCTACAGACGGATACAGAAGTCATTGCATATATCATCGACTACTTAAACCGACGTCAGGGATTGACCTATGAAGAAATCGCACATGTCATAGCGGCACCGTTTTGGCAGACCATTGAGCGTATGCCGGAGGAGAAACGTGCGGAGTATACCTACTTACGAAACATGTTTTCATCGCTTTTGATTACCGGACCTTTTTCCATTCTGGTCGGTTTCGAGGGCGGCATGATGGCATTGAATGATCGATTGAAACTTCGTTCCATGGTGGTTGCCGACAAAGGCGACATGTTCTATGCAGCGAGTGAAGAAGCGGCTATTCGAAGAATTGAGCCGTTTCCGGACAGTGTTCGTTCACCGAAGGGCGGCGAGCCTGTAATTGTAAGATGTAGTTCTCAAGAGGGAGAACAGAAGGGAGGAGCGCATGGCAATTAATTTTTTATATCCCGAATATGAAATTGAAAGAAATTACGACAGATGTATTGCATGTCGTGCCTGCGAGCGCCAATGTGCCAATCTTGTACATTCCTATTTGAAAGAGAAAGATAAAATGGTCAGCAACGAGCAAAACTGCGTCAATTGTCAGCGCTGTGTATCCATCTGCCCGACACGCGCGCTTTCCGTTGTAAAGGCGCATAATACGTTAAAAGAGAACACCAACTGGCCGCAAAAAGCAATTTATGAAGTATACAAACAGGCACAAAGCGGTGGTGTATTGCTTTCGAGTATGGGTAATCCGGAAGATTATCCAATCTATTTTAATAAAATGTTAATCAATGCTTCGCAAGTCACGAACCCTTCGATTGATCCCTTGCGAGAGCCGATGGAAACCAAGGTCTTTTTGGGCGCCAAACCAAAGAGTGTCTTACGAGATGCGGAAGGCAAAATCATACCAAAGACAACGCCTCAAATTGAGCTTTCCATGCCCATTATGTTTTCCGCAATGAGTTACGGTTCCATCAGCTATAATGCACATGAGTGCCTCGCAAGGGCTGCTTCAAAAATGGGTATTTACTATAACACGGGTGAAGGCGGTCTGCATGAAGATTTTTATCAATACGGTAAAAACACTATCGTGCAGGTTGCATCCGGACGCTTCGGCGTACACAAAGATTACTTAAACAGCGGCGCAGCCATCGAAATCAAGATGGGTCAGGGTGCAAAACCGGGCATCGGAGGACATTTGCCGGGTGCCAAAATCATCGGTGATGTATCAAAGACCAGAATGGTTCCCGAGGGAACCGATGCAATTTCACCGGCACCGCACCATGATATATATTCCATTGAAGATTTAAGACAGCTGGTTTACTCGTTAAAAGAGGCAACCGATTATACCAAACCTGTCATCGTAAAAATTGCCGCGGTTCACAATGTTTCGGCAATTGCAAGCGGAATTGCACGAAGCGGTGCAGATATCATCGCCATTGACGGTTATCGTGGCGGAACGGGAGCCGCGCCGACACGGATTCGTGATAACGTTGGTATTCCGATTGAGCTCGCACTGGCGAGCGTAGATGGCAGATTGCGTGAGGAAGGAATCCGCGACCGCGTGTCGATTGTGGTGGGCGGAAGTATTCACAATAGTGCAGATGTGGTAAAAGCAGTGGCGCTTGGCGCAGATGCGGTTTACATCGGAACGTCCGCATTGCTGGCTTTGGGGTGTCACTTGTGCAGAAATTGCCAGAGCGGTAAATGCAACTGGGGAATCGCGACGCAGAATCCGGACTTGGTGAAACGCCTAAATCCGGAGCAGGGCGTGGAACGACTGGTCAACTTATTAACCGCATGGAACCATGAAATCAAGGAAATGATGGGTGGAATGGGAATCAACTCCATCGAGAGCTTGTGTGGCAATCGGTTGATGTTACGTGGAATCGGTTTGAATGAGAAGGAATTGGAAATCCTCGGCATTCGCCATGCCGGCGCATAAATGTAAAGGAGTGTAAGATTTCATGAAAAGAGTATATGTAAATGAAAAGTGGTGTTTGGGTTGCCACTTATGTGAGTATTACTGTGCTTTTGCCGCAACAGGAGAGACGGATATGGCTCGTGCGCTCATGGGAGTCAAAATTCACCCACGTATCCGCATCGAGGAAAAGGATCATATCAGTTTTGCTGTCTCGTGCAGACATTGTGAGGAGCCGCTTTGTGTCAAGAGCTGTATCAGTGGTGCGCTATCCATAGAAAACGGTGTTATCTCAATAAACCGTGACAAGTGTGTCGGCTGCTATACCTGTATATCATCCTGTCCTTACGGAGCGATTTCTCCATCGACAGAAGGGCCGGTGCAAAAGTGCGAACTGTGTGTCAAGACGGTAGACGGTAAACCGAAATGTGTACAGGGTTGTCCGAACGGTGCCATTGTATTTGAAGAACACGATTCTCGGAAGGAGTGAAAAAGTATGCAATATGTCATCATAGGTAATTCCGCTGCCGCAATCGGTGCTGTGGAGGGAATACGTAAAGTTGATCGAGAAGGTAAAATTCGCATCATCACGAGCGAACGAAATTTTGTTTACGGTCGTCCCCTAATTTCTTATTTATTGGCAGGGAAAACGACGGAGGAGAAGATGAAATATCGTCCGGACGATTTTTATCTAAAAAACAACTGTGAAATTTTATATTCCACGAATGTAGACAAAATTGATGCCGCAGAAAAAAAGGTATTTACGGATTCGGGAGATGAATTCTCATATGATAAACTTTTGGTTTCGACCGGTTCTGCTCCGTTTGTTCCACCGATGCATGGAATCGAACGTGTTACAAAAAAGTTTTCTTTTATGACTTTGGATGATGCACTTTCTTTGAAGGAGGTTTTAACAAAAGAGACAAAAGTCATTATCATCGGCGCCGGACTCATAGGACTCAAATGTGCGGAAGGAATTTCTCATCTTGTAAAATCAATTGATGTCGTAGACCTTGCACCACGTATTTTATCAAGCATTTTGGAAGAGGATACGTCAAGAATCATACAGGCGCATTTGGAGAAAGAGAATATTCGTTTTCACTTGGGAACTTCGGTCAGCGAATTCACGGAAAATGAGGCGTTGCTGCAAAACGGAGAAAGAATCAGCTTTGATATCTGTGTGCTGGCGGTCGGTGTTAAAGCCAACACGGCGCTGATAAAGGATGCAGGCGGAGAAGTGAATCGCGGGATTGTTGTGGATACCCATATGAAGACGTCACTTGCAGATATCTATGCGGCGGGTGATTGTGCAGAGGGTTATGACAGTTCCGTCAATGCCAATCGCGTTCTTGCCCTGTTGCCGAATGCTTATATGCAAGGCGAATGTGCAGGTAAAAATATGGCGGGAGAACCGGCAGAGTATCGAACCGCAATTCCGATGAATGCCATTGGATTCTTCGGGCTGCATATAGCAACGGCCGGAATCTATGAAGGCAACGTTTTTAAAAAGCAGGATGCGGACACACCGTACAAAAAATTATTTTACGACAACAATCGGCTGAACGGATACATCATTATCGGAAACATAGAAAAAGTCGGAATCTATACATCACTGATTCGTGAAAAAACGCCGCTTGATACCATTGATTTTGACTTGATTTGTGAAACACCGGGGCTCATGGCATTCAGTCGTGAAGCACGAAGCGAAAAACTCGGATAGAAAGGAGGTACTTATGAAAATTAATGCAGACCAAATGAGTTATGACCAAATGAATCGTTTGATTGTTGAAAGTAGTGAGGATATTGAGATTGTAAACTGTTTGGGGCAGCGTTTCATCGGTGCGGGTAAGCAATCAAACGAGATAAAAATCACAGGTACACCGGGAAATGCTCTCGGTGCGTATCTTGACGGTGCCAGAATTATTGTGCACGGCAATGTTCAGGATGCGGTGGGCGATACCATGAATGAAGGAAGAATCGTTGTTCACGGAAACGCCGGAGATGCGCTCGGTTACGCAATGCGCGGTGGAGAGATTTTCATTGAGGGGTATGCGGGATATCGGACCGGCATCCATATGAAGCAATATAAAGAAAAAAAGCCGGTTATTGTCATTGGAGAAAACGTAGGCAGTTTCGCAGGAGAATATCTGGCAGGCGGTATCATTGTTATTCTGAACCAAAATCCCAAAGAGGGCGAGACACCTGTCGGCAATTTTACGGGTACCGGAATGCACGGCGGAAAGATATATGTGTGTGCTGATGCATTTCCATACAACTTACCGCAACAGGTGAGCGTAGAAGTAGCGGAAGATATTTCGGAAATTGTGCCTTATCTCGAAACCTACGCGGCGCTTTTTGATACAGATGCGGCAAAACTTAGGAGCAGTAAGTTTTATTGTCTGACTCCTAATGCAAAGAATCCGTACAAAAAAATGTATGTAGCGAACTAATCACATCAAGAAAGGACGTCGAATGTAATGGACAAATTACATGAAGAGTGTGCGGTGGTAGGTGTCAGCGTGAAGACACATAATGCCGCCGGTATCGTTTATAACGGCTTGCTTTCATTACAACACAGAGGGCAGGAAGGAGCCGGAATCGCGGTCATGTCCGGACATACAATTGCGTATCATAAGGATGTCGGACTTGTCAGTGAAGTTTTTCACAACGAAGTGTTGAAGAAACTTCCAAGCGGTACACAGGCTGTCGGGCATAACCGTTATTCCACGACCGGAAACAACACGAAGCAGAATGTGCAACCTTTTATCTCAGAATTTTTAACCGGAAGAATCGCAACCGTACACAACGGAAATATTGTAAACGCCAAGGAAATCCGAGACAAACTCTTAGCGCAGGGATTAGATTTTGTGGCAAGTAGCGACAGCGAAGTGATATCGCTGTTAATTGCGTATCACAGCATGCAAAGTCATGACATTGTAACCGGATTGACACAGGCGGCAAAAGAATTAAAAGGTGCGTTTTCATTGGTGGTTTTGAGCAGTGAGAAGAAGTTGATTGCCATTCGCGATGCGCACGGGTTTCGCCCACTCTGTATCGGTGAAAGTGAAAACGGATTCATTGTGGCATCCGAGAGTTGCGCAATTGACAGTTGCGGTTTCAAATTTGTACGCGATATCGCGCCCGGAGAATTGGTAGTGATTGAGGACGGAAAAATCACGTTGTCAGAAGTAGTTTTAACAAAGGAAGAAACCAGTATTTGTGTTTTCGAGTATGTGTATTTTGCAAGACCTGATTCTGTTTTGGACGGACAGAGTGTCTATGAGGCGAGATTTCGAATGGGTAGGGAGTTGGCGAGAGAGGCATCGGTTGACGCGGATGTTGTGTGTGGCGTACCGGATAGCGGCTTGGAGGCAGCGATGGGATATGCGGCCGAGAGCGGGATTCCCTATGCGATGTGTTTCGCGAAAAACCGTTACATCGGAAGAAGTTTCATTTTCCCGACACCGGAGCAACGTGCAAATGCCGTACACTTGAAATTAAATCCGATGAAATCGACGGTTGCGGGAAAACGGGTGGTTTTAATCGATGACTCGATTGTACGCGGAACCACATGTCAAAACATTGTAAAAGCATTGAAAGATGCCGGAGCGGTCGAGGTACATATGCGGATTTCATCTCCGCCATTTACACATACCTGTCATTACGGAACGGACATCGACAGTGAAGAACATTTGGTTGCCAATCGGATGTCGATTGCGCAAATCGGGCAAAACATCGGCGCGGACAGTTTGGCGTACATCAGCGTTGAGGGATTAATAAAGGCATGTTGCGACTGCAATCTTTCGTTTTGCACGCATTGTTTTACAGGCGGTGACAAGGATGATTGTAGCACTGCAAAGTTACAATTGGAAGAAACAAAAATTGAACATTAGAAACGAAAGGAAAATCGGCATGGGAAAAGCATACCTTGTTTTAGAAGACGGGGAAGTTTATGAGGGAGCATATTTCGGATACAGTGCACCGGTCATCGGAGAAGTGGTATTCACGACCGGAATGACGGGTTATTTGGAGACGTTGACTGACCCTAGTTATCACGGTCAAATTATCGTCCAAACATTTCCGTTAATTGGAAACTACGGCGTAATTGAGGCAGATTTTGAAAGTCAACATGTAGGGGCAAGTGCCTACATTGTCAAGCATTGGTGTCAGGAACCTTCCAACTTCAGGAGTGAGGGTACACTTGACACTTTTTTTGAGAAGACGAAAGTAACCGGATTGTGTGAAATCGATACACGAGCGGTGACTAAACATATCCGCGAGCGTGGAAACGTGAACGGAATCATAACAGACGATCCAAAGAATGTGGATTATGAAGCGTTGCGAAATTATCACAGTTTTTGCCCGGTACAGAATGTATCTACAACAAAGATTTATGAGGAAAAGAGCAGCGGGAAGTATCGTATTGCCATCATGGACTTCGGTATCAAAGCCGGGATGAAGAACGAATTGCTAAACAGAGGTTGCGATTTGATTGTATTCCCGCATGATACACCCGTCGAGCGGATTCTTGCCGAGCAACCGGACGGAATTTTGTTGTCGAACGGTCCGGGCGATCCAAAAGAGAATGTGAGAGCGTTGCAGACAATCGGTGAATTGTTGAAGCAAAAAACACCGATGATGGGTATCTGTTTGGGTCATCAGTTGTTGGCTTTGGCAAGCGGTTTCGACACGGAAAAGATGAAGTATGGTCATCGCGGTACCAACCAGCCGGTCAAAGACATCTGGAATGAGAAAGTTTACATATCCAGCCAAAATCACGGTTATACGGTGAAGCGATCTAACATTGACAAGCGGATTGCAAGTGAATCTTTTATCAATGTCAATGACGGTACTTGTGAAGGCATTTTTTATAAAAAACAACCCGTTTTCTCGGTTCAGTTTCATCCGGAAGCAAGTTGCGGACCGCGGGATACTTTGTTTCTATTTGATAAATTTTTAGAGATGGCGGAAGGAGGAAAAAGGGATGCCGTTCAATCAACAGATTAAAAAAACATTACTCATCGGCTCAGGTCCGATTGTAATCGGACAGGCGGCAGAGTTCGATTATGCGGGTACACAGGCTGTCAGAGTGCTGAAGGCAGCGGGAATTCAGGTGGTATTGGTGAATTCGAATCCGGCAACAATCATGACGGATCAAACCATGGCGGATGCCATATACTTGGAACCGTTGACATTGGAGACACTCAAAAGAATTATTATTCGGGAGAAGCCGGATAGTATTTTATCGGGTCTCGGCGGACAGACAGGGTTAACACTTTCGATGCAACTTGCCAAAAGCGGCTTCCTTGAGAGGCATCATGTAACGTTACTCGGTGCTTCTCCAAAGACCATTGACAAGGCGGAAGACAGACAAATTTTCAAAAATACCATGGAAGCCATTGGACAACCGGTGGTGCCGTCTGAGGTGGTTACAGAGGTTGAGGCGGCAGTTGCGTTTGCGGAACGAATCGGTTATCCCGTTATTGTACGCCCTGCATTTACTTTGGGAGGAAGCGGCGGAGGAATTGCAGAAGACGAGGAGTCGCTACGTGAAATCGCAGAAAACGGCATTATGATGTCGCCGATTAACCAGATTCTGGTGGAACGCTGTATTGCCGGGTGGAAAGAGATTGAATTTGAAGTCATGCGAGATGGCGTCGGAAACGTCATTGCAGTTTGCTCAATGGAAAACTTCGATCCGGTTGGAATTCACACAGGTGACAGCATTGTCATCGCACCTGCGGTAACCTTGGCTGATAAGGAGTATCAGATGCTTCGCAGTGCCGCACTGAGGATTATTGACGCACTCGGCGTGGAAGGTGGTTGCAACTGTCAGTTTGCACTTAATCCGGAATCGTTTGAATATGCCGTCATTGAAGTCAATCCGCGTGTATCGCGTTCTTCGGCACTGGCATCGAAGGCAACGGGTTATCCTATCGCGAAGGTGGCAACAAAAATTGCCATCGGGATGAAATCCAAAATGAGATTACCGGCGATACTTATGCGGCATTTGAGCCAACACTGGATTATGTGGTAGTCAAATTCCCGAAATGGCCGTTTGACAAATTTGTATATGCGAAGCGTGAACTTGGAACGCAGATGAAGGCAACCGGAGAGGTCATGGCAATAGCGGATACCTTTGAAATGGCATTGATGAAGGCAGTGCGTGGTGCGGAAATCGGACTCAATACGTTGCACTTTGACAAGATGACTCACTTAACCGATGAGGAACTTTTATACCACATGAAAAAAGCAACAGACGAGCGATTGTTCATGGTATTCGAGGCGATGCTGAGAGGTCGTGGAATTGCAGAGATTCATACATTGACCGGAATTGATGAATGGTTTCTAAGCGGATTGATGAATCTTGCTACTTATGAGCACGAAATCAGAGGCAAAAAGTTAGCGCGCAAAGCATATGAGCGCGGTAAACAATTGGGTTATACCGATGCCGCATTAATGCAAATCAGCGGTGAATCTTTGGAATATGAAGCACGTCCATCTTATAAAATGGTGGACACCTGCGGTGGAGAATTTCCCGCACAAACGCCTTATTTTTACGCAACTTATGATACCGGGCGTATGGGTGCACAGGACGAAGCGGAGGAATTCGTAAAAAAGAGCAACAAGGAACGGGTTATAGTGTTTGGCTCAGGGCCGATTCGAATAGGTCAGGGAATTGAGTTTGACTATGCATGTGTTCATTGTGTTCAATCATTGCAGAATCTTGGATACGAAGTCATTGTCATCAACAACAATCCGGAAACAGTTTCTACGGATTTTGACACGGCAGATCGCTTGTATTTCGAGCCTTTGCATTGGGAAGATGTTCGACATATCATCGACGAAGAAAAGCCGATGGGGGTTGTGGTTGCATTTGGAGGGCAGACGGCAATTAAGTTGACTGCGCAATTGGATGCAGCCGGGATAAAAATCATCGGCAGTTCTGCGACCGGGATTGACATGGCGGAGGACA
>CAYMCV010000076.1:1390-11959 GCA_964389005.1 uncultured Lachnospiraceae bacterium | reverse complement strand
GGCTCCCGACCCGAGCTCCTGATCACCGACCTCCTCAGGGTCATCACCGGCACCTCTCTTCATCTTTCTCGTCTGTACTGTTTTCCATCTGTCTTTCAAGCAACTCAAGTATGACTTCCGTCATACTGCGTATCTGACTCTTTAGCAATTGCGGTGTGTTCTTCTTTGCATCACGATAGATGGATTGTACTGTTTTATTCCACATATTCAGATGCGTTTGGTAGAGAAGTATCGTAGCACTTACGAGTGTTTCTTCAGACAGAATATAGTAAAAAACAATTGCCAAATCAAGGTACGCAATATGCGGTATATCTTGCAAAAGTTCGCGATTCTTCTCATAATTTACAAGTTTATATGCAATTCTTCCTTTGACTTGCTCATAATCTCTGAAGAAACTCATATCAACTTCCTCATCAATCCCTGCATGTTCATGAACAAAAAGTATGTCTTCGACAATGGTTGATATTTCTTTACCGTTCCTAAATTCTCTATAGTAACCGTTCAGATAGATGGTTGGAACAATTTTTTGTTCCGTCCCGTGAATGGAGAGTCCTTGAAGGCAAATTCCATTGTTTTTCCTGACATCATTTACCGATACCAAATACTCTTCACCCATGTGTTCTGATACTCTGTTCGTAATTTCATTTACAAAATTCTGATAATTCATATGTCTACCTCTCCTTTAAATGTTGCACGAATGTGCTTTGAATGTAATTTAAGATGTGTCTTGCTAACTGATGGGATGTAGTGATTTTATCTATATCACTAAAAAAGACAATGAAACGAATCTCATTGTCTTCTAAGCTGATTATGAAGAAAAATTATACACGGCTTAAGTATTCACCTGTTCTGGTGTCAATCTTAATCTTGTCACCGACTTCAACAAACAGAGGAACGTTAACGCTGGCTCCCGTCTCCACGATTGCCGGCTTGTTCGCACCTGTTGCCGTATCACCCTTGAATCCGGGCTCGGTATCGGTAATCTCCAATTCTACAAACAGAGGCGGCTCAATCGCAAATACATTTCCGTTATGAGAACACATCTTCACCATTTCGTTCTCTTTGATGAACTTCAGCGAATCGCCGATTTCATCCTGATTCAATGTGAACTGATCATAATTCTCAACATCCATGAAATAATATAAATCACCGTCTGAATACAGATATTGTGTATCTTTTCTGTCAATACGCGCCTGCGGACACTTCTCAGTCGGTCGGAATGTTCTCTCAACCACACCACCACTCTTAATATTCTTCAGTTTGGTACGAACAAACGCCGCACCCTTACCCGGCTTCACATGCTGGAATTCAATAATCTGAAAAATATTGTTATCTAACTCAATCGTAATACCGTTTCTAAAATCTCCGGCAGAAATCATAGGTTTCTCCTCCTAAATATTCACATAATAATTCCTACTTAGTGTAATATAAATATTCGCATTTTTCAACTCTTTTTTTCAGTTTCTGCCTTGGTATACCGTTTCATGACAATATTTTCGAGTTTTCTCTTGAGCACAATTTGCGTATCTTCTCTTGCTCCGATGGGTTTGACCAGTATGGAACGTATTCCCAAACGCTTCGCGCCCCAAACATCCGTAAACAATTGATCACCCACAAAAAAAGTATTTTCCTTGGCAGTTCCCATGATTTTCATGGCTTTACGATAATTTTTAAGGAATGGTTTCGCGGCAAAGGGTATGTAATCCATATTTACCGCTTCATTGAACATCTCCACACGCGAGCGCCCATTGTTGGATAACAAGACCATGCGAAATCCCTTTTCTTTGAGACGGTTCAGCAAGTCAACGCTTCTCTGATCGGCCGGTGCGCCATGTTCTACCAATGTATTATCGATGTCAAAAATGATTCCGCGATATCCTTCCTCGTACAACTGATCGAAATCAATCTCATACGTGGAATCCATATAGGCATCCGGGTAAAAAAACTCAAACATCTCTTTCTCCAATCTGTACCCTTATATTCACAAGCTGCGTGATAATACACAGCATATTCATTCGCACTGATGTAGGCCGGCACTTTGCAACAACAATTTCGTATATTCCTGCCTAGGTTTCAAGTATACCTCATTTCGGTCACCGGATTCAACTATTTTTCCGTTTTTCATAATCATCACGCGATCACATAACTGATAAACCACACGTAAATCGTGAGAAATGAACAATATTGAAATCTTTTTTTGTTCTCTTAAGCGTTGCAACAACTCCACAATCTGCTTCTGAATCGTCACATCCAATGCTGATACCGGCTCGTCTGCAATCAATAATTCCGGTTTCTTGAGCAATGCCACTGCAATGCCGATTCTCTGTCGTTGCCCACCGGAAAGTTCAGATGGATATTTCTGCATGTAACGCTCCGACAGACCAACCGTCTCAAGCATAGTCACGATTTTTCTTTTTTTATCTTCTTTTGATAATTGTGTCTCGTCACGCATTGCCTCTGCCATCAGCCACCCGATGGTTTTGGCGGGATTCAATGCCCCGAACGTGTCCTGAAACACCATCTGCGGATGTGCCGATTGTTGCACAATTTCACCTTGATAATCCCGATGTAAGCCGACAACGGCGCGCGCCAATGTACTCTTTCCGCATCCGCTCTCTCCGACAAGCCCGACGATTTCACCTTTTTTTATTGAAAAGGAAACATCATAAAGAATTTGTTTATGCGATTGTTTGCTCAATAACTTTTCGGAACGCACCGGATAAAAAGCCGACAGATTCCGTACCTCCAACACATTATCCACTTTTATCACCTTTTATACATCAACTTTTGGTATTGCATCCAGTAACTGACGCGTATATGCCTCCTTTGGATGCAAAAACAACGATTCCGTATCTCCGCTTTCAACCATTCTTCCCTTCCGCATCACTATGACACGATTCGACAGTTGTCGAACCAAACTCAAATCATGTGAGATAAAAATGATTGCCATCTTTTTATCTGTATTCATTCGCTTCAACAATTGAATGATTTGGGCTTGAATCGTGACATCCAGTGCCGTCGTCGGCTCATCCGCAATCAGTAACTTCGGCTGCTGCGTTAATGCTGCCGCAATCATCACACGTTGGCGCATTCCGCCGGACAATTCATGCGGATACCGGTTGTATACTTCCTCCGGAAAATCCAATTCCGCTTCCTCCATGGCAAGAAGTGCACGACGTTTCATCTCTTCTTTGGAAATACGTTCATGTACGCGCATGCTCTCCTCCACCTGTTTGCCGACTTTCATCACAGGATTCAGCGAAGTCATCGGTTCTTGGAAAATCATGCTGATTTCCCTTCCCTGATACGAACGTAGTTTTGCGCGCGGACAAGACAGCAAATCTGTGCCGTCAAACAGAATCCGACCGGTTTTTTGCATATCTTTACGGCGCAACAGTCCCGCGATTGCAAGAGCCGTCATGCTTTTACCCGAGCCCGATTCGCCGACAATCCCCAGTATCTCTCCTTCTTTCATGGAGAAGGACAGATTCTCTACAACCGTTTCGGGTATGATATGATCATGAAATTCAATTGTCAGTTCCTTGACTTCCAATAGCATTTGTCTTCCCCTTTTTACTTCTGACCTTTTTCCACTCGGAAATTCTATTTCGCCGCCCGCCTTCGCCCAACAGTGTGACCGCAAGAATCAACACAACCATTGCGATTCCCGGTGCAAGCGTATACCACGGTGCTGTTTTGAGATAGGTCTGCGCCTCGGATAACATTCGCCCGAGACTCGCTGTCGGCGGCTGTACGCCGATTCCAAGATAGCTCATTCCCGCCTCTGCCAAGATGGCATTGTTAAAAGCAATGAGTATACAACTTTTCAGAACCGGCAAGGTGTTCGGCAATATGTGTACAAAAATAATACGAATCTCAGAAATGCCCATAACTCTTGCTAGGTTTACATAATCCATCTCCCGCTGCTTGATAAACTCGCCGCGCATCATTTTGGCAAAACTCGGAATGATGGCAATGCCGAGTGCCCATACCACCCGCGAGGTTCCCGTTCCAAAGATGCTGATGAGCAACAATGCAAGCAAAATACTCGGAAACGCAAACAATACATCATTCACACTCATGAAAATACGATCCGGCCATTTCCCGAAATATCCGGTCAGCGCACCGAGTGCAGTTCCGAAAACGGTACCGATTGCAACAGAAATCGTTGCTATAACAAACGTTGTCATCACGCCCTGTTGTACACGTACAAAAATGTCTCTCCCGAAATTATCGCACCCAAACCAATGTGTCACACTCGGTGCCGAGAGTTTCGACGTTATATCCATCTCCTCAGGCATATACGGATGATAAAAAAGCCGCAGCATAAGAAACAACAAAACAACGCCCAGTAATACTGCGCCCGCAATCTTATTTATGTCTTTTTTTTGCCTAAAAATCACCTGTTCAGTCTTCATATCCGTACTACGCCTCTGTGCGAACTCTCGGATCCGTTTTGCGATAAATCAAATCCACCAGAAATCCGGTAAACATCACTCCGGTTACAATCAACATGACAATAGCCTGTACCACAGGATAATCACGCGTTGAAATCGATGAAAGCAAGATTCTTCCAAGTCCCGGAATTCCAAAAACCTGCTCTATTATGATACCCGATGCAATCATATCCGCAAAGAGCATTCCGATAAACGTAATCGTAGGCATCATTGCGTTTTTTAGCACATGTCTGTACAAAATGCCGTTCGTATCGTTCCCCCTGCTGTATGCCGTTCTGACATAATCGGCTTTGGCTTCGGATAGTATCGTATTGCGCAACAGTTTGATTGTCATTGCACATTTGGGGATTGCAAGCGCCAACGCAGGACACAATAAGTAACCCAAGAATTTCCCGAAATTGACATCATAAGAAACGTAACTGCCCGGTGCGAAGAATTGAAGCACCATGCCAAAAAGATACGTTAATAGAATTCCCATGAGAAACGGGGGAATTGCCATACCAATCTGATTGGTAACACCAATGATACGGTCAATCATATGTCCTTCATATTTTGCGGTCAGAATGCCGATTGGCACAGATATAACGATTACAATAACCAGAGAAATGACCGATAAAAACAGATTAATCGGAACCTTGGAAAGCACCAATTGCGAAACCGGCATGCCGTAAGCATATGAATTCCCAAAGTCCCCGCGAAAGAGACCAAAAAACCATGAGAAATACCGCACAAAAAAAGGGCGATTCAAACCCATTTCCTCGCGCAGTGCCGCCACCGCTTCCGGTGTCGCACCTGTTCCGAGTTTTGAAACGGCAGGATCTCCCGATATCAACTCAAATGCCAAAAAAACAACAAAGGAGGTCAGAATCAACGTAAAAAGTACGGTCAGTAACTTTTTAGCTACGTATTTCATCCGAATCCCTCCTTTGCTATAACAGTTCCGCTATTTATAATGTTGATTACTCACGCAAACGAATCTTTGCGACATCACACACGTACAACGGATAAAACTCATAACCCGTATATTTGCGATTCAAAGCAACAAACTCCGGCAAATCCTGTAAATACACATTTGCGGCATCTTCTGAGAGTATTGTCTGACAAGTCTTGTAATACTCCGTTTGCTTTGCATCGTCTGTCTCTGCACATGCGCTTGCATATGCCTCATCATATGTTGCTGACGAGAAATTAATGAAGTTATCTCCCGCTGTCGAAACAAAGCGGTCTAATAAGTCTCTTGCCGTTAATGCCGGTGCATCCACGCCGATTACAGTCGCTTCAAAATTACGATTGGAATAGACTTCACTCAGCCATGTATCCCAATCCACCAACTGAATCTGTGCATCGACATTGATTGCTTTGAACTGCTCCGAAAGTACCTGTGCGGTATCCACATGCTGTTGATAATTCGACGGTACCTGAATCGTAAAGGAGAATCCGTCCGGATATCCGGCTTCGCTCAACAGTTCTTTTGCTTTTTCAATGTTCTGCGGATATGCATCATTCAACTCTTCCATGTAGTACTTCCCGAACGTCGGAAACATGCTGCTTCCGATGGGTGTTCCTTTGCCGTCGGATACGAATGACAGTACTTCGTCCTTGTTCACCGCATAACACAATGCTTGTCGCACGCGAACATCCTGAAACGGCTCCGCCGCATTGTTTAAGTACAACGCTTGCACCAGATTCATCGTGCCTTCCAGCACCTCGAAATTCTCGGTGTTAAGTGCCGCCACCTGTGAGGGTGTCAGTCTCGCAAACATATCGATGGAACCGCCTTCTAACTCCATGACGATGGTATCTGCATTGGCACAGATTTTGAATGTCACGTTCTGTATCTCAGCCTTTTGACCCCAATAGTCAACAAAAGCCTCCATCTTGATGTTCTCCTGCGGAGAACGGGAAAGATAACGATACGGTCCTGTTCCGATTGCATTGTGTGTGCTGTCTGCGTTGTTCTTCGGTATGATTGCAGCGCTTACAGTCGACAGGTTAACAAGAAAATCGGTATCCGGTTCATACAATTCAATCTCAACCTGTGTGTCATTCTTGATGCGCACTTCTTTTACATTTAAAAAAGCCGCTATCGATGGATTACGGTTCTCGATATCGGCGCATTTCTCAATGGAGTATTGAATGTCCTCTACCGTAACCAAACTTCCGTCATGAAATTTGATCCCTTCGCGTAACGTAAACGTGTACGTCTTCCTATCTTCCGAAATCTCATGTTGACCGGCCACGGCAGGTATTAAGTTTCCTTCGGAATCCGGTTTTACCAAACCTTCGTAGACATTGAACAGAATTTCTTTGGTTCCTGCCGCCAATACTTCATGGGGGTCAAGACTATCCTCAATGTCCTGCGGAATTCCGATGGTAATCGATGAATTGGAATCATCTTTCTTATCACCTGAGCATGCACTCAGTGCAACAGCGATTGTCAGCAACAGGAATGCGAAAAGAACGTTTCTGTTTCTTTTCTTTTTCATGTGCTTCCTTCCTTTCCTTACCTCTTATTTTAAAACTTTTTTTAGTTCGTCCATAAATGTGTTTACGTCTTTGAATTCACGATATACCGATGCAAATCTGACATACGCAACCGCATCAAGGTCTTTTAACTTATCCATAAGAAGCTCGCCAATAACGGCACTGGAGATTTCCTTCTCCTCTTTGTTGAAGATTTCGTTCTCCACTTCTTCTACAAGTTGCGTAATCTGTGCTGCGCTGACCGGACGCTTATGGCAGGCACGAAGTACACCTGCTTCAATCTTCGCACGATCATAGGTTTCACGATTGTTGTCTTTCTTGATAATAATCAACGGAATCGTCTCGACCTTCTCGTACGTAGTAAAACGTTTGTCACACTCATCACAGACGCGACGGCGGCGAATTGAATTGTTCTCCTCTGCCGGACGTGAATCGATAACTCTGGTATTCTCATGACCACAATACGGACATTTCATTTTTTGTACCCCACTTCTCATTATTCCGTGCGTAAACGCCGGTTTTGTAACTCCACCATTCTTTAGTATAACTAAATTATGGAATTATGTCAACTATCGGATTGACAATGAACACGATTCCATGTTTGTTTCAGACTTGATTGGTATTCTCTTTCTCCAATTGATTTAAGTATGTTAACCAACTCGTCCTTTTTAAATACAGTTTCTTCCTTACCGGCAATCATCATTAGCAAATCTACTGCATTATAGATGGTCAATGTGTAGGATGCGCTTTCCATTTTTCGTTTTGTTATAGAGCGTAGCAATCCGATATCTGAATCCTCAGTCAGGATAATTGGCATCTCAGTAAAGAAAGCCATAAGAATCATGTGAACATCCCCCAAACTCATAGACGCCTTGCGATAAGTGAATACACTTTGCCTCGCCGGCATGACAAGTGGAGGTAATTGTTTTCTCCCTCCGATTGCATCAAGATACTCGCGTAATGTATTATGTATATCGATAAAATACCTCTCATAAAGTATTCGATCTGCATCATCGTGGAGAAATTCTTCATATTCGGCAACCCTTACCAGCCCTTTTTTAACCATTTCGGTAAAATATGGATGCATGTCCAATTCATAGGAAGCAAGGTAAGGATGCACCACCGGCATATATTCTAAGTCAGACAATACTTTCTTGAAAACATCGGGTTTTTTCCCTGCACACGTAAGTTTATGAAGAAAGACTGTGTCAACCAAAACCTCTTGCTTAACCATCGGTATAATCTCCTATTTGTATTTCAAATCCTTCTTCAGCATTCGGAACATGTTCAATATCAAACTCTTTCTTTATTTTAGTAAGTAAAAAATCATCCACATTCTCACTATTTTCAACATTTTCAATCAATGTTCGAATACCTGAAACAGTTTTTACACAGGTTCCTTTCTCCAAGTAAGTATTACTGTCCTTGGCAAAAATAGCAACCAGATTAATTGCATCACTTTCTTTTTTTAACAAGTAATCTGCTGTTTCTTGTTTCAATATTTTTGTTTCACCCAACCGTTTTCTTACAGACTCATAGGGAACCATGAAATCATTCATCTGTAATACAATTAATCTGACTAAGTCATCAAACTTAACTGCCCCCGGTTTAATCCCCAATTCATCCATATGTGCATAAAAGGCGCCACGAAAAGCCTCTGTTGGCATAAGTAATTCTGCTGCGAACCAATTCGTAATATCTTCTTCCTCTTTATCCGAAGGTTTCCCTTCATAAGAAAGATATTTCCATACTTTATCTGCAACTTCCCATATATGTCCAAATTCATGCGCAGCCGCAAAAATCTGCTCAGCAATAGGCTTCGCCGTATTGATATAAACAAAATCCTGCAATTCATTTTTCACTATTTTTTTGATATGAAAGCCTCTGTTCGTTTCATTCTCAAACGGAAAATAAATCACAGTACATGCATTTTCTAATATGCCAAAGATACTGTCTCTTATCGCTGTGTTCTGAATAACACACTTCTCATTTATATCCGCTATTATTTTTTGAATGGCCTTATCTACCGCTTGTCTCTCCATAAATAATCTCCATACTGCGTTCGAAGCAGTTCAAATTGTGTGAGAAAATGATACACCCTGCGACTTCTAAAAAAGGCTGTACGTTATCGTACAGCCTTCCACCTACATAACTTCCTTGAGTTCCACATAATCATCCAATAAGTCTAAAATCTTATCCAGATGCTCTGTGTTGTCGAACTCCTTCATATACTGTAACTCAGGAACAATCATATCCGCTTCACAATTAAGTAACTCGTTCTTTGTTTTACCGAAAAAACTAGCAATTTTTTCTATTTCTTTCGGCGTCAACATGAGTTTTCCTTCCAGTATCCTACACATGTCTCGGTAGGTGTAATTCATTTTCTCCGCCAATTCTTCACGACTAATTCCAGAGTTCTGCATTAACGTAAAGATATTAACGCCAAGCTTTCTTCCAACGTTAGCCATAGTCAACCTCCTAAAATAACACACAATAATTATTAAACATCAATAGCCCTTGTAGTATATCATTTAATTTAAAGTCATGTCAATATCATAAACGTACTTTATCATTCGTTCCTGCTATTATCCAATATATCGAACATATCTATAATAATTATAACAAATTCTTCAATGATTAACACAAAAAATGTAAAATTACATTTGATACCAATTCGTAACTAATTTCCTGATAAGCGCATCTGCTCACGAACCGGCCATTCCGACCTTGTTCGATAGATATCCTCTCTTGCGTATATGAACTGATCGTTATAATCCACCATGAATTTGTCCGGCTTTCTGACTTCAAATCGGTATACCGGCACATAAATCGGCATCGGCTCCTCGAATGCAACCGCTCCGAGAACTATGCTGTTTCCGACAATAAATTCCGGATATCCATGTGCGGAAATTTCCTCCCATAACTGTTCCTCCCGTTCACCGCTATACAGAATCTGCCGATTGTAAGAGATTTCCTTAATCCCGTCATTGTGATTATAGAAGATATTATTGTCAAAATAAACCAAACAATCAAAGAAACAGGTTATACTGACATTATAGCCATAATTATGCGGATCTGACATCTCATCCAAGTTTTCAAATTCTCGTAAACGATAATAATTCCACTGCAAAGCACAATTATCTTGGTCAGCTCCCACCAAACGAATCCCATCCGCAACATCCTTCGTATACCAAACCGAACTCGTTACGTCCGTAAAGCAATCATAGGCATTCCAAGCAGCGGAAACACCGAGACCTAAGACAAACATAATCGTTACCAACATCTTACGACTTCTCTCACTAAACTTAAACTTTGCATTCTGTGAGTCACTCGGCAAGAATGCTTCGGCACAGGCATCCTCCGCACACCACACAACAAAGAGTAAAAATAGAAATGTCAAGCCGATGTGATGATACCAGAAATAAACCTTTGCCGCAAAAACAGAAAACATCAGATACGGGACTAAAAACAACAGAAGTTTCTTCTTTTTCTTCATATAAATGAGAATCACAGCCACACTCAATATCCCGAGAATCCAAAAAATCACAGAATAGGGACTTCCGAACAGAATTCCCTCCGCATAGTCTTGTAATCTCGCATCCATACCGGAATCAAGAAACATGGCATC
>CAYMCV010000076.1:0-1380 GCA_964389005.1 uncultured Lachnospiraceae bacterium | reverse complement strand
AATTCTCGAAAAAGAACCCGAAAACAAAGAAGTAGTAAACATGGCATCCGCCGGCGCAATCACAAGCATATAAATCAGACTGTTCAAAAATGTGCGTACCGGGTAATTTCCGACCGCATTGGTATCGGGCCTCGGAATCATCAGCAATAACTGCAACACATTCAATATCAACAATACTGAAAGTGAGATTCCGGCACGAAGCCAACGCATTTTATCTCTTTTGACTTTATCGGTCAACAATTCAATCAGCCATGCAATACAGATTCCCGCCGCCAAAACCATACCGAACGCATTGGATGCGCACAATAATAACAGGGCGAAGCAAAAACGTACAGGGCGTTGCTCCTTTTCCTTATAGAACATCGCCGCCAACGTAAATGCAAGCAGCGTCAGACAATACGGTCTTGCTACAACACTGTATCGATAAAAAACATAGTAAGTAAACGGTAAAACAAATTTTATCATTTTCGGGAACGGCGATTGAAACAAAATGAGCCAAACCGCACATGATGATATCGCTATTGTTAGTATATGTAATCCCGCATGTGGTGCCACTCCGCTCTTTGCAAAGAGCGCAAGCAATAGATGCCAAAGCGGCGGATGTCCTTCATAATGCGGAATCAATAGCAATAAATCGCGAAAAGATGCATCACGTGCAATCAACCACGCCTGTGCTTCATCATAGGTTATTTCATGAAAGCAAGAAACAATGATGAGTAGGGTCAAAAAACCTGCAAAAACCAACCACTCTCCCCATTTGTCACGCCCAAAGAACTTCTCCTTCACATCTGTATCCTTCCTTATATCTAACAATTTTCCATTTAGTGTTTGTTATAAAAGTTGCATCTTTTAACTATTTGGCATATACCTTATTACAATCTACTGTGAAAGTTCTCCGGACTCCATCTGAATGCCGGACTCTTGCAATAACTGGATTCCATCCCTAATTTGCTCAAAAATTGGCCAGTCATCACGTGAATTGTAGATGTCTTCACGTGCATATACACACTCCGCGGCGTACATCTTGTTATACTTATTGATTCGATAGCAGACAAAAGTATATACCGGTTTGTATGTATGTTCCTGCATATCAAGCCCCATCATCCCAACAATTCCTGTATTCCCGATGATGATTTCCGGATATCCCTGTTGTCCGAGTTGTTCCAAATAAACCAAGGATTCTTCTTGTGACAACATATCATGGTTTATATAACGATTATTCGGATTTCCGCCATTAAAATTGTAGATATAATTTCCCTCTGTATAGGCCAAAATATCCACGAAATTGCACATCTTTACATATTGATAGTAGTCCTTCGCTTGGTATGTCTGTGATTCAAACGATTCGTCTCCGTCAATCTTGGCATATGTCCATTGTGT
>CAYMCV010000075.1:0-11977 GCA_964389005.1 uncultured Lachnospiraceae bacterium | reverse complement strand
TGCCTCGAGCATGCGGGTCTTAGTTTAAATACATCGGATATGACGGTTCACTATAGGGAACAACGCTTGGAACTGACCAAGAATGAATATCGGATATTGCAGTTGCTTCTTGAGAACATCGGCAGTGTTGTGGCGCGTGATACCATCATGGAACACCTTTGGGAATCGGACAGTTTCGTGGATGACAATACGTTGACCGTGAATGTGACACGTCTGCGCAAGAAATTAGAAGATGCGGGGCTGCATGATTTCATTGCGACAAGGAAAGGCGTCGGCTATATCATTGAGGGGTGATGCGATGAATCGGGTTTTTTTTCAAAAGAATAAGTACGGTTTCGGGGCACTTGCGGGACTGATTTTCTTACAGACAATTATTTTGAACTTATACGGAGTTGATGCGGAGCCGATTTTGTATCTTTGCGCCTTGGAACTTTTTTTCTTTGCGGTGTTTACCGCAATTTCATACTTTGTTTTTTATCAAAAATACCAAACACTGCGTAAAATGCGAGACACAATCGAGAGTTCCATAGAGCGTCTGCCGGACTTCAATGAACCGATGGAACGGGAATTGAAGGAGTTATTGCTTGCATATGATCGCGTGTATCGGCGCAGCAAGAATGAAATCGTACAGGAAAAGCAGGAAATGGCAGATTACTACGTGCTGTGGACGCATCAAATCAAGACGCCGATTACATCTGCGCGCCTGTTGTTGCAAGCAGGAGAACATCCGCAGAATGCGGAGTTGAACGCGGAGTTGTTTCGAATCGAACAATATGTGCAGATGGCATTGTGCTATGTTCAAATGAACGAGATGCATAATGATTTGCTGATACGGGAGTGCAATATCGACAATTGTATCAAAGGAGCACTGAAAAAGTTTGCGAGAGAATTCATTCGCAGGAAGTTAACGGTAACCTACGAGGAACTCAATCAGACGGTGATGACGGATGAAAAGTGGCTTGGATTTGTAATCGAACAGATTCTTTCCAACGCCTGCAAGTACACCAAGACCGGAGGCGTGACAATCTACGCCGAAGGCGGGGAACTCGTTATCGCCGATACCGGCATCGGAATCCGTGCGGAGGATTTGCCGCGCATTTTTGACAAGGGATTCACGGGATATAACGGTCGCGCAGACAAGAAGTCGACCGGAATCGGGTTGTATCTGTGCAGACGGATTATGCAGAACTTATCATTTGACATACGGGCAGAATCGGAACTTGGCAAAGGGACACAGCTGCGGCTGGGTATTTTTGCAAAAGAAACGTAATCTTACAAAAATGTAAGGGGATTGTAAGCCAAACTTATGGCAAGCAGTCCTTTTTTTGGCTAAAATCGAACCGAACAGTTCATAAAGGATGCAACTTGGCATCAGCGAAATAACGGAGGAAGAATCATGGAGATTTTAGAGGTCAAGAATCTAAAAAAGGTGTATACTACGCGACTCGGAGGACAGTCGGTACAGGCTTTAAGCAATGTAAATTTTTCGGTGGAAGAAGGAGAATACGTTGCAATCATGGGAGAGTCCGGTTCCGGCAAGACCACACTTTTGAATTTGATTGCGGCACTGGATAAGGCAACCGGCGGAGAAATTATTCTGGACGGAAAGAGACTGTCCGATATCAAGGACCACAAAATCACGGCATTTCGTCGTGATAACTTAGGCTTTGTATTTCAGGACTTCAATTTGCTTGATACGTTCAATATTCGGGACAATATCTTTTTGCCATTGGTGTTGGCAAACAAAAAATATGCCGAGATGAACGAGCGATTGATACCGATTGCGGAGAAACTGGAGATTACGGATATTCTGGACAAGTATCCGTACGAAATTTCCGGCGGACAGAAGCAGCGGGCGGCAGTGGCAAGAGCACTGATTACGCATCCGAAAGTGATTCTTGCGGACGAACCGACCGGCGCGTTGGATTCGAGAGCGACGGCGGGACTGCTAAGTATTATGAAGACGGTCAACGAGGGTGGACAGACGGTTCTGATGGTTACGCATTCCGTGAAGGCGGCAAGCAATGCCAAACGGGTGCTTTTTATCAAGGATGGCGAGGTTTTTCATCAGATTTACAAAGGGGAAAGCACGGATGAGGAGATGTATCAGAAAATAACGGATGCATTGACTGTGCTTTTGACGGGAGGTGAACAATAGGGTTTGACCCTGACGCCTATGAAAATACTATTTTATTTAAAACTTGCGGTTGTCAATATTCGGAAGAATATGAAGTTCTATTTTCCGTATCTTTGCACGGCAACGTTTACGGTTATGATGTTCTATTTATTTCAGTTTTTGGCAACCAACAATGGGATTGACGCTATGGGACCGACGACGGCAGCAGGATTGCGCTCGATATTCTCGTTCGGCGGAATTGTCATCGCCATTTTTAGTATGATTTTTCTGTTTTATACCAACAGCTTCGTCATCAAGAGAAGGAAAAAGGAACTCGGGGTATTTCATGTGTTGGGAATGGAAAAGAGACATTTGTCGATAATGATGATTATCGAGAACACAATCATATCGGCGACTTCGATTCTTTGCGGCTTGGGTCTCGGGATACTTTTTAGCAAACTAATGCTTTTGTTTTTATATCAATTGGTAAAAATCAAGGCAGCATTTGGATTTTCGGTCAGTCGACAAGGGATTGTGTACACACTGGTGTTGTTTTTGGTCATTTTTAGCGTCAATTTGATTTTTAATTTGATTCAGATTGCCGTAACCAAGCCGGTGAATCTGCTGACCGGCAGCAATGTCGGCGAGAAGGAACCGCGCACAAAGTGGATACTGACCATCATAGGAAGCGGATGTATGATTGCCGGGTATATCTTGGCGAATACGATTGATTCACCGATCAAAGCGCTGTCTGTGTTTTTTACGGCGGTGTTGCTGGTTATTGCGGGGACTTATCTGCTGTTCATCGCAGTCAGCATTACCGTGATGAAAGTTTTGAAGAAGAACAAAAAATTCTACTATCGCGCGGACCGCTTTGTCTCCTTGTCCGGAATGCTCTATCGAATGAAGCAGAATGCGGCGGGTTTGGCAAGCATTTGCATACTGTCCACCATGGTTATCATCATGGTTTCCACGACGGTTTGTATGTACGTCGGTGCTGAGGATTTGTTGAAGAATCGTTATCCGAATGACATCATTATTGATGTGCAGGAACCGGAATCTCGGGAACTGGAGGCGATTTTGAAGGTCACGCACGGCATTGAGAAGGAGATGAACCTGCAGGCTACTTACGAGAGTTTATCGTCGCAGTTGATACTTCTAGTCAATGACCGAGACGGCAAAATCGAACCGGAATACGGAGATGGTGCAGCGGAGAAGCGTGAGCCGATGATGGCAAGTATCATCAGTCTCGAAACATACCGTCAATATTCGGGGGAGAGCGAAGCGGAACTTGCCGACGGAGAAGTTCTGGTGTATGCGCCAAAGAAAGCAAAAGCCGGAGAAACCATGGAGATTCTCGGCACTTTGTATACGGTGAAAGAACAGATAAAAAAGACAGAATTAAACAGGCAGAATTACTTTTTGAATCTGTTTGATATGTATATCATTGTGGTTCGTGATGAGGATGTCGTGTTGCAGATGCAGGAGACTTACCGTGAAGCACTAAACAATCGGGCAGCAGAAACGGGAGAAGATGTGCTGACATACAGCGAACCGATGATTTACGGTGGAATCAACATCGATGTGACCGGAACGGATGAGGAGAAGATAGAACTCTATCGACGTTTCGGTACGGCAATTAACGCAGAAATCGAGATTGTAAAAGAAGACGGCACACGCGTGAAAAAAGTTCCGAACGTATCGATTGCATGTCAGGCGGTTTCGAAGTCAACGTTTCAAGCAGACTACGGCGGATTGCTGTTCTTAGGCATTTTCCTCGGCATTACCTTCTTGATGGCAACGGTGCTGATAATTTATTATAAGCAAATCACAGAGGGGTATGATGACCAAAGACGTTTTGCCATTATGCAACAGGTGGGAATGAGCAAAGCGGAAGTGAAGCGGACCATTCGGTCACAGGTCATGCTGGTTTTCTTCCTGCCGTTGGCAACGGCGGTTTGCCATATTGCCGGTTCGTTTCGAATGATTGAGAAATTGTTAAATCTGTTGAATCTGACCAATGTGTCATTGTTTGTCTTGTTTACAGTTATAACAGTCATCGGATTCGGACTGTTCTATGTCCTGATTTATACACTGACTGCGCGGGTGTACTACAAAATTGTCGGATAATGCAAAGAAGCAACAAAACGTAAAAAACCTTCATATAGCGTTCCGTTTATCGCGGAGCGCTATATTTACGTTGAGAAATATCGATAAAAGTGTTAAGATAAGACTTGTGTAATGGGATGATTGATTGAATTTAAAAGATAAAAATTACAATGCGGAGAAGACCGCAGGAAAGAGGAATGTATGCTTGATGTACAGCACTTAACCAAAAAATACGGCAAGGTATTGGCAAATGACGACCTGACCTTTCAGATTCCGGATGGAACGATTACCGTTATGCTCGGACCAAACGGCGCCGGAAAAAGTACCGCAATTAAGTCCATCATCGGTTTTTTGAAGTACAAAGGAACCATTACCATGGATGGATTCAACAACAAAAGCATAGAAGCGAAGCGCCTGATCGGATATGTTCCGGAGATGCCGGCATTGTATCCCAATCTGACCGTAGCGGAGCACTTAGAGTTCATTGCCAGAGCTTATCGCTTGAAGGATTATCAAAGTTACATGGATGAACTGTTGGAACGTATGGAACTCACGGACAAAAAGAAAAAATTCGGTGATGAACTTTCCAAGGGAATGCAGCAGAAACTCAGTATCTGTTGCGGTATGCTTCCGAAACCGCGTCTTTTGCTCTTTGACGAGCCAATGATTGGACTCGACCCACATGCAATCAAAGAGTTAAAATCCATGTTTACTTCCTTGCACGAAGAGGGAACGTCATTTTTAATCAGTACGCATATGATTGACAGCATCGATACCCTCTGGGATCAGACATTGATTATGAAGCAGGGAAAAATACTTGCCAATGTGACACATGAGGAATTGACAGAGAAGAATCAGAGCCTGGAAGATCTTTTCTTTTCACTGACAGAGGAAAGCAGGGGATAAAAATGGGACTGTTATTATATTACATGTATCATACAATCATCAACGGAATCAAGAAACTCTTTAAAAGTTGGGTGGCTGTAGTGATTGTCATTTCCATTGCATTTGGTGCAGTGGGTGGATTTACAGCCGTTTTAATCGGCAGTTTTGTGGAACAGAGTCAGGAACAATTATCGGACAATGAGACAGAAGACGTTACAGTCGAAGAAGCGGATGAGGACGAGGTCGAGAAGACGGCGGAGGAATGGGCGGTCATTTATCAAAATGTGGTGTTGGTTGTACTTGCCCTAACGGTAGTTATTTTTATCTTTAATATTTATCCGGGTAAAAGGAGCGGCGAAGACCTGTTTTCGATGGCGGATGTCAATTTGCTGTTGACGGCGCCAATCAAGCCGCAGACGATTCTTTTGTACAAAACCATCCTCAAAATGGGGCTCATGTTATTCAGTACCATTTATGTCATGGCACAGATTCCCAATCTTGTGTTGAACTTGAATATCCCGATTTCGTATGCTTTTTATCTATTGGGAATTTGGTTCTTGCTCAGTATTTTTTGCAAATTGTCTTCAATTCTGGTTTACACGCTGACGGCAGGAAAAGAATGGGCGAAGAATATTGTCAGACGAGGTCTCTGGGTGGTGTTGCTCATCCTCGGTGCTTTGGTTTTTATCGTTATGCAACAACAACAGACGGATGCGCTTACGGCGGCAAGAACCATCTTTTTGTCACAGCCCGCAATGTGCGTTCCTATGTTCGGCTGGATTACCGGACTGACCAATTCGATACTGACAGGCAAACTTGTCGGAGCATGTATTTACTTGGCTTTGATTTTGCTGGGCCTTGTTGCCATAGTACTGATTATTTGGAATATTCAGGTTGATTTTTATGAAGATTGCATTACAAAGGCAACGAATTTTTATGAGAGAATGGAAGCCGCGAAGAGCGGAATGAAGAATAACAACAAACATAAAAAAGAAACCAAAACCAACGAAATCGGCAGAGGGCAGGGTGCGTCTTGCTTTTTGGTCAACCAGTTTTATAATCGTAAAAGATTCGCAAAATTGGGAATCATTACGAACACCGGTATTACATACATTGCCGTCGCCGTTTTGGTTGCACTGTTTCTGCTCAAAATAGCGGAACTTCCGAGCTTTGCGGCGTTTGGCGCGTTGATGTTGGTGGTTTGTTATGTCAGAAATTATGGGAATCCGATTGCCAAAGAGACACAAATGACTTTTATGTATATGATTCCGGAACGCTCGTTTGCAAAGCTTGGTTACAGTATTCTGGGGAGCACGCTGATTGCGGCGATTGATATGATTCCGGCATTTGTGATTGGTGGCATCATGTTGCGGGCGGATGTGCCATCGTGCATTGTCTGGCTGTTGCTTGCGGTTGCGTTTGAGTTCATGCTGTCCAACACGGGATTGCTGGTAGATTTGCTTCTTCCGACCTATATTCCGGAAGTGGTGAAGTCCATGTTTGCCATGTTTTTCAAGATGTTTGGTATTTTCCCGATGGCGATTACGCTGGCGCTTTCGTTTTTCTTCCCACTTGCAAATATTTTCGGGGTGTTGGTGAATGTGTGTCTCGGCGTGGTATTTTTGTGGATTTCATCGAAGTTGCTGGTCATCGGCAAAGCATAGAAAAGGGGGCAGAGCGACATGACGACCAGAGAAGAAGCACTTGCTTATGCGCTTTCGTTTCCGCAGACGTACCAAGATGCACCTTTTCATGACGACAATTGGCAGCTGGTTCGAATCAAAGACACCAAAAAAGTATTTTTATGGACTTATGAGCGTGACGGATACATCAATTTGAATGTCAAAGTGAATCCGGACAGTGCTTATTTCTGGCGCAGCGTATATGCGTCGGTCATCCCCGGTTATCATCAGAACAAGGAGCATTGGAGCACCGTGATTCTTGATGGGACGATTCCGGACCAAGATGTGAAACTGATGATTGCCCAGAGCTATGATTGTCTTACGGACTGTCCCGCAAAGCGTATTTACGAGGCGGTCAAGCAAATTCCCTATGGACATGTTGCGACATACGGTCAGGTGGCGTATGTCGCAGGAGATAAAAATATGGCGCGAGCCGTCGGAAATGCATTGCATAAAAATCCGGATCCGGACGGAATTCCCTGCTATCGAGTGGTCAATGCCAAAGGTGTGTTGGCAGGAGAATTTGCCTTCGGCGGTGCGGGTGCACAAGCCAAATTGCTCGAAGCCGAAGGTATTGCGGTCATCGACGGGAAGGTTGATTTAAGTATTTACGGATGGAAGCCGGAAGAGCCCAAATCTAAGTAGGAAGTCCTGATACTTTGATATGGCTTAACACCGCTTACTGCGCTGATGCGTCAGGCTTGCCATGATGATAAAACTTGCGATTCAGTACAATCCAAGCTGCGATTACAAGTAAGAGAACACCGGAAGCCACCATCAGGATACGCATGGATACCAAGTCGGAGAGCGGACCGAATACCGCCATTCCAAGCGGAAGAAAACCGGAGAACATGGCACCGAACAGGCCGAAGATGCGCCCTTGCATTTCCATAGCCGTATGTTCCTGTAACAGCGTGGTGCAAGCAGTTTGCACCATGGTAAGTGCGATTCCGTAAACTGCCATCAATATCAGATAAACGGGGAAATTGAGAACAAGTCCCATCGCGATGGCGAGCAATCCAAAGGCAGTGACGCCGACAAAGAGTGTTTTGACGCGATTTTTAAATCCACCCCACGTTCCGATTAAGAGTCCGCCACCCATCATTCCGATGAAGCCGATGACTTCCACCAAAGTTAAGTACCAATAGGTGTCACCGTAGTAACGGCTGACATACAGTGTTGCCAGAAATCCTGCGGGAACGCAGAGAAAAATAAATATACCAAAAATCAACAACAATGAACCGATAAACTTTTCTTTTACGGCATATTGATAGCCGGCTTTCATCTCTGCAAACATGGATTGCGTCTGTTCTTTCTTTTCAAAAGGAATCGCAATCGTTGCCAACAATCCAACACCTACAATCGCAGTTGCTATGTCAATCCACAAAGTCATCGAGAGCGTGAGATAGGACATGACTGCGCCTGCAGCAGCGGGCGCAAGAAATTGAACCAATGACTGTACGGTTGAATTCAAACCGTTATATTTCATCAGTTGATCTTCCGCCACCAATTGCGGAATCATAGCATTGACGGCAGGAGTCTGGATTCCGGCGCCGATGGAACGAATGGCGGATATGATAATCAGTGCCATCAAAAGCGGCGTTCCCACATTGAGATACGGAATCAGCAATACCAGGAGGAGTGTCGATAATGCAATGCCGCTGTCTGCCAGTATAATCAGGCGTTTGCGCGGATAGCGGTCTGCCCATACACCGGCAAAAAACGATATGATAAATTGTGGCAAATATGCTGCCACAGTTAGGGCCGAAACCCAGATTCCGGATGTCGTAGACAGTGTGACATACCAGACAATTCCAAATTGTACCACCGAAGAGCCAAAGAGCGTGATGGCTTGGCTGATGAGAAAAAGGGTTGCTTTTTTGTTTTTCATAATTACCTCCGTGTTCTATTTTATGTTCATTAAGTGCTTTGCGCAAGTATGAATACGCATGATTTTTAGATCTGTATTGTACCTTAACACAATGAAAAAGGTTGGTGTTACATTGGAGGGTTTGAAATTTGTAAGATTGTAATTTGAACAGAAATGGTATAAAATGGTAACAGCATATTTCGTATCGGATGAAGCATAATCAGGGGGACGAAACATATGAAAAGCGAACCAAAGAAGAAAATTGTTGTCGTTGACAGTGATGAAAACGACCGTAAGGAATTAACCAGAATTCTGAAGAAGAAATATCATGTGACTGCCGTTGGGGGAATTGATGCAGCGATGAAGGTTCTCGAGGAACAGCAGGACGAGATTTCGGCAGTTGTAATTGATTTGATTGTGACGCAGTCAGACGGATGTTGCCTTTTGAAAGATATTCTGAATAACGAGGCGCTGAAGAACATTCCTACAATCGTAACCACAAATAGCGGTGACAAGGAAAAGAAACGACTTGCGTTACAGGGCGGTGCATGGGATTTTATTTCCAAGCCTTATGATGAGGAGATTACGCTGTTTCGCGTGAAGAATACAATTGCGCTATTTGGTAGAGTACGATGCGATGACGGGCATCTATAACAAGAGAAGTTTTTTCAAGGCAGCGAAGCAGACCATGACCGATCATGCAGAGAAGCAATTTGCAGTGATGCATTTTGACATTGACCATTTCGGAATGATCAATTCCTTTTTCGGTCGTCGCCGTGCGGATAAGTTATTGCGTTTTATCGCAGATTTGTTGCGTGAGTTTGCGGATGAGTTCCCAGATTTTGTTTATGGAAGAATTGAAGGCGATATTTTTGGCATATGTATGTCTTACGAGACCACAGATGACATTCAACTGTTGATTCGGCGAATGGAGGAGCGTCTTGCGAGTTATCGATTGGATTTTGATATCATTACCTCATTCGGAATTTATCTGGTCAAAGACCGTTTGATTTCGATTGATAAGATGTTCTACTATGCGGAGATTGCCGCTTGGAGTGCCAAAAACAAATATACGGAGAAATATTCTTTCTTCGAAGAGAGCATGAGCCTTCGCGTTGAGACGGAACATGAAATTATCAATGAGATGAAGAAAGCGTTGGCAGACCAAGAGTTTATGCTCTATTTGCAGCCAAAGTATGACATAATCACACAGAAGCCGGCAGGCGCGGAAGCACTGGCGCGGTGGAATCATAAAGATAAGGGGATTATTTCCCCGTCACTTTTTATCCCAATATTTGAAAAGAACGGTTTTATTTCCAAATTGGATTATTATATGTGGGAACAGACATGTATATTGTTACGAAAGTGGTTGGATGCCGGTTTGACACCGCTTCCCATCTCTGTCAATATCTCGCGCGTGAACCTGTACAATTCCAGACTGGTTGAGAGAATCTGTGAGTTGACAGAGAGGTATAACGTGCCGAATGAACTGATACAATTGGAACTGACGGAGAGCGCATATACGGATCATCAGGACACGGTGAAAGAGTATTTACGACAATTGCAGGAAAAAGGGTTTGTTTGTCTGATGGATGATTTCGGAAGCGGCTATTCATCACTCAACATGCTCAAAGATTTACCGGTGGACATTTTAAAGATTGACATGAAATTCTTTACACAGTCTGAAATCCCGGGGCGAAGCGAATGTATTGTGGAATCGGTGGTCAAGATGGCAAAGGCTCTGGATATGACACTGGTGGCGGAAGGAGTCGAGAAGGCGGAGCAGGTTTCGTTCTTGCGTGAACTCGGCTGTGAGTATGTACAGGGCTTTTTCTTCGGTAAACCCATGCCCGTAGAGGAGTATGAGAAACTGTGTATGAAGATGTGAGGGGATATAGCATGAGGAGAAAGGGTATGAAAAGAGGAATTTGTTTGGCTATTTGTTTTTTACTTCTTTTTACGGTGGGATGTAAAGGAGCGAAAGTTCAGGAGAGCGAAGGAGAGAGCACCCGGGAGACGACGGAATTATCAAAGGAAGCGCAATCATCTGTTAGCGCGTCAGAAAATAGCGAACAGGAAAGTGAAGACAGTCAGGAACCGCATGAAAGTGGAGTTGCTGCACAGGAAAGGGAAGTTTCTTCAGAGGAAAGCGAGGTTGCTTCACAGGAGAGCGAAGAGGAAATTGAAATTACGAATCGGGAAGCCTTGAATTTGGCACTTGATTATGTCTATGGGGATTCGAAGTTAACGGAGTACAGTGTGTATTGCAAGCAGGTACCGCATAGTGAGACGACGACTATCGGATACGTGGTGGTGCAGTATAATGAAGACGGAAACTCCTATGAGAAATATGACGGCAATCAAGAAGCAATAGAAAAGGATAAAACAATACTGTCATATAGAGGACTTTCCTATGGCAAGGATTACTACTCATTTGTTTTGAACTATTATATCTGTTACGAGGATTATAATCGGAATTCAATATTGGATTACATTGATGTTTCCCTTGACGGGACAGAGATTATTTCCGATAGATATAAAGAAGGCGGATATGGCGAATCATTGGAACAGCAGATGCGACAACTCAAAGAAACTATTATGGCTGCGGATGTACAGTCCACGAGTTTTGCGGGAGAAGACGATGCAATCGCGGGCAGTTATGTGGGACAAAACGGTGAGAGCCTGTCAATCAGCATTTATACGGGCTACGGTTATGATTTGCAAGAATGGGAAGAAGTATGGCCGAATATCGGAACATGTACATATTTGGATTTCTACACAGAGTTCTATAAGTTGGACGAGCGAACATACTACTTTTTACCCGGCTATTATGCAAAGTCGAATAAGGAAAACGATACCTGGACGATGACGCTTTCGGATGAAGCCGGAACGGTAATCGATGTGTTTACGATGACGGAGCATTACGAGCCATAAGGTTTGCGAAAGGTGTCGGAGCGATGATTCAAAAGGAACTATACCGCGAGTAATTTGATTGTGTATGAGGTGGCTCAAAATGGGTTAAGTGATTTTTAGCTTGCTTGCCCTCCTGTTTCTGCTTGAGAGGAAATTGAGTTGATGGTGCAGGGTCGAAATGGAATTGAGTTGATAGTGCAGGGGCGAAAAGAAATAAATTGATAGCACAAGGTCGAAATAGAATTGAGTCGACAGTGCAGGGGCGAAAAGAAATTGTATTAATAGCACATAAAGGGCCTAATAAATGAAAAATGGAGAATTAGGCCCCAAATAATTAAAGACTACAAATAAACTGTACCCCATGTCAAGGACACGATAGGTATAAAATGTTTACCCAATTTC
>CAYMCV010000074.1:0-12140 GCA_964389005.1 uncultured Lachnospiraceae bacterium | reverse complement strand
TAAGCATAGGAGCCGGAAGCCGCAAGAATCGGACTGTTTGTGATGCGAATCGCAATCGGAATGTTACCGTATTCATCGTCATCTTCGATGGCATTTTGGGTGTAGTCATAATAAAAGAAATCCTCACGCAAAGAGGAAAGCAGCGGCTCGGGGAGGAGAAGTGTAACATCCTCGAAGTAGCCGTCGTCTGCCAGAGAAAGCAAATCCGTCTCATTACATACGAAGAAATCGCTTTCTCCGGCGGCGATATTTGCCAAAAGTCTGGAGGTTACATTTGCATCATTCGGTGCATAGTAGTCTGTTGATGTAAACAGGAATTTACTTTTCTTGGAATCCAAAGAAGCAAAAGTACAGAAGGGTTCGAGAAACTCTTCATCCGTAGTTTGAAGTTCCATTGCGTTTAATAATGAACCGTTAAATATGGTTTCGGGTGAGAAAAATATGGTCTTAACCAAAAAGAATACCGCCACGAGACCGAGTAACGTATAGAGCGCAGGCATTTTAAAGAAATCAAAATAATAGCGCAGTCGCTTCTTCTTCGGGAGGGATTTGGCTTCTTTGAGATGTTTTAGTTGCTCGTTAACGACGGGATTGTTTTCTGTAAGTTTCATTGTATGCTCCATTTGGGTGCCGCTTTTTATTAGGATGATAAAAAGGTATCCGGCGGCAATTTTTATTTATAAAGATGAGTATAAAATACCATAAGATAAAAGTCAACGACATGGTTTTACAAAAAATAGTAGGAGGCGTGGTATGGCAGGACCGATTGCACCAAAAGACCCCACCAAAAAAAGAGAGGGTTTTTACATTTTACATGAAAAGGATATTTGCGGTTTGGAACAACCGGACGGAAGCGGGGTTCATCATATATATTTGGACATGGGCAGATTGCTGACATTTGCGAAAATTGTCGGTCAAATTGAAGACGAGGAAATGATGGAATGTCTCAAAACGACCGAAGGTTTTCGGAAGATGGTGAACTCCATCGGTGTTACGATTACCGGGGCAGATGCGGTAGATTATGTGTTCCAGATGTATGCGGACGGAAACGAGAGGTATACGGGAACGGAATTGAAGTTGACGGTGCCCGCAGACGGAATGGAGCGTGTACTTACATTTGACGATGTTGATTGGGCACCGAGAGATGCAGAGCCCGGACAGATGCGTTTTATCTTCAAAAATGTCGGTGATGTAGCGGTTGCATCCGTGAAATTATATTTGAACGACGGATATAGCGCACCTGTATTTGAAGAGGAAAAGCCGATTGATTTTGCGTCGGAGGCATATCGGTCGATGATTGAGAAGTCTTTGACGTCAAAAGGCGACAATTGTCGCATAAAACGTTTTTTCGAGAAGGCGAGAAGCGGAGAGGAAGTTACGGTTGCTTTTATCGGCGGTTCCATCACCCAAGGTGCGGGTGCCGTTCCTCTGCATAATATGTGTTACGCATATCAGACGTATCAAAACATCGTGAAGATGTGCGGCCCCGATGCGAAAATCCGCTTTATCAAGGCGGGCGTCGGTGGGACACCTTCCGAGTTGGGTATGGTTCGATATGACAAAGACGTTTGTCGGAATGGCGCTGTTACGCCGGATTTGGTGGTAATAGAATTTGCGGTGAACGACGAAGGTGACGAGACGAAGGGCGTTTGCTACGAGAGTCTTGTGCAAAAAGTGTTAACGGCTCCGAATGAGCCTGCCGTGGTTTTGATTTTTGCCGTATTTGCCGATGATTGGAATTTGCAGGATCGATTGGCACCGGTTGGGGAGCGATACCGATTACCAATGACAAGCGTCAAGGATGCAGTGACGCCGGAGTTCTTGAAACAAGGAAAAGGCGATTGCGTCATAACGCGAAATCAGTATTTTTATGATATGTTCCATCCCGGAAACGCAGGGCATACGATTATGGCGGATTGCATAATCAACCTCCTGAACGCGTGCTTGGAAGATGATGCGACGACAAACGTTTCCGATGCCAAGATCGAGCCGTATTACGGTGTTGATTTTTATGATGTAAAAGCATTTGACCGAAGTAATTATGCGGGAGTTGCCGAGATTAACTGCGGCGCGTTCACCGATACGGACACGGATTTACAGTTTGTCGAAATGGATGATTCACCCACACCGACACCGGAATTCCCGGACAACTGGTTTCATAGTTGCAACGGCGGGGATGGATTTGAGTTAAAAATCAAAAGCCGTGCATTGTTGCTGGTGTATAAAGATTCCGACAGCATGGCAGCCGGGAAAGTGGATGTGATTCTGGATGGGAAACTGTTGTATACCGTTGACCCGCGCGCAATCGGGTGGAAACATACCAATGCAATCATTGTGTATAATGAGAAAGAGAGCGCGGAACATGTAGTTCAAATCCGCATGGCAGCAGGTGACGAGGATAAGCAGTTCTCGATTCTTGGATTTGGTTATTGTGAGTAAGGATGCGAGGCAATAAAGTGAATAATGTTGTTAAAGAATTCCGTGTGTATATGCGCGGGATTCTTTTTTTATCTAAAAGTCACTTCTTTTTTATCTAAAAGTCACTTCTTTTTTGTCCGAAAGTCACTTCTTTTTTGTCCAAAAGTCACTTCTTTTGCAAAAAGTTTGTCCAAAAGTCACTTCTTTTTGTCCAAAAGTCACTACTTTACATATTTTGTAGATTATTTTTTAAGATATCGATATACTAACCTTGTTATTTCGGAGGTGCGACAAATTAGTGAGATAGAACGAGGCAGGCAGGAGGGAAAATGGCTAAAACAAGCAAAAAACGAACAAACATCATATCTTTTGGAGTGTGTGTTATTCTACTGATTACATTCATTTATCCAAACATTGTTATGGCAGAGACAGCCTCAGGAAATGTAATTACTCCGGCGAGTCTATCCTTTGATGACGTGCAAAATGCAATCAATGAAGCGAAAGACGGTGAAATTGTATTACTTCCGGAAGGGGATGTAGTATGGACCAAGCGCCTTTCCATCGTAAACAAAGGAATTACGCTGAAGGGACAGGGCGTTGATAAAACAATTATTCACTGCGAAGAAAAAGCGACTCAATTGGATTTGAAGGTTTGCGAGGGGAAACCATTTCGTATTACAGGAATCGAGTTTCATAATTTACACATTTATATGAACGGAAAAGTGCATGGTTGGAGAATAGACCATTGTAATTTTATCAATGATGAAAACACGAATGTCTTAAGACTGACGCAGATTTCCAATGGGGTTATGGATCATTGTTCTGTGACAAACGGAAATATTGTCTGCTGGGGCGGTGGAGCGAATGCAAACGGAAATGAGAGTTGGAAGACACCGTTACGCTTGGGATCGGCTGACAGTCCTTATATTGAGGATTGTATATTTGATCATAATGTTTATGGCTGTGTGGTTGATGCCAGTCACGGAGGAAAATATGTATTCAGAAACAATATTTCTTATAACGGTTTTATAACCGCCCACTCCTTGCAAAATACAAAGACTGACGGTACGTTTGGGCGCGGTACGAGGAGTTATGAAATATATAACAACAAGATTATGTCTGTTGATAAGGGAAACGGATTAACGAATTTTCGTGCAATTTTTGTCAGAGCCGGCACAGGCGTAATTTACAACAATGAGGTTAACAACATTTCGGGTGATCCGTTTGAAGTGTTATGCGCTATTGATAATCTAAGAAGTTATAGGGCTCAGGATTTTCTTGGCATGGCTGACGGAACAAGTCCGTATGACGGAAATGACCCACAATATGGGAACTCGGGTTATCCGGCACTCGATCAAATCGGGCGTTCGACGGATGCGGGAGAGGGGGATTTATATCATCCGCAACTTTCGGAACCGCTTTATGGATGGAATAATACTTTTAATGGTAAGCCCCGAAACATAACTTTAGGGAATACACATGCCGAGGGCAATTTAATAGCAGAGCATATAAAAGAGGGCAGAGATTACTACAATACTGTGCATCCTTCTTACGAGGCGTATACATATCCACATCCATTGGTAAGTGAGACGGTGTTGGAGTTAACGTGTTTCAAAAGCGAAGGTAATACAAAATATGTTGGTGAAGAATTGGAAATTACATGGAAACAACCGGATTCGGATTTATTGAAGGGCAATGTTGTAATCGAACTGTACAAAGGAGAGACAAAAGCAAGCGATATTGCAACGACTGATGTAGCAACCGGCATAATTAAGTGGACAATACCGGAAACGACGGTTAAAGGTACGGATTATAAAATAAGAATTTATCAAGGTGCTATATCTGATGATTCGCAGAATTTTCAAATAGTATTGTCGGGCGATATCGAGGTAAAAGGCGATATGAACGGCGATGGCGATGTGGATATTGTAGACCTTGCGTATGTGGCACGCTATATTGACATGATAAGTACAGATGACGGCTGGGATAAGGTAAAGAAAGCGGATATGAATAATGACAATAGTATTAGTATTGTTGACTTATCCACCGTGGCAAGGTTGATTAAGTAATCAAGAAATCTTTGCCCAAAGGTTTGTGGAGGTTCATATCAGGGAGTATTTGGGACTTGCCAGTCAAGGTATCAATAAGAATATCAGTGGGAAACGAAATAAAATTGCTCCAAAATGATTGACAAAGCGCCGATGCCTATGTATAATGTTGACAGTTTAACGCGTTAAAGCATAAAACTTTAAAGCGATAAAGCAACTGACAATCCAAGCAAGTCAGTCAGCAAGCATGTAAACAACAATATACGCAGCATAAAGGAGCAGATATGGCAATCAAAATTATTCTCATGGTAATGTTTTTTGCAATGATGATTTGTGTAGGCATCTATGCAAAGAAAAAAGCGACAAATGTCAATAACTTCGTATTGGGAGGTAACAGCGCAGGCCCATGGCTGACGGCGTTCTCATACGGAACCTCGTATTTTTCCGCGGTTATCTTTGTAGGATATGCAGGACAGTTTGGATGGAAGTTCGGATTGGCATCCACATGGATCGGTCTTGGAAATGCCGCAATCGGCAGTTTGATTGCATGGGTATTGTTGGGCAGACGAACACGAATCATGACCAATCATCTAAAAGTATCTACCATGCCAAGTTTCTTCGCCGCACGATATAACAGCAAGGCACTAAAAATTGGTGCCTCCATCATCGCTTTTATCTTTTTGATTCCGTACACGGCATCCGTTTACAACGGTCTGTCTCGATTGTTTGAAATGGCATTTGGCATACCCTATGAAATTTGTATTCTCGGAATGGCAGTTTTGACCGGTGTCTACGTCATCCTTGGCGGATATATGGCGACCACAATCAACGATTTCATTCAAGGTATCATTATGTTGTTTGGCATCTCGGCAGTTGTAGTAGCAGTATTGAACGGTCAAGGCGGCTTCTTTGAAGCACTGGTGAAATTATCGGAAATTCCGGCAGATGTCAATACGCCGGTTCAGGCGCAGGGTGTGTTTGCCTCATTCTTCGGTGCCGACCCCATCGGTTTGTTGAGTGTCATTATTTTGACATCACTCGGAACTTGGGGATTGCCGCAAATGGTACATAAATTCTATGCTATAAAAAATGAAAAGTGCATCAAAACAGGCGCAATCATTTCGACCGCGTTCGCATTGATTGTCGCAGGCGGATGCTATTTCCTCGGCGGATTCAGCCGATTGTTTGCGGACGCGGATATCTATGCGGAGAACGGTTCCGTTATTTACGATGCCATCATTCCAGCAATGCTTCAGAATTTGCCGGATATTCTAATCGGCATTGTCATTGTACTTGTCCTCTCGGCATCCATGTCGACGTTGTCCTCTCTGGTATTGACCTCTGCATCAACGGTTACGCTGGATTTATTGAAAGGCAATATCGTAAAAAATATGAGTGAGAAAACACAACTCTTGATGCTTCGTGTGTTTGTAGTATTTTTTGTAGGTTTATCCGTTGTCATTGCTTGGAATAAGAATACGTTTATTGCTCAGCTCATGGGTATTTCTTGGGGAGCACTTGCAGGTGCATTTTTAGCTCCGTTTTTATATGGTTTATATTGGAAGGGTGTCACGAAAATCTCTGTATGGGTAAGTTTTGCAGGCGGTGTCGGCATTACCGTATCCAACTTAATTTGGAACTATCTTGACAGCCCGATTGTTGCGGGTGCACTGGCCATGATTGCAGGATTGATACTGGTTCCGATTGTCAGCTTAATTACGCCCAAGATGAACCGCGAGGTAGTAGAGGAAGCGTTTGCTTGCTACAACAAGGTGGTTCACGTTCCGGAGAAAATGTTTTTAACGGAAGAAGACGATAAGTAAAAACACTTGCCTGTGCACAATTGTTGTGCTACTGTATATATTACAGACGCGGTATTGAATGCGGTACCGCCGGCAAATATGCAGGAGGCGATCATAATGGCGAAGGTATATGTGGTATTGTCCTATCCGGACACCATTCCGTCAAAAGGAATTAAGTTGTTTACACGCAAACCATATTCTCACACATCAATTTCTTTTGATCAGTCATTGGATGTTTTATATACATTCGGTAGGAAGAGTTTGTACAATATTGTAAGTGCCGGTTTTATACATGAGCACATCGGGGAGAGAATTCTCGGACGACGCAACACGCGATGTATGGTTTGTGCAATCGAAGTTACGCCGGAACAAAAAGAAATCATGCGTCAAACCGTTGCGGAGATAGATGAACATAGAGATGATTACAAATATAATTTCGCAGGTCTTTTTGCCAATATTTTCCACAAGTATCCGGTATATGAGAAGAAATTCATTTGTTCACAATTTGTGGAGTATGTGCTGGAGTCGGGCGGCGTGAATATTCTTGGCAAGTCCTATCTTGAGGCCAGACCGGAAGATTTTCGTGTCAATACGCTGAAAGAAGTCGTTTACGAGGGCGGTATGAACGATTATCCTTATCGTAAGTTACCGAAGGAGGACGGCGCTGTCGCCGTCTAGTGAATCATCGTAAGCAATCGATTGATAACGATGGAGATCAAAATGAAAAAGTGGTTAATACCGATATTGGGTGTTGTCGTAGGATTTGTGACAATCACCCTTATTATTTTTACAATAATAGGTAATAATAGCAAACAGGAGAATCAAACCGCACAGGAAGAACCGGCGACGGTGGATTTTCGTGATGTCGCATCTGAAACTACAAACGACAATGCTTCTGAAATAATTGCTAAAAATGACAACGCAGATGGAGGAACATCCAACGAGCCAACATCCGATGAGTCGACATCCAACGAACCAATATCTGATGAGCCAACATCCGACGATGAGTCGAATTCAGAGGATGTACCGGACATTTCTGAGCAAATCGCACCCGAACCGTCAGAGCCTGCAAGCGTGGCATTACCGGAAACAAGCGTAACAACCCCGCAACAATCGAACGGATACCTCGTAGTCATTGACGCCGGACATCAAAGCAAGGGAAACAACGAGAAAGAGCCGGTCGGTCCCGGCGCAACGCAGACGAAAGCAAAGGTGACCGGCGGAACCAGCGGTTGCAGCACAGGGATTAGCGAGTACGAATTAAATCTTGCGGTCGCATGTAAACTGCGTGATGAGTTGCTTTTACGCGGATATGAAGTTATGATGGTTAGAGAGAGCAACGATGTAAATATAAGCAACAGCGAACGGGCGGCTGTCGCCAACGACGCGAAGGCGGACGTTTTTATCCGAATTCATGCCAACGGCTCGGAGGATGCAAGCGTTAAAGGAATGATGACGATTTGCCAGACGCCGCAGAATCCGTACAACAGCGCGTTTTACAATCAAAGTCGCGCACTGTCGGATGCCGTTTTGAATGCGACTGCGGAGGCAACTGGCGCCAAGAAACGCTCCGTCTGGGAGACAGACACCATGAGCGGAATCAATTGGGCGCAGGTTCCCTGTACCATCATCGAAATGGGCTATATGAGCAATGTCGAAGAAGACGAACTGATGGCGACGGACGAGTATCGGAATTGTTTGGCGCAAGGCATGGCAAACGGAATTGACGATTACTTTGGTCGTTAAAAAATGCAATGTGGGATTATATATGAAAAGACTACTCTGCTATCTAAAAGAATACCGCAAAGAAAGTATCCTCGGACCGTTTTTTAAACTGTTGGAGGCTTCTTTTGAGTTGACGGTTCCGTTGGTTATTGCGGCTATGATAGACATCGGAATTCCGAATCAAGACAGCGCATTCCTCGTCAAAATGACACTATTGCTGGTTGCGCTGGGTCTCATCGGACTGATTTGCGCCGTATCCGCGCAGTTATTTGCCGCAAAGGCGGCAGTCGGGTTCGCGGCGAACGTCCGCGCGGCACTTTTTAACAAAATCCAGCAGTTCACATATGAGCAACTCGACAAATGTGGCGTATCCACACTGATTACGCGTATGACAGGCGACATCGAGCGGGTGCAGACCGGCGTGAATCTGGTGTTGCGCCTACTGCTGCGCTCTCCTTTTATCGTATTCGGCAGCATGATTATGGCGTTTTACGTGGACAGTCGTGCCGCGCTTATTTTCGTTCTTGTGATTCCGATTCTGGCGATTGTGGTGTTTGCGGTACTGCTTGCCGGAATACCACTCTATAAAAAAGTGCAGGCGGCGGCGGACAGCGTATTGCTCAAAACGCGTGAAAACTTAAGCGGTGTTCGCATCATACGTGCATTTCGCCATGAAAAAGCAGAGATAGAAGCATATCGCGAGGACACCGAGCGACTCAAGAAACTTCAGCTAACGGCAGGTCGTGTCGGCGCAATCATGAATCCATTGACATACGTCATAGTAAACTTGGCAATTCTCTTACTGCTAAAAGTTGGCGGTGAGCGCGTCAATTTCGGACAACTGAGCCAAGGAGACGTTGTGGCGCTGCTGAACTATATGTCACAGATTCTGGTGGAACTGATTAAAATGGCGAATTTGATTATTACAGTTGTACGCGCAGCGGCGAGCGCGGATCGCATTGCTGAGATTTTGGACAACACTGCGCCGGAGAGCGGAAGCGAAGAAATTGAAATGACAGATATCGATACGGTATCTTTTTCGAATGTCGCTTATGCGTATCCGGATGCGGAGACACCTGTGGTGGAGAACATTACATTTGGCATCAAAAAAGGGCAGACATTGGGTATTATCGGTGGTACCGGTTGTGGCAAGTCGACGATTGCTTCCCTGATGGCAGGTTTTTTGGAGCCGAAATCGGGCGAAATCCTGATGAACGGTCAGAGTATATTGCAGATTCAAAGCAAGAGTTTGCGCGCCCATATCGGGATTGTTCCGCAAAAAGCGGTTCTTTTTTCCGGAACGATTCGCGAGAATTTATTGTGGGGGCGAAGCGATGCAACCGAGGAAGAACTGTGGGGGGCATTACGCACGGCACAGGCGGATGAATTTGTGAGACAAAAAGAAGGCGGTTTGGACGCACCGGTATTACAGGGTGGCAAGAATTTCTCCGGAGGACAGCGTCAAAGACTTACCATCGCACGCGCGTTGGTACAGAAACCTTCACTGCTTATCTTGGATGACAGTGCCAGCGCATTGGATTATCTGACGGATGCCGCACTTCGGCGTGCATTGAAAGAGCAGGCAGCAGACATGATTACGGTCATTATCTCGCAGCGAACGACGGCGGTCATGGATGCGGATTGCATTATTGTTATGGAAGACGGTTCTGTCAGCGGAATCGGTACGCATGACGAATTACTCGCAGGGAATGAAGTCTATGAGGAGATTTATGCCTCACAATTCCCGAAGGAGGCGGCCCATGTATAAAAATTCCAATAAGTTAAAAACATTTCGCGTAATATGTAGTTATTTAAGTAAGAATATGTTGCTTTTAAGTTTATCCCTGTTGTTGGCGATTGTCTCCGTCATTTCTTCGTTGTATCTGCCGATTTTGTTCGGTAGGGCGGTGGATGCCATTGTCGGTCCGAACATGGTGGATTTTGATGTGATTTTTAGCGTGCTTGTGCGTGGCGGCATTGCCATACTGATAACGATGGCGGCACAGTGGTTGATGAACTTGTGCAACAATCGGATGACGGCGAACATAGTCTGCAGAATGCGACGAGACGCACTTGTAACCATCGAAAAACTGCCGATTTCCTATATCGACGCGCATCCGCACGGCGATTTGGTCAGCCGGGTAATGTCCGATGTGGATACGTTTTCGGATGGTCTGTTGTTGGGATTTACACAACTCTTCTCAGGTATTATGACAATTGTCGCAACGATGTTTTTCATGCTTGCAATCGACGTACGAATCGGGTTGTTGGTTATCGTGCTGACGCCGATTTCGCTTTTTACAGCGTCATATATCGCACGGCGCACATATCACATGTTCCGCGCACAGGCGGAGATTAACGGGAAACAGACGGCATTTGTACAAGAAAACATTGAGAATCAGAAGTTGGTGCGTGCGTTTGCACAAGAAGAGAGACAGATTACGTTGTTTGGCGATATGAATGAAGCGCGTAAAAAAGCCTCCTTTCAAGCCGTTTTTTACTCATCGCTGACAAATCCAACGACACGATTCGTGAACGCGCTGGTGTATGCGAGTGTGGCGATTTCCGGTTCGCTGCTGATTCTTTCGGGTGGCGCGATTACGATTGGGCAGTTGACGTGTTTTTTAACTTATGCGAATCAGTACACGAAACCGTTTAATGAGATTTCCGGCGTGATTGCCGAGTTTCAGAATGCGTTGGCTTGTGCGGAGCGCGTGTTTGCGTTCATTCATGCGCCGGTGGAGCACGAGAATGCAACTAAGTCTCTGTCGACAACCGTACGCGGTGATTTTACTATTTCGGATGTGTTTTTTAGCTATGATAAAAATCAAAAATTAATTGAGCATTTTTCGTTGGATGTCAAAGCGGGAGAGAGAATTGCAATTGTCGGTCCGACAGGTTGCGGCAAAACAACGCTGATTAATTTACTGATGCGTTTCTATGAGCCGGATTCAGGAAGGATTTCCTTGGACGGAGTTGACATTACCGCGCTCTCACGAGAGGAACTTCGCAGCAGAATCGGCATGGTTTTGCAGGAGACATGGCTCAAAGAAGGAACGATTCGCGAGAATATTGTTTTTGGCAAGGAGAATGCGAGCGACGAGGAAATGATACTTGCGGCTAAAAGGGCACATGCACATTCCTTTATTCGGCGACTTCCGCAGGGATATGATACGAGGATTACAGAGGACGGCGGGAATTTGTCGCCGGGACAGAAGCAGCTTCTGTGTATTGCGCGCGTTATGCTTTTGGATCCCGAGGTATTGATTCTGGATGAGGCAACTTCTTCGATTGATACACGAACCGAACTCAAAATCCAGGACGCATTTACGAAACTGACGCAAGGGAAAACTTCTTTTATCGTGGCACATCGCTTATCCACGATTCGTAATGCGGACAGAATCCTGGTGATGAATGCGGGAAATGTCGTTGAACAGGGCACGCATGTTGAACTGATTGCAAAGAACGGGTTCTACGCGAAACTATATCAAAGCAGAATAGTATCGGACCGTGAAACGGACGGGTAGATTTATGCACAAAAAAAACTGTTTCTACTTTATTTTTTTGGTAAAAAGTGATATACTGTCCTTGGCATGGCACAGTCGACTATATTGCTTTCACAATCAATATGACACTCGAAGTTTGGCAAGCGATATACTTGGCTCAAGGGGGATTTGAATAACACAGAAGCGAGGTATGGAGATATGGGTGAGCACATCAGAAACACAATCAATGAGAAGAAAAGCGTCAACAGGGTCGCAGTTATCAACTGGAACAGTATTATCTTGATCATTTTGGCTTGTTATTTGATTGAGGTTTTGAGAGACAAGCGCGATTGGTGGTATTTGCTTCTGACGTTTGCCATAGGATACATACCGGTTATCATCAGTTTTATCGTGTACAAGGCGGATCCGGAGAGTAAGTGGATTAAGTATTTGATTACCTATTGTTATTCCGCTTTTTATCTGTTCATTCTTTTATCGGGGCAGTCCACACATATGTATGTGTACATATTCCCGATTTTTAGTAATTTGTTGATTTTTAGCAGCCCGAAGTTACTGGCGATTTTCTCGGGGATTAACATTACATCCAATTTGATTTCGATTCTGTTTCATGTATATGTCCTAAAAGAGACGGGACAGGAACT
>CAYMCV010000073.1:0-12144 GCA_964389005.1 uncultured Lachnospiraceae bacterium | reverse complement strand
AAAGCACCTAAGGAAGGGGGAGAAAACTAATGTTAATGCCTAAAAGAGTAAAACGTCGGAAGCAATTCCGCGGCAGCATGAAAGGTAAAGCACTGAGAGGAAATACCATTTCCTACGGTGAGTACGGTATTGTGGCTATGGAGCCATGCTGGATTAAATCTAACCAGATTGAAGCAGCCCGTGTTGCCATGACACGTTATATCAAGCGTGGCGGTAAAGTTTGGATTAAGATTTTCCCCGACAAACCTGTAACTGCGAAACCTGCAGAGACCCGTATGGGTTCCGGAAAAGGAAGTTTGGAATATTGGGTAGCGGTTGTAAAACCCGGCCGTGTAATGTTTGAAATTTCCGGTGTCAGCGATGAAATCGCAAGAGAAGCATTGCGTCTTGCTGCACACAAACTTCCCTGCAAATGCAAAATCGTTTCTAAAGCGGATTTGGAAGGCGGTGTATCGAATGAAGACTAATAAATATGTTGAAGATTTAAAGGCAAAATCACCTGAAGTTTTAGCTCAAGAGCTGACTGATGCCAAAAAAGAACTTTTCAATTTGAGATTCCAGAATGCAACCAATCAGTTGGACAATACTTCACGCATCAAAGAAGTTAGAAAGAACATTGCGAGAATTCAGACCGTAATTACTGAGAAGGCAAAGGAACAGCAGGCGTAAGTTTAAACTGCGTAAGAATTGAGAAAGGAGAATATTACTGTGGAAAGAAATCTGAGAAAAACCCGTATGGGTAAAGTCATCAGCAATAAAATGGATAAGACAATCGTTGTTGCAGTGCAGAACCGTGTAAAACATCCTCTTTAGAACTTACAAGTTAAAAGCACATGACGAGAATAACGAATGCAATATCGGAGATACCGTAAGAGTTATGGAAACAAGACCGATTTCTAAAGACAAGAGATGGAGATTGGTTGAAATCGTCGAAAGAGCGAAATAGTATTTTTAAGATTATCTTTATAATCTGGAAGGAGAAATAGCATGGTTCAACAAGAAAGCAGACTGAAAGTTGCCGATAACACCGGTGCAAAAGAATTACTCTGCATCCGTGTTGTTGGTGGCTCTACAAGAAGATATGCAAATATTGGTGACGTCATCATTGCTACCGTTAAAGATGCAACACCCGGCGGAGTTGTTAAAAAGGGTGACGTTGTTAAAGCAGTAGTGGTACGTACCGTAAAAGGCGCTCGTCGTAAAGACGGTTCCTACATTAAATTTGACGAAAATGCTGCCGTCATCATCAAAGATGACAAGACCCCGAAAGGAACACGTATTTTTGGGCCTGTGGCTAGAGAGCTTCGTGAGAAACAGTACATGAAGATTGTTTCCCTGGCTCCCGAAGTACTGTAAGGAGGTGCCGGAGAATGTCAACAATGAAAATTAAAAAAGGCGATACCGTTAGAGTAATCGCAGGTGGAAGCAACGGAAAAGAAGGAAAAGTTATTTCTGTAGATGCGAAGAACGGAAAAGTAACAGTTGAGGGCGTGAATATCATCAGCAAGCACTCAAAACCGTCAGCAGCAAACCAGAATGGCGGAATTATCAAAAAAGAAGCTCCGATTGATATTTCAAACGTAATGTATGTTCATAAGGGAAATGTGACCAAAGTTGGTTTCAAACTCGATGGAACAAAGAAAGTGCGTATTGCAAAATCAAACGGTGATGTAATTGATTAATTCGAGGAAGGAGGTCTAGGACATTGGAGAGATTAAAAGAGATATACGCGAGTGAAATTGTAGAAGCAATGACAAAGAAATTCGGATACACCAATGTGATGCAGGTACCGAAAATCAACAAAATTGTACTGAACATGGGTGTCGGCGAAGCGAAAGATAACGCAAAAGTATTAGAGTCTGCGGTAAAAGACATGGAAACAATTACAGGTCAGAAGGTAGTTCTTACCAAGGCTAAGAATTCCATCGCAAACTTTAAGATCAGAGAAGGCTTGAACATTGGCTGCAAGGTTACACTTCGTGGCGAGAAAATGTATGAGTTCTTAGATCGTCTCGTAAACCTGGCATTGCCGCGTGTACGTGACTTTAGAGGTGTAAACCCGAACGCATTTGACGGTAGAGGGAATTATGCATTGGGAATTAAGGAACAGCTGATTTTCCCGGAAATCGAATATGATAAAGTTGATAAAGTCAGAGGTATGGATGTCATCATCGTTACGACAGCCAATACAGATGAAGAGGCACGTGAATTGCTCCGTCTTTTCGGAATGCCTTTTGCAAAGTAACAGTCGTCAAATTATAAGGAGGTATATTCATGGCTAAAACGTCGATGAAGATTAAACAGCAGCGCCAGCCGAAGTTTTCTGTAAGAGAATATAATCGTTGCAGAATTTGCGGTCGTCCTCATGCTTACTTAAGAAAATACGGAATTTGCCGTATTTGCTTTAGAGAGTTGGCTTATAAGGGACAGATTCCGGGCGTTAAGAAGTCCAGCTGGTAAGATAGAGAGAAAATCAAAGGAGGCAAAATCAATGACTATGAGCGATCCGATTGCAGATATGCTTACAAGAATCCGTAATGCAAATACTGCAAAACATGATACAGTAGATGTTTCTTCATCCAAAATAAAACTTGCGATAGCAAAGATTCTGTTGGACGAAGGATATATCAAGGCATATGAAATTATTGAAGACGGTGATTTCAAGACCATCCGCATCACTTTAAAGTATGGTGCAGATAAGAATGAGAAGATTATTACCGGAATTAAGAGAATTTCCAAACCGGGACTTCGTGTATATGCCGGAAAAGATGAGATGCCGAAGGTACTCGGCGGACTTGGTGTAGCAATCATTTCCACCAACCAGGGCGTCATCACGGATAAGGAAGCTAGAAAATTGAACGTTGGCGGCGAAGTGTTAGCATTCGTTTGGTAGGCGTTTATCACAGACAATAGGAGGTACGGGCATGTCACGTATAGGAAGAATGCCAATCGCAATCCCGGCAGGAGTTACCGTGGATATTGCAGAAAATAACAAAGTGACTGTAAAAGGTCCCAAGGGGACACTGGAAAGAGTGTTGCCTGCAGAAATGGAAATTAAGTTGGAAGGTGCAGAAGTCATTGTAACCAGACCGAATGATTTGAAGAAAATGAAATCCCTGCACGGTTTGACAAGAACGTTGATTAACAACATGGTTGTTGGTGTAACGCAGGGTTATGAGAAGAAACTTGAAGTTAACGGTGTAGGTTATAAAGCTGCCAAGGCAGGTAAGACACTGACATTGAACTTAGGATATTCTCACCCGGTTGAGATGACGGATCCGGAAGGATTGGAGTCGGTTGTCGAAGGACAGAATGTTAAAGGTATTGATAAAGAAAAAGTTGGCCAATTCGCAGCTGAAATCAGAGACAAGAGAAGACCTGAACCTTACAAGGGCAAGGGTATCAAATATGCCGATGAAACAATCAGACGTAAAGTTGGTAAAACTGGTAAGAAGTAGATAAGGAGAGTGTGAAAATGGTTAGTAAAGAATCTAGACAGGAAATCCGTGTTAAGAAACACAACAAAATTCGTAACCGTTTCAGTGGTACGACTGAAAGACCGCGTTTGGCAGTATTCAGAAGTAACAATCATATGTATGCTCAAATTATCGACGATACCGTTGGAAATACATTAGTTTCGGCTTGCACACTTCAGAAAGATGTAAAAGCTGAATTAAAGAAGACCAATGACGTTGAAGCAGCAGCATATTTAGGAACGGTAATTGCAAAGAAAGCTTTGGAAAAGGGCATTACCACCGTTGTATTTGACAGAGGCGGCTTTATATACCAGGGCAAAATCGCAGCATTTGCTGATGCAGCCAGAGAAGCTGGCTTAGAATTTTAGGAAAGGGAGGACAAGAGCACATGCGTACTATTATTGATCCCAGTCAGTTGGGAGAATTAAAAGAAAAAGTGGTTTCCATCAAACGTGTAACCAAAGTAGTAAAAGGTGGTCGTAACTTCCGTTTCACAGCTTTGGTGGTTGTCGGAGACGGTAACGGTCATGTTGGTGCCGGACTCGGAAAAGCAACCGAAATTCCCGAAGCAATTCGCAAGGGAAAAGAAGACGCTGCAAAGAAGTTGGTTGCCGTTGCGCTTGATGAGAACAATAGTATTACACATGATTTGATCGGAAACTTCGGTTCCGCATCCGTTCTGTTAAAGAGAGCTCCGGAAGGTACCGGTGTTATCGCAGGAGGTCCCGCACGTAGTGTGTGCGAGTTGGCAGGAATTAAGAATATCCGTACAAAATCATTAGGTTCCAATAATAAGCAGAACGTAGTCCTTGCAACAATCGAAGGCTTGAGTAAATTGAAGAGTCCCGAAGAAGTAGCAAGAAATCGTGGCAAATCCGTAGAAGAAATTCGGGCTTAGCAGACGATAACGTATGCAATAGAGTCCCTTCTACCATGAAGGAAATGGAGGCTTAAAAATGGCAGACAAAATGTTAAAAATTACATTAGTAAAGTCTACGATTGGTGCAATTCCGAAGCATAAGAAGACCATTGAAGCAATGGGTCTTAGAAAATTACAGAAGACCGTTCTCATGCCGGATAACGCAGCAACCAGAGGACAGATTCAGCAGGTTGGACATCTGTTGAAAGTTGAAGAGGTATAGAATACAAGAAGGAGGTGTCAAAATGGAATTATCGAATTTACAGCCTGCAGAAGGTTCCAAGCATAGTGATAATTTTAGAAGAGGCCGTGGACATGGTTCCGGAAACGGTAAGACAGCGGGTAAAGGACACAAAGGTCAGAAAGCTCGTTCAGGAGCACCGAGACCGGGATTTGAAGGTGGTCAGATGCCGTTGTACAGACGTATTCCCAAGAGAGGATTTACAAACAGAAACTCTCTTGAAATCGTTGGTATCAATGTACGTGCATTGGAAGTATTCGAGAGCGGTAGCGTTGTCAGTGTGGATACTTTAATCGAACAAGGGATTATCAAGAATCCCAAGGATGGAGTTAAGATCTTAGGAAACGGCGAACTTACCAAGAAACTTACGGTTCAGGTGAATGCGTTCAGCGAAGTAGCGAAACAGAAGATCGAAGCCGTAGGTGGAACAGCAGAGGTGATTTAATGATAAAAACATTCATTAACGCGTTCAAGATTAAAGAAATTAGAAACAAATTGATTTTTACTTTCTTAATGTTGGTGGTAATACGTTTGGGATGTCAACTTCCGGTGCCGGGTATCAATCAAGAAGTTGTTGAGAGTATGCTGTCTTCTTTGCTGAGCACGGACGGCGGACTCGGATATTTGAACGCTTTTACCGGCGGTTCTTTCTTTAGAATGTCTATATTTGCATTGAACATTACACCATACATTACTTCGTCCATCATTATGCAACTTTTTACGATTGCTATTCCGAAATTAGAAGAGATGCAAAAAGAAGGCGAAGACGGAAGAAAGAAAATTGCTTCCATTACCAGATATGTTACTGTAGGGCTTGCATTGATTGAGTCTTCTGCAATGGCAATCGGCTTTGGAAGTCAGGGTATGTTAACTGAATTTAATGCGTTAAGTGTTATTACTGTTATTGTCGCTATGACCGCAGGAAGTGCTTTCTTGATGTGGATTGGCGAGCGAATTAACGAAAAAGGTATCGGAAACGGTATTTCCATCGTACTTACCATTAATATCATTTCACAGATACCGGATGATTTTGGAGCATTATATCAGACCTTTATGAAAGGTCAGATTGTGGCACGTGCGGTATTGGCGGCAGTCATTATATTGGCAGTCATTGTTGCGATGGTGGTATTGGTTGTGTATTTAAGCAGCGGTACAAGAAAAATTCCTGTACAGTATGCGAAGAAGGTACAAGGAAACAAGATGATGGGATCCAATTCCAGTTCCATTCCGATTCGCGTGAATACGGCAGGCGTAATTCCGGTCATCTTTGCATCATCTTTGATGTCCATGCCGATTATTGTCAGCAATCTTGCAGGATACAAAGGAACCGGATGGTGGGCTGAGGTTCTGAAAGGCTTGAACTCACAGAACTGGTTTGATTTTACGAATATGATTTACTCACTTGGATTGATTGTATACATTGTATTGGTAATTGCGTTTGCATATTTCTATACATCCATTACATTTAATCCGTTGGAAATCGCCAACAACATGAAAAAGAGCGGCGGTTTTATTCCGGGAATTCGTCCCGGAAAGCCAACCAGCGATTATTTAAATCAAGTTTTGAATTATATTGTTTTTATCGGTGCAGTAGGACTTACAATCGTAGCAGTTCTTCCGATTTTCTTCAGCGGAGCATTCGGTGCGGATGTTTCCTTCGGCGGAACAAGTTTAATTATTATTGTAGGCGTTATTGTAGAAACGGTGAAACAGGTTGAATCGCAGATGTTGGTTCGTAATTACAAAGGATTTTTAAATAACTGATATCCCTAAGGGGACGTACCAAAAGGGTGCGTCCCCAGTTGGGACTTTTGATTGGAGATTAGAATTATGAAAATAATTATGTTAGGTGCGCCGGGCGCGGGTAAAGGAACACAGGCAAAAATGATTGCCGACAAATACCAAATTCCGCATATTTCAACCGGTGATATTTTTCGGGCAAACATCAAAGCGGCAACACCGTTAGGCATGGAAGCCAAATCCTACATGGATCAAGGAAAACTGGTTCCGGATGAGTTAACTGTCCAAATTCTTTTGGATCGTGTTGCAAACGAGGATTGTGCGAACGGTTACGTATTGGATGGATTCCCGAGAACCATTCCGCAGGCTGAAGTACTGAATCAAGCACTTACAGAGCGTAACGATCGAGTAGATTTCGCAATTAATGTGGATGTTCCGGATGAAAACATCATCAATCGCATGTCCGGAAGACGCGCATGTGTTACCTGTGGTGCCACCTATCATATGGTTCATGTTCCTCCCGCAAAGGAAGGAATCTGTGATAGATGTAACAGTGAATTGATTCTTCGCGATGACGATAAGCCGGAAACTGTAAAAAACAGATTGAAGGTATACCATGATCAGACACAACCTTTGATTGATTATTATCAGCAAAAGGGTATTTTGAAAGAAGTTGACGGTACCAAAGACATGCAAGAAGTATTTCAAAATATCGTCTCGATTTTAGATGAAATATAAATGGCATTAACCGCGACAAGACTGGCGTGGTTAGGAGGATGTTGAATGGCAGTAACAATTAAGTCCGCACGAGAAATTGAATTAATGCGGCAGTCCGGTAAGATTTTGGCGGAAATACATGATGAACTGGGCAAAGCAATTCATCCGGGTATGTCAACATTGGAGATTGATATTTTAGGAGAACGATTGATTCGAAATCGCGACTGTATTCCGAATTTTCTGCATTACAATGGCTATCCTGCTGCAATCTGTGTTTCTGTGAACGAAGAAGTTGTTCACGGAATACCCAATAAAAAACGTATCTTGCAGGAAGGCGATATTGTTAGTTTGGATGCAGGACTTATTTATAAGGGTTATCATTCCGATGCAGCGAGAACGTATATCGTTGGAAACGTATCTCCGGAGATTAAGCAATTGGTCGAAGAAACCAAGAATGCTTTTTTCGAAGGAATTAAGTATGCCAAGGCCGGTAATCACCTGCATGACATATCCAATGCGATTGATGCTTATATTGCGCAGTTCGGATATGGAATTGTCAGAGACTTGGTGGGGCACGGAATCGGAACCAAACTACATGAAGATCCACAGATTCCCAATTTCAAACAAGCTTCCAAGGGAATACGCCTACAGCGCGGAATGACGTTGGCAATTGAACCAATGATTAATTTGGGTAGAGCGGATGTCGTTTTTATGGATGATGATTGGACCGTGGTAACCGAGGACGGATTACCTTCGGCACATTATGAGAATACCATATTGGTTACAGATGACGAGCCTGAAATATTGACAATTCTGTAATGATATGCGGCATGGAGACTTAAAATGATAGGTACATTTGTAACGTCAAAAGCGGGACATGATAAAAATCAAAACTATATCATATTACGTGACGAGGCGGAATATGTATATTTGTCGGACGGAAAATATAGAACGGTTGACAAGCCGAAGCGCAAGAACAAGAAGCATATCCAAAGAATTAATCAAAGTGTTTCAAGTGAATGCTTGGAAAGAATAAAGGACGGCTGTGTTACCGATGCCGAAATCATAAAAGAACTTAAGTCTTGAAAGGAGATTGTGAAATGTCAAAGACTGATGTAATAGAAATCGAAGGTACCGTGATTGAAAAACTGCCGAATACGATGTTCAAAGTTCAGCTGGAAAACGGTCATGAAGTACTCGCACATATTAGCGGAAAACTGAGACAGAATTTTATTCGTATTCTGCCGGGCGATAAAGTAACACTGGAGTTATCACCTTATGATTTATCCAAAGGAAGAATCATTTGGCGAGACAAATAAGGAGATTTATCTGTAAAGGCGGCAAAACGCTGTCGGTGTAGCGTATGCAGACGAAAAAAACCCAAAAGTATGCAATTTGTGACTTGCCAACAGACAGATATCATGTTATACTGTAAAACGGTCTTTTTTGAAAGGAGGGTTTAACGTGAAAGTTAGATCATCAGTAAAACCAATTTGCGAAAAATGCAAAGTAATTAAGAGAAAAGGGCGAATCATGATCATTTGTGAGAACCCGAAACACAAACAGAGACAGGGATAATAAGTTCTTGTCTGTTTGTTCGTTTGCAACGGCGATGCCGTGTGCGAACAATGCGGCTGAACGATGCGCAACTTTCCCGTCAGATTGTTGTGCGACAAGATAAATGTGAGGGAGTTACTGACTTCCGGGCATTTACTCTTTGATACCGAGAAGAATATGTTTCTAAGTATCGGAAAAATCGGGTCAATACCCGATCGGATGAATTTCATCCCAATCAATCAGTAACTGTAAAAAAGAAAATGGAGGAATTGACATGGCACGTATTGCTGGTGTTGACTTACCGAGAGATAAGCGTGTAGAGATTGGTTTAACCTATATCTACGGTATCGGTCGTGTAAGCGCTAACCGCGTTTTGGCGGAAGCAAAGATCAGTCCTGACACTCGCGTCAGAGACTTAACAGATGACGAAGTAAAAACTCTTTCGGAAATCATCGGAGAAACATTGACTGTTGAAGGTGATTTGAGAAGAGAGACAGCATTAAACATCAAGAGATTGCAGGAAATCGGATGCTATCGCGGTATCCGTCACAGAAAAGGACTTCCGGTTCGCGGACAGAAAACAAAGACCAATGCAAGAACCAGAAAAGGTCCGAAGAGAACTGTTGCAAACAAGAAGAAATAATCGTAACTTATAACGTAGAATTAGTTTTTAATAATAAGAAAGTAGGTTAGTTTTTATGGCAAAGAATGTTACAGCTAAAAAAGTTACAAAAAAGCGTGTCAAGAAAAACGTTGAACACGGACAGGCACATATCCAGTCATCTTTTAACAATACAATTGTTACATTGACCGATGCAGAAGGTAATGCATTGAGCTGGGCAAGTGCAGGTGGTCTGGGCTTTAGAGGTTCAAAGAAATCTACTCCGTATGCAGCGCAGATGGCAGCTGAGACAGCTACCAAAGCAGCACTTCCGCACGGCTTAAAGACAGTAGATGTTATGGTAAAAGGACCGGGCTCGGGTCGTGAAGCAGCAATCCGCGCATTGCAGGCTTGTGGATTGGAAGTAACCAGTATCGTTGATGTTACACCGGTACCGCACAACGGTTGCCGCCCGCCGAAGCGTCGTAGAGTTTGATTTGATTTTATGACGGATTCGTACGAGATCCACACTCAAGTAGCATAAGTTAGGCAGATTGTATAATCTGCGGCTTTTCGTAATGAAAAGCAGATGATTAGGAGGTATATTAGAATGGCAGTTAATAGAGTACCCGTTCTCAAGAGATGCAGATCTCTTGGCTTAGAACCCATGGTATTAGGTTATGATAAGAAATCAAACAGAAAATCTGCTAGAGAAGGCAAGAAAGTCAGCGAGTACGGTCTTCAGTTGAGAGAGAAGCAGAAAGCGAAATTTATCTATGGCGTTTTGGAAAAACCATTCCGTAACTACTACGAGAAAGCAGACGGCATGAAAGGTATGACCGGTGAGAATCTGATGATTCTTCTCGAGAGCAGACTTGACAACGTTATTTTCAGAATGGGATTTGCAAGAACACGTAGAGAAGCAAGACAGTTGGTAGATCACAAGCACATTACGGTGAACGGAAGTGTTGTAAACATTCCTTCCTATCTTGTAAAAGCAGGTGATGTAATCGAAGTTAAGGAGAAATCTCGCAGTACACAGAGAATCAAAGATATCTTTGAAGTTACAAGCGGAAGACTTGTTCCGGAGTGGATTGATGCAGATCAAGAAGCTTTTAAGGCAACAATTAAGGAACTTCCCGCACGCGAAGTAATTGATGTTCCTGTGAATGAGATGCTTATCGTCGAGTTATATTCCAAATAATTAGCAAGACATCGTAAAGGAGGGTACCTACAATGTTAGCATTCGATTTTGATAGCCCAAATATTGAAATAGCAGAAATTTCCGAGGACAGAAAATACGGAAGATTTGTGATTGAGCCTTTGGAAAGAGGCTATGGAATTACTTTGGGAAACTCATTGAGACGTATAATGCTTGCTTCTTTACCCGGAGCAGCAGTTAGTCAGGTTAAGATTGAGGGTGTTTTGCACGAATTCAGTTGCATCGAAGGTGTCAAGGAAGATGTGACGGAGATTATCATGAACATCAAGAATCTCGCCATCAGAGATAACAGTGATACAGACGAACCGAAGAAGGCATATATCGAATTTGAAGGTGAAGGTGTTGTCAGAGCATCGGATATCCATGCGGATTCCAATATCGAGATATTAAATCCCGATCAGGAAATCGCAACATTGAGCGGTGGAAAGAACAGCAGATTTTATATGGATATTCTGATTACACGCGGACGCGGATATATCAGTGCCGATAAGAATAAGACAGAAGATCTTCCGATTGGCAACATTCCGGTAGACTCCATCTATACACCTGTAGAGCGTGTTAATCTTACGGTTGAAAATACTCGTGTAGGCCAGATGACGGATTACGATAAGCTTACGTTAGACGTTTATACCAACGGAACGCTTGCACCGGACGAGGCAGTCAGCCTCGCAGCAAAAGTATTGAGTGAGCATTTGAGATTATTCATAAACTTATCCGAGAATGCCAAGAATGCGGAAGTCATGATTGAGAAAGAGAACAATGAGAAAGAAAAGGTACTCGAAATGAGTATTGATGAATTGGAACTTTCCGTTCGTTCTTACAACTGCTTGAAGAGAGCGGGAATCAATACGGTGGAAGAATTAACCAATAAAACCCCGGAAGACATGATGAAAGTTCGTAACCTTGGACGCAAGTCTTTGGATGAAGTACTGGCTAAATTAAAAGAATTGGGACTTCAGTTGAATAACGCTGAAGAATAATAAAAGAAACAACGATGTCTGCGATAAGACCGAAGAAGCACGCGGATGTCGGCCAAAAGAGACGCAGTCAACATGACCCGGTAAGACCGATGGGCACGGTGTTGTGTTCCGTAAATGCGAGGATAACCCATGTAAATGGGAAATTTCATTCCTCGTCAGAAGGAGATTATCATGGCAAAATACAGAAAATTGAGCAGAACATCCTCACAGAGAAAGGCACTGCTCAGAAATCAGGTAACACAATTGTTATATAAGGGCAGAATCATTACCACAGAAGCAAAAGCAAAAGAAGTTTGCAAAATTGCAGAAGGTTTGATTGCACTTGCCATCAAAGAGAAAGATAATTTTGATACTGTAACCGTAACCGCCAAAGTTCCGCGTAAGGACAAAGACGGCAAACGTGTAAAAGAAAAAATTGACGGTAAAACAGTTACCATTTTTGACGAAGTTCAGAAAGAAATCAAGAAGGATCAGCCTTCCAGACTTCACGCAAGACGTCAGATGCTGAAAGTATTGTATCCTGTTACGGAAGTTCCTACAGAAGCAGCAGGAAGAAAGCGCAATACGAAGGAAATTGATGTTGCTGCAAAACTTTTTGAAGAAATTGCACCTAAGTATGCAAGTCGTCAGGGCGGATATACAAGAATCATCAAAAAGGGACCTCGTAAGGGTGATGCGGCGATGCTTGTAG
>CAYMCV010000072.1:11768-12165 GCA_964389005.1 uncultured Lachnospiraceae bacterium | reverse complement strand
TTCCCGCCATAATTCCCGTACGCATGTAGGAGAAATCCGTCTTGGGGAAATCTTCATGTTCCAACATCGCAATGAACATCGTCGGAACCCCGTGGAAACAGGTAATTCTCTCCTGATTGATACAAGCGAGTGATGCTTTGGTTGAAAAATAAGGAATCGGTGATAACGTCACACCGTGTGTCATGGATGCCGTCATCGCCAGTACCATACCGAAGCAATGGAACATGGGAACCTGAATCATCATGCGGTCCGCCGTGGATAAATCCATGCGGTCACCGATGCATTTGCCGTCATTCACTACATTGTAATGTGTCAGCATTACACCTTTGGGGAAGCCCGTCGTCCCGGAAGTATACTGCATATTGCATACGTCATCAGGTTTGACATGTTCCGCCAT
>CAYMCV010000072.1:0-11758 GCA_964389005.1 uncultured Lachnospiraceae bacterium | reverse complement strand
CTGTCGTTCCCGAGGTATACTGCATGTTGCAAACATCATCCTTATCAACCAGCGATGCTCGTCTGTAAACTTCTTCAATCGGAACCTGGCTCGCAAGTTCCAGCGCGTCATTCCATGTCAAACATCCCGGCTGTCTGGATGTAACATTAATGATATGACGTAAAAACGGTAAACGTTTCGTGTGCAGTGCCTTTCCCGCCGTATGTGTTTTCAATTCCGGGCAAAGCTCGTTCATGATTTCTACATAATTTGAATCACGGTATCCGTCAATCATAATCAAAGTATGGGTGTCGGAATTGCGAAGTAAATATTCTGCCTCGTGAATTTTATATGCGGTATTGACCGTAACCAGTACGGCACCGATTTTGGTGGATGCCCAGAATGCCAGATACCATTGCGGTACATTTGTAGCCCAAATTGCCACATGTGTACCGGCTTTGACACCGAGTGCAATCAAAGAGCGTGCAAACTCATCCACATCATCACGAAATTCGGAATAAGTCCTTGTGTAGTTCAATGTTGTGTAACGGAACGCATACTGATCCGGAAACTCCTCCACCATTCTGTCTAAGACCTGAGGAAATGTTTTATCGATGATTCTCTTTTTCCCATACAAATCGCCCATTACCGGCTTTGTTGCGATACAAACGTTTCGCTGATCCCATCGTCTGCTTCTCGTAGCGGTTCATATAATTCACAAAATGCGGGAACACAATTCCCGGATCGCCGATTTCTTCCATCCATGCCGGAATCCATTCCAACGAAATGAAGCCCTCATAATTAATTGAACGAAGCGCATTCATCAGTTCGTCCATCGGCAGTGTTCCTTCACCCAACAAACAGTAATTGATCGTAGAGTCTGTCACTTCCGAATCCTTGACATGTACGTGTTTTACATAAGCACCAAGGTTTTGTATCGATGTCTCGGTCGCTTCTCCTCCGATGCGGTAAGTATGATGGAAATCCCACAATGCCGCAACATTATCTCTTGCAAATACATTCAGAACATTGCGTAAACGTCCGGTATCCGCATAGGCACCTACAGTTTCAATTAAAAGAGACACACCCGCATTATCGGCAGTGCGATATGTTCTCTGAATACACGCAATGACAGCGTCGTCACAAACTGCGGTATCCGCGGCGTTTTTTCCCGCACGCAAGCGCACATTGGTACATTTCAGTATACGTGCCTGTTCGATTCTCTCCTCAATCTCTGCCACATTTTCTTCGATTCTGTCTGCATCCGCCAAATCGCAGGTGGTATCGATACAGGAAATTGCAAGTTCAATCTGCGCCAGTTTTCGCGAGGTCTCAACAATATTTTCTTCATTAAAAGGTTTATTTTTACCTGAAAAAATTTCCTTCTTGATATCATGAATCTCAATTCCTGCGAATTGTAAGTCTTTTGCCATGGTATAGAAATCGGTCCAGTTAAAAGCGTCCCAACCATTGGTGCTGAATGATAATTTCATAACGTTCCTCCGTTCATTGCTGTCAAATCAAACTGTTATTTATCGGATTTTTCTTCATAAACCACTTTGTTTACGGCGTTTAAGTAAGCACGAATGCTGGCGCCGATGATATCCGTGGAAACACCGTTGCCGGAAAATAATCTACCGTTGCTGCGAATCTTAACCAGGGCTGCGCCGACAGCCTCGCTGCCCTCCGTTACGGATTGAATCTGGAAATCATCAAGTTCGTAGTGATGACCAATGACCGTTCCGATGGCTTCAAATGCCGCCTCAATCGGACCGTCGCCCGAACTCAAGCCACGAAGCAGCGTTTTGTTCTTCTCAAGTGTGATGTTTGCGGTCGGCGTAATGATGTTACCGCTGTTAATTACAAAATCAACCAAACGATACGTCGGCGGAACCTGTAATGCCGCTGTTGCAATGATGGCCTCGAGTTCTTTGACTCCGACATCTTTCTTCTTCGCAACACGTGAAAACTCCTCATAAACCTTGGCATTATCGTCATCCGACAGTTCATATCCAAGGGACTTTACAGCCGCAATTACTTCCGTAATTACTGCATTCTCATTGAGTCGCATGTCTTTATTTTCTTCTGCTGCCGAAATACCTTCGAACAGTGTTCTTCCGTCCTTCTTAGCCGGTGAAAGCCATGACATCTGCTTGATGGCACGCTGCAATTCCGTTGTTCTGACACTGCACTGCATACCGCAGGTCTCGCCACGCATGGTCATCGCATGTGCAACCGTTTGGAGCATCGGCGCGTCTTGGCCGCTTATTGTAGTCTTAATCTGTGTTGCCCCGACTGCGGCAGCTGAGAATGCATTGGCTACAGCCATTTTTAATTCATCACTGCACTCTGCAGAGACCGTAACCGTCGATAGTTCCGGAATTTTATCGTACATCCCTATCATGAATTGACGGAATTCATCCGGTAACATGACACCGGCGGAATCACAGAAATTGATGATGGTCGCACCGGCTGCAATCGCACGCTTCACTGTGTCTTGCAGAAATTCTTCTTCGCTTCTCGTTGCATCAATTGCGCTAAACTCGACGTCTTTGCAGTATTTTTTTGCTTCTTTGATTTGTTCCTCTATCAATTCCGCCACTTTTTGCGGTTTTTTACCGCAAACATATTCCATCTGCACGGGAGATGTTGGAATCGCAATACATAACCTCGGATGTGCCGCGCCTTCCAATATACTCCATGACGTTTGCACATTTGCCTTGTCTCTGCCGACATTCACGGACAAAATGCTGTTTTTGATTACCGGAACAAGTGATTTGAGTAATAGCGCATCTGCCTTGTCATCTGTAATTTCCGGCATTTCAATAACATCCACTTTTAATTTCTCGAGTTGTTTTGCAACCTCGAGTTTCTCCTTAAAGCTCATGGAAATGTCAGATTTTACAACGCTTTCTCGTATTGTCATGTCAGCAATCATAATCTTTTTCATAGCATTTCTCCTTCCATTCAAATAAAAATTGAAATAAAAAATCCCTAAGGTCTATAAAACCTTAGGGACGATAAACATTACCGCGGTACCACCCAAATTACTGTATAAACAGTCTCTTATGCCGGATACTTTCATATCTGCTGCCATGATAACGGGGCTTCCGTAATTTCTTACTTTCCTCTCGGTTTCGGAAATTCTGCTCAGGAGTGAGACTGTACTCGTTCTTCTGCATCGGCTTGCACCACCCGCCGACTCTCTGAAACATCCAAACGAAACATAATTCCTTCATCGCATTTATTTATGGTCGGGTTCTATAAAACCCTGCTTAGTTCCTAACTATAATCAGATTTTCATTCATTGTCAATAATCTTTTCGATTTTTATCTTAAAAACGATTTAAAACACCCAAAATAAAGTATTCTTAATACTGAAAAACTATGTTTTTATTGTAGTTTGTTCTTTTTCATCGTATACTGAAATTGGACAATCATTCATGTATACGACACGGAAATAGCCGGGGGTGAGGACGTCATGACTACTTACGCCAATTGCAGTTTGGACTTGGTGGGATTATCACTGGTGCTTGTAATTTTTATCTACGGAAGATTAAACGGACGCGATCGTTTTGAACAATTCATTTTCGACGCTTTGTTGTGGAGCAATATTATCCTGACGGTTACGGATGCCATGACTTGGTATCTCGACGGTACGCACTCTCCGTTTTTATCGTTTGTTTTCTATGTCGCACAGTTTATCTGTTTCCTGTCTGCAGCCACAATTGTTCTGTCATGGGCTTTTTATTGCGATTGGCGATTGCTTGGTAAAACCAATACCCACAAGCGATACTATTGCTACCTCGGTTACTGGCTCTTATTTCTTATTGCGATGATTTTTAACATTTATTTCGGTTTCTTCTTCTATATTGATCAAGATTATGTTTATCACCGAGGCGATTTCTACTATATCTATGTCATTTACAATGCCTTATTCTTACTGTATACATTGATTCTGACACTACGCATTGCTCCCACCAAGGATCCTGTACAGCGAAAAGACGCATATTCGTTACTCCTTTTTATGATTCCGCCGGCCATCGGCGTATTGGTGCAGTTCCTATTCTTCGGTGTTTCCATTATGCCTGTAAGTCTTTCGATTGCGCTCCTGTTTATTTTCGTCCACAGGCTATCCGCACTGATTACCACAGACAATTTGACCGGACTCAACAATCGACGTTCCTTCGAACGAAATCTGGCACAACGCATCGCTATGCATGACGCCAAAGATCACCTCTTTTTGATGATGATGGATGCCAACAATTTCAAATCCATCAATGATCAATTCGGCCACAAATCCGGTGATGAAGCACTGGTTCGCATATCTTCGGCGCCGAAGCGTTCCTGCCGTCAGGGCGACATCCTTGCACGTATCGGTGGGGATGAATTCGTCATTCTCGGTCGTCGTAAGACCGAAACGGAAATTGAAGAATTCTCCTCACACATTGATGAGCAGTTGGATATCGAAAACGAAGATGCCAATTTCCCATATCGACTGTCGCTCAGTATGGGTTATGCTATCTTTGTTCCGAAAAAGCATCCGAACGCAACGCAGTTTTTTGAAGATGCGGACGCACGCATGTATGAAGACAAGGTACGACGTAAGAGCCTTGCCCCTAAGGAAAAGACACTCAATTTGCCTCTTGAATCTTGATGATATTGGTTAATTTATCCATCTGTACAATGTCATAATCCAAGGTTACATATCCGCCAATATATAGTTTATAGAAACATTCCATGATTCGTTTCGCAACCATGTCGCCGCCGTCTGCACTGGAATCCATCAAAATGACAACCACCTGTCTGCTTGAGTATCTTGTCGAAACATCGACACGACGCAACGATGTAAAAATTGCCTGCTCAAGAACTTCCACCGCCACTTCCATGTTGTTCGTCTCTTCTTTCCCTTCCGTCGTACTCGTAAAGGTAAACAAAATCGTCTGCACATCCCGATTGCTTCTTTCCACAAAACGTCTGATGAAATTGTATACATGATGAAAGCTGTCAAAATCCAGAATATATGCACCTTTTCCGGCATCCGCTCTGGTCATGATTTCACGTAAATACTGCAAATCCACCGTCCTGCTTAATCGGTTGTTCTGTGACTCACTTTGCTCGCTATAAAAGTAAAAAGAGTTTTTGCCGTTTTGTTTTACATAATACAGTGCCTTGTCTGCGGCATTGTAGAGATCTTTGAACGTCTTCCCGTCCTCCGGATACTGTGCAATTCCGATGGAAACCGATGTATTGGTATCAAATTTCCCTTCCTCTAACTTATAGCAGATATCCGATATAATATCGGAGGCAAGATTCGACAACACTGATTTGCTACGCTCGTTTCTGATAAAAAGTACAAATTCATCGCCACCGATGCGACACGCAACATCCCCTTCCTGCGCGAACTTCCGAAGGGTATCGGCAAACATGCGAAGTACCTGATCGCCCGCAATGTGGCCATAATTGTCGTTGATTGCCTTGAAATTATCCATATCAATCATAAAAACCGTACCGCTGCCGCCGTTTGCGAAGATGCGGTCAACACAGTCTTCCGTATAACTTCGGTTCCACAATCCCGTCAATGCATCTTGTTGTGATTTACTCTTGATATCCGTCACTTCCTGCATCTTCTGTTCCAACTTATCCGCAAGGCTTTTGCGTAAATCTTCCAATTCCAATATCCTTGAAATTCGTGAGCGCATAACACTCGGAACAAAAGGCTTTGCGATAAAATCAACGGCACCCTCTTCCAAACACTTACTTTCCGTCTCTGCCTCATTGTCTGCAGTCAGGAAAATAATCGGGATGTCCTGATTCAATGAGCTGTTGCGAATCTGCCGCATAACCTCAAATCCATCCATTTCGGGCATGTTTATATCTAAAAGGATTAAGTCCGCGCGATTGTTTTCCAAAAACTTTAATGCCTGAACCCCCATGGTAACCGCTGTAATCTTATAAGTATCGCTCAATACGGCACGTGCCGCCGTTAAATTCTCTTTGTTATCGTCCACAATCAGAATATGTTTCATTGCCTGTTTCCTCCCTATTGATTTTTCGTGGTAAAAAGTACCCCAAAGGCATTCGGTCCGCAATTGCTTGATACAGTTGCGGAAGCTTTAGTCACAATCACCCGTTCCGCGATGTTATACTTCTCAACCTCAGTTTTGAGCATGGAAACCATCTTCGTATTACAGCCTGCATATGTCACAAAAATATATCTGTTGTCAATATCGTTGCGTTTCCCAAGTTTCTTTCTGATATAACGTCTTGCCACCTTTTCATATTTTCCGAGCATAATTCCGCCGGGCTTAACGCGACCGTTCTTTCCGATAACCAGAATCGGATGTACCCCGAACATGCGGCACAAATCCGCCACGGACTTACGAACCTTTCCGCTACGATAGAGATAATCGGCACTGTAAGCCATAAATGATGTGGATACCCTGCTTCGCATATCTGTCAGGTAGGAGACAATTTCCTCCGTTGTTTTTCCCTCGTCTAAAAGTTGTGCGGCTTTTAACACCATCAGTCCAAGCCCCGTCGAAAGATGCAGCGAATCAAATACAATTACACGTCCGTCACACCCCTCTGCCGCCTCGGAAGCATATCGGTAAGCAAGGCTTGTTCCGCTTGTAATCGTTATATGAAGCACGCTGTCATATGTTTCCAGTTGCTGCATGAAAAAGGTACGATATTCTTCGGGGGATGAAGCAATTGAATGTGCTTGATGCCCGCTTCCGATGTATTCAAGAATATTGTCAGACGTAATTTCCGTCATGTCACAGAATCTTCCTTCCTCTGTGATAATGTAAAACGGTATCTGACTGACATTACTTTTATCCAGCAGTTCCTTGGGCAAATCGCAAACGCAGTCTGTAGTAATTTTTATCCGTTGTCCCTTCTTCTCGCTCATCCAAAACCTCCCTTGTGAACCGATACGCCTATCCTGTACTATGAATGAATCATCAGTTGTTCGGAAATTTTGTTCATATATGACTTGATGTCATCATATTCAAAATCTTCGGCCAGTTCCCTAACTTTATGAAAATCTTCGCTCAATATACGACCTTGATAACTGTATTGCGAGACTTCCTCTGCGATACGCACAATTTCATCTCCGTCAAAATTATCAACTGCTGCCAGTATATCGGCAAAATAAGCCTCAAGTTGTTTACAATCCACTTCAGGAATGTCTGTATTATCCTCTGCAGCTTCCCCCTTATCGGTAACCGTGTTCTCATGCAGATACTTATCGGCTTCTCGCGTCACCTTCTCATATTGCTGCAGGAACGCTTCATGTTCTTCCGTAATAGTCTGATAATCGCCCGCTTTGCCGGCATGTTCCAGTTTCTTAGCCAGTTCCGACAAATCCGTTGCTCCGATGGAAAGTGAAGAACTTTTCAGTGCATGTACTTCAATGACATAATTTTTCCAATCCTGTGACTGATAAAGTTTGTCAATGTATTCCTTTTTACCCTCTTCCTTACCGACAAACACCTTCAGAATGTCAAGATAGGTATCCATATCTCCGCCTGTATATACCAGTCCGCTATCCGGGTTGAAAAATGTGTTTCCGGATACTTTTTTCAACACCTTAATCGTTTCGCGTGTTCGCACATCTTCCGCAGTCGGTGCCTGTATGTAATTCTGCGGCAACCACTTCTTTAGTACCCGATCCAGCGCGGAAAGTTCAATCGGCTTTGCAATAAAATCGTTCATGCCGGATGCAAGAAAAAGTTCCCTGACACCGTTAATGGCATTGGCGGTCAGCGCAATAATGGGAAGATTCCGGTAATATGCATCCTCCATCTCGCGAATCATCTTGGTTGCTTCCACGCCATCGATGTCCGGCATCATATGATCCATGAAAACAAGGTCAATATCCTTCGAGCGCAACATTGCAATCGCAGCCTTGGCGCTCTCTGCCGTAATCAATTGCATGTGGTACGGTCGCATCAACCCTACGGCAACTTTGAGATTAATGATGTTGTCGTCTACAATCAGCACTCTGGCTTTCGGTGCAATAAATCGTATCGATGCGCCGCGACGCTCATTCATATTCAAAACCATACTCTCATTATTTAGTACAGAAGCCACAGACAACGCATAAAAAGGCTTATAAATACACTTCATACCATTCGGCGGCTCCACCGCATTTACGCGGTCCTGAACTATGACCACTTCGCATTTCTTGGAAATCTGCGCATAATACTCTTTCTCTGCCAGATATTCTTCTTTTCCGATAAAACAATGCGTCACTTCACCGTTTTCTATAGTCTCTTTAAGCGCATCCATATTGGAAAACCATCGACAGTTAACATTCAAACCTTGAATCATCTCCGATATCAGTTCACTATACTGTTGTGCAACCGCATCACTGCCAAATTTGTGCATATCAACATAGCCAACCGCCTGAATCTTCTCTACGTCTTTTACTGATATGAACGGCTCCGAATTGGAAACCTTCTGCGGAACCACAAAATGAAATTCCGAACCCTTGCGGTACTCACTCGTAACCGAAATAAATCCGCCCATTCTCTGTATCAGACTCTTGGAAATAGCCAGTCCCAAGCCGGTTCCTTCCACGCTTCTGTTTTTCTTGGTATCCACCTGTTGAAAACTTGTAAACAGTTTTTCAAGATTTTCCGGTGTAATTCCGATACCGGAATCGATAACTGACACGTTTAAGTTAATCCCATACTCCTGCTTGGTCTGTGAAAGCCGAATTGTTACGGTTCCGCGTTCGGTAAATTTAATTGCATTCGTCATTAGGTTAATGATAATCTGTCTGATTCTCATCTCATCACCGATGAGTCCGCACGGTAAGTTCGGATCGACCTGCACAATGATTTCTATTTTTTTATCACCTTTACGTGTCATTGACATATTGATTACGTCATTCAACATGGATGCAATATTGTATTCCTGCTCAATGATTTCCATCTTGCCGGATTCAATCTTGGAAAAATCCAAAATATCATTGATGATGGACAACAAACTTCGACCGGATGTCTGAATACCGAAACAATCTTCCCGCACGCTTTCACTGATATCTGTCTCGCGCAAAATTAATTCGCACATTCCGACAATGGCATTCATCGGTGTTCTGATCTCATGGCTCATGTTTGCAAGAAAATCCGACTTCGATTGCTCCGCATGGTGCGCTTTATCAATACTCGCTTTCAATGAATTATAAGTTTGGTTAATTTTAAAAATTACAAAAATAAGCAAAATCTGAACTGCGAGCAATGCCGGAATTCTCATCAAGAAATTACAGATATCTCCCATGTTTTGAAACGGAATTGTCTTTAAAACAAATAAATGCGTGAGCAACAGCAAAACGGTCAACACGGATTGATAAATAACCACGCGGGTATTCATGAACAACGACAAAAGCAATGCCACGCCGCACAATACAATTCCCGATTGATAGAAGCTGTTTTCCTTCCAACTAAAAATAGCCACATTCAACATTGTTGCTGTGGTTATTGCATACATATAGTTTATTTCCGGAAATTTCGGAATCAAAGTCAATACTGACATAATTATCGCTGTACTTGCCGTATATATCAAAACCCATGTCGGCCAATCCAGTAATACTGCCGTGGCAGTCATCATGACGGAGTAAAAGAGAAATACTGCAAATACCAGATACTTTGCATTTTTTACATTAATCGTAACGTTTTTTGAAGTCGCGTTCATCGTCTTATCTTCTCCGTAATAAATGTATGTTACCGTGTAAATTCATCAACCATATGGAATGTTACACGCTCACCGGTTACAGATTTGTTCTCTGTGTCTTTGGCATACGTATCTCTGTCTTCTTGTGTGATTTCACGCAATACCTTACATGGATTTCCAACAGCAATCACGTTCTCCGGAATGGATTTTGTTACCACGCTTCCCGCGCCGATGACAGTGTTGTCACCGATGGTAACGCCACCAAGAACGGTAACCCCCGCTCCGAGCCATACATGGTTTCCGATGGTAATCGGCTTGGCCACTTCGAGTCCCGCGTCACGCTGTTCTGCATCAATTGCGTGTTCTGCCGTCGCAATACAGCAATTCGGGCCGATAAAAACATGGTTGCCGATGGTCACCTTTCCGCCATCCATAATATACAGGTTATGATTTGAAAAGAAATCCTTACCGATAAAAGTGTTGTACCCGTAATCACACCAAATCGGTTGCCATACCATTGCATTCTCGCCGATATCACCGAATAGCTGAATCAGCATTTTTTTACGGTCTTCCGTCGGTGTGCTCGGTTTGAGATTGTTGTACTCGAAACACAATTCCTTGCACTTTGCAATATCTCGTGCAAGTTCCATGTCATATGTCGGATTATACAAATATCCCGCTGCTGCTTTTTCTTTCTCTGTCATCGTAATTCCCTCCCTGATAAATGATTTGTTATATTATGATAATACAAGGTTCAAAAACCTTTTGACTCCAACATCATTATGATCCAATCACTTTATATTGTAACCGAAGATAAGAATTGGGCAAGACTTCACAATTAATCAATTCCAGAACACCCAATTGTCCCAATTGATTCGGATGAGTCAGCGACTGTCCGTCAACCAAAGTGGAAGTATCCCTACCGCCGACAAGCACCGGTGCCATCACAACATCCACATAGTCAAACAGTTTCTTGCGCAAAAACATACCGTTCAAGGTTCCGCCGGTCTGTATGGTCAGTCGTTCACACCCAAAGTTGCTTTTTAGTTGTGAAAGCAAAGCCTCCAAATCGAGTTGCTCCTGGAAGATAATATTACAGTTGTCGGCATCGACCTCATATGCCGGATGACGGCGATTCGATGTTACCAAAACAAACTGTTTGGCGCGTGCGCAAAAATACCGAACACCGTTCTCATTCAAATGTCGATTGTCAATGATTACATAGGATACCGGCGTTTTCTCCGGCATCGGCGCCTCATTTACACCCATTTTCTCCTGAACGCGACCGGAATTAATAGTCCACAAATCCGTGGTCTGTTCAATTTCATAATATCGATGCACGCCTTCTTTCAGGCCGTCAATCTTCGGAAAATCTGCATCGAAATCCAAGGAATCATTGGCGCCCGTGCTAATCTTGCCGTCTACGGAAACTAGCATAAATAACGTTGTAATTGGTCTGTCCATTGCAATCCCCTTTCGCTATCAATAAATGAAAAAAGCCTTACAGAACTTAAGTTCCGCAAGGCTCATTATAACATATTCTTCCAAAGAATCCTATGAATTACGAAAAAAATGTATGCATCGTTTCATCACACCATTGTATATCGGCCTCGCTTGAAATGATGCCTTTTCTGAGTACGACACGTATAAATCGCGCCCGTTCCGGCGAGACTTCGTCAATTCCCCCATCCAGTTCTTCCAGCATATTGCGATATCGCGCAATGCTGTCCACATGGTTTTGGCGATACGTCATGAGCATTTGCATAATCTGTTCATTGGAACATTGGTCTGAGAACAATAATTTCAGCATAAATTCTGAGCGAACCGGCGGCTGCACGGTCTCTTCCGCAAGCCACGCCATAAACTCCGCACGTCCTTTTTCGGTAATACGATAACGAATCTTTCGGTCATGCGTGTCATTTGCATCGGTTTCGGATTTCTCATCCGAGCACTGTGCAATCATCCCCTCCGCAAGCATCGTGCGAAGTGTCGGATAAATATGCCCAAAGTTCTCATTCCAGAATCCGGATAACACACAATCGCTGTATTTCTTAATATCGTATCCCGTACTCGGTTGCATGCGCAAAATACCCAATATC
>CAYMCV010000071.1:0-12185 GCA_964389005.1 uncultured Lachnospiraceae bacterium | reverse complement strand
AATCAGTCCCGGGGCGACCACGCAACCGGTTGCATCGAGTGTTTCGTCCGCATGTATTTTATCCGTTCCCGACGGCTGCATGGAGATGATGATCCCGTCTTTGATATAGAGATCCAACTTCTCCTGCAATCCGCTTTTGGGATCAATGACATATCCTCCGTAAACACAAAGCATAAGTACCTCCGTTATTCTTCCTTCGGTGAATGGTTTATTGGAATATGACAGCTTTGTCAATATACTCCGTTTGTAACACGATATAGGGGTATGAAGTTGCCTGTACGCTTGCTTCCTCCGGTGTCGGCCCCATCAGTGACGTATCCACATAAATCGCATCTTCCGTTAGATACAGTTCATTTACGGTAATACTGTAACCTCCCGTCATTTGCTCTCCATATCCGATACAAATGTACATATGCTCCCCGTCGGCATAGGTAAATGTAAATGCCTCTGCTTTTTGTTCTTCCAAGTTCTTAAGGAGTTCCTCCGGAATGTTTGCATCCGTCATTACCGTAAAATCCAAATCTCTGATTTTCTCCACGGGTGCTTCTGTCGTAACGCATGCCGAAATCAACAGAATCATGGGTACGAAAAGCGCAATCACCATTCTTTTAAGCGTCATAGATATTCCTCGGTGTATCTTTTATACATTGTATACACAAGGAGCATAATTATGCACGTCCGCGCTATTCTTCAAACAGGTACAGAATACGAAATACACATGTATCAACTACCGTCTCTTCACCGTTGTATCGAACGAGATCGCCTTCTTTGACAGCTTCGTCGTAATCGCGGATGTACCAGACATTTTTGTCACTCACTCCAAAATAATCTGTGGTGACATTGTTGGCAATCTTCTCATTTCCTGACTTATTGTATATGTACAAACCCTCGTCGCTCCCGACGTACAAGAGACTTTTCAAATCTGCTGTCACAAGCGGCATTAATGCATCTTCGCCGTTTGCTGCAGAAGAGGATATCAATGTATCTTCAACATACAAACTTTCGGTTTCATCAGCGTTCGCCTTGGTGTAAACCGCATCTGATTGGTAGATTCCATATAGATTCGAGATATCTGTCGCTGTAAGGCGCGCCTTTCCTTTTGCAAACCAACGATAATCCGCATAATAGAGATCCAATTGTTCGCTATCGTCAGCAGTCGCTGTGAAATAAATGCCACTGACATTATTGTCATAAACGCTGCCGACAATTGTTCCGCCCTCATACTTTTTAAACGGCATCAATTTACCCTCGAAAACAATGGCATAGCGTTCCGAATCAATAATGCTTGTCTTTACCGCTTCCTGTGTGGCACCGACGTCAGCGCCGTCTTTATATTGCTTCTTCATGGATACTTTTTCGGATTTTTTGAGGGAAATCTGCTGTATCAACAATACATCTTCACCGTCAACGACAGGTACAATGTCAAGTAGGTACGGGACAATGACTTCCGGTGCCGCATCACCCTTCTTGTATCGACATAACTGCGTCGTTGTCAATCCGACTTCTGTGTTGTTCAATTCTTCAATGAACGCATCCCTGTCGGAACCGCTTTTCAAATCGTTCTTCATAAACTCGCTGACAATCGGTGAACTGCTCTCTGTGTTGTCAAAGCATATTGTGTAATTTTTATCGATATCCGTAACACTCCGAAGTTCGCCGCATACGCTCAATCGAATCTTCTCGTTCTGCTCGCTTAACAGATACAGAGCCTTGTCCTTGTGGTAAATCACAGTTGCAAAATCAGATGCATAGGCATCAATGGTCGTTACCTCGGTATCAAGCGATACGGGCGTTGCTCCTGTTTCGAGTTTCTGCACGAGAAGTTCTCCGTTTGTCAGATACAATACGCTGTCTGCCGCTTCGTTTAAGCGGAAATCCTGCACATTCTCCGAAAAAACAGAGCTTGTCTCCTCTTTGGCATCATAATAATACAGTGCATCTTTTTTGAGATAAAAAATATTGTTCTTCGCGTCAAGTTCATAACTTGTGACACGCGTGTCAACTAATTCTTCGGTTTTGCTCTTTCCGTTAATCTTGTTGTAATACAAATCGTATATTTCGTCAGTTGTGTCATATTCCTTGGGGTAATAAATGGTCTTCCCGTTTGCGGATGTTCTTGTCGTTTGTACGATGATTTCTTGGATACGTTCCGGTGATAATTCACCTGCGTCGGAACTTATGAAGTTGTCTGTATAAGCAACCGGCTCCGATGCGGGAACACCATATAGCGTGTTATCCTTCGTATACATCATAATGCCTGCGGTCAGTTGATTGGCCTTTTGAACATTCAGAAACAGGATGGTACCGACCCCCAACAAAAGAACTGCTGCAATGATGGAGGCGATTACAATGATCTTTTTCTTTTTTTGTTTCTTTGTTAAGTCAACAGCATTTGCATCTTCGCTTTGTTTGATTTCTCCGTCATCGACAGCGGTGTCATTATGTTCTGCCGCTTCGTCGGTGTCGCTAACTATCGTGTCTGCATTCTTTGTTTCCTCACACTCCGTTGCATCACTGTCCTTATTCTGCGTTTCTTTCTCTAATTCTTCCATCTCTTGCACTTCCCTCTCCTGTGTCTCTTTCGGCTGTGTTTCTTCCCTCTGTGGCTCTTTCTCTTGTGTTTCCTGCTGTGTCTCTCTCGTCTGTGTTTCCTTCTCCTGTGTTTCTTTCTGCAGTACTTCCCTCTCCTGTGTTTCCTGCAGCGTTTCTTTCTCTTGTGTTTCCTTAGCCTGCGTTATTTCCCCTTGCGTTCGCTCCTCGATTGCTTCCTCCCGCATTATATCCGCATCACCCCATCTTTGGTCATCTCCGGTGAATTCTGCAACAATTTCCGCAAATTTCATTCCGTGTGATGCTTTGACCAAAACCGAATCTTTTATCTGAATCAGTTCGTTGGCCTTTTTTAGAAATTCTTCCTTGGTCTGAAAGAAGTATCGCTCTCCTCCTGCAGGTATCTGCGTCTCACACGCTGCATTATACATTGCCTCCGAAAGCGTTCCGATACAGATAAGTACATCTGCCTTATCTGCGACATAACGCCCCACTTCTTCGTGTAATGCAACCTCATCTTCGCCGAGTTCAAACATATCACCCAGGATGGCAACTCTTCTGTCCAATGCCTCCTGCAATAAGTCAATTGCGGCTTTCATCGATGCCGGATTGGCATTGTAGCAATCGTCAATCAGCGTAATTCCGTTCTTTATAATGATATTGCTGCGTCCCGCAACAGACTTCACATTTGCAATTCCTCTCGCAATCTCCTCTGTCGTCAATCCACACAATAAGCCGACTGTAGTTGCTGCCAATGCATTGTAAACCATGTGTTTACCGGGCAAATGAATCTCTGTACTAAATTCCCCCGCTTCCGTGCGAATCTCACATATGCTTCCCCACAAGCCACGGTTGATGATGTCAATTGCCCTGACACAAGAATTCTCCTTCGTTCCGTAGAATAACGGTGTCTTGCCATGAACCTCTTTGATTTCGCAGAGATGATCGTCATCACCGAACAATACGACATCGCCCTCAGGATTCATATATTCAAACATTTCTGTTTTGGCTTTTTTTATTCCTTCTTGGTCAATCAGTTTCTCTAAATGACTCTGGCCGATATTGGTTATGACACCAATGTCAGGTCTCGTAATCTCCGCCAATCGACTCATCTCACCGAAATCACTGATTCCCATCTCCAAAACAGCAATTTCATGCTCATCGCGAATACGCAAAACCATCAGTGGAACACCGATTTCGTTATTGTAATTCATCTCTGTTTTGAGCACTCGGTACTTTTCCGAAAGTACACCGGCAATAAATTCTTTGGTGCTGGTTTTTCCGACACTGCCCGTGATTCCGACGACACGAATGTCCAACTGCTTCCGATAAAATGCGGCGATTTGTCGCAGTGCCGCAAGGGTATCTTCAACAACAAGCAGCGCACCCTCACACCCCTCCGGGATGTGTTCACATACGACAGCCATGGCACCCGCCTCGAATGCCTTGCCAATATAATCGTGTCCGTCAACTTTTTCACCCCGAATGGCAAAAAACAAGAAGTCCTGCTCCACTTGACGGGAATCAATCACCGCACCTGCAATTTCACGCGTATCTCCCGCTTTTACATGGTACAGTGTTGCGCCGCAAGCCTCCGCAATATTTGTCAATGTCAGATTCTTCATATCGTTCCTCCGCGTTACGTCGATACAATCAATACATCCAAATGTCAACTACGTGTGTCAATGTTTTTATCGTTTGAACTTATTTTTACCCGACTAACGATATTTTCGTAAAGAAATCTCAATGATATGCTCACATAGCGCGGCATAATCCATGCCGACCGCCTGCGCTTCCTGCGGAAGCAGAGAAATCGGCGTCATACCCGGCAGGGTATTTGCTTCCAAACAATAAGGAATGCCGTTCTCGTCAAGGATAAAATCAATTCGCGCATAGGTTTGCAGATGTAAAACCGCAAATGCTTTTTCGGCTGCTTTTTGTATCTTTCGTGTACACTCTTCGCTGATTTTGGCCGGACAGGTTTCAACGCTGCTGCCCTCTTGATACTTGTTTTTATAATCATAAAAACCTTCCAACGGCTCGATTTCGATGACCGGAAGTGCCTTCCCTTCGATGACACCACAGGTCATTTCGCGCCCTTTGATGTACTGCTCCAAAAGCACCTCGTCGCCGTATTGGTATACCTCGCTCATCGCCGTATCCAGTTCATCATCGTTATGTACGATGTAGACTCCGACGCTCGAACCGCCGCAACTTGTTTTTACAACCAGCGGAAAGTGAATGCGCGCCGCGCTCTCCCGGTAATCCTCGTCTTTTTTAACCACAATGCTCTTAGGCGTAACAATGTTGTGATATTCGAAGAAAACTTTGGTAATCGCCTTATCCATGCAAAGTGCACTACTCATGTAATCAGTTCCCGTATACTTGATATCATACAAATCAAGTGCCGCCTGAATCTTTCCGTCTTCACCGTTCGCCCCATGCAATGCCATGAATACAATGTCTGCGGCTTTGCAGATTTCAAGGACGTTCGGTCCGAAAAATACCGTGTCCCCGTTCTTCATCTTGCGAATGTCATTCAAATCAGGATTCTTCTCTCCGATGGCACTCACACCTGCCGCCCAATCTCTGTCACATGTAAAAACCGTTTTCACATCGACATCTGTAACTCCAAGGTAAACATCCACCAACACTACCTGGTGTCCCTTCCCTTTCAATGCTTGATATGCCATCGTCCCCGAGCATAGGGATACCTCTCGTTCTGTACTGTTACCACCTGCCAAAATTGCTATTTTCATTTTGAAATCTCTCTATACTTTCTAATTTATTTTGCATAAAATGTCCTTTTTAGGCATTTTAAGCAATTGGCTAAAAATTACTTTGCTCCTTCAAAGTTCATAACTAGATATAGATACCTAAGATGAACAACAGTCGTGCATTGTCTGTAATATCTTCTCCGAATCGGAAGTAATAACCCGATTCATCTTCCTGCAATGTGCGACGTACACCCGCATCCGTAATATAATTGACGGCATCGCGATTCCTTCCGCTTAAAAAGTGCAAATGCCCTTCAATTGCAGTTCGATACTCGCGGTTCGTGATGATGTGATTCACAAACGCGGTGTATTGCAATTCGTTTAAAATGTCATTGACTGCAGTAATGTCATAATTGTCGGGATTCAGCACAAGGTAGGACTCATTCGCGGTGCGTTCAAGCAAATTCTTGGCATCGCCGGTAAAAAGTTCCATCCTGCCTTCGCACAATGCGGCGTCTGTCTTCCTCGGAATCGTCAGATATGCAATGTCCGCAAGGAAGACGCATGCATCATCGGCATCTTTCGTTAAAATATCTCCCGCCCGAAGAATGGCTTCTGCGCGAGCACCGTATTCATACTTTCCGGTCGTCTTGTATAACTGCGTTGCAGCCGCGTATTGTTCCTTACAATCGGGTGTCTGCGCATAGCGATAAGCTTCTTCGGCTGCATACAGGCAACTGTCGGCAAATTTCGTGTCATATGCGTGATAAATACGCCCGAACTGTGCCGCCGCCGCCGCAAAGAGGTATGTTGCCTCATCCGTTACCGGTTGCAATATTGCTTTCGAATCATCCTTCGCAGGATTCGTACCATCTGCAATTTCTTCTCTTATCAAGCCTGCGGATACACCGCCGGAATCTTCCTGCATACGCAGAAGCCACGTCATTTCATATGCCGCTTCATCCAATAAATCCGGAATTTGATTGCCGCTGTCTTTCATTCCGAGTCCGTCGTCAAACGCATCCGGATTCAACTCATAAGCGGTCAAAAGATACGCAACGGCAAGTGCACCCGTAGAGGTATCTTTCCCATATTTTCCATCCGTATGCCATCCTCCTAAGACATCCGCTTCATTGTCGTCATTTGTATGACATGCGTCGTGAGCATATGCTTTCGATTCTTCTTCCGTAATTTCATATCCGCAACGCGCATAATAAAAACTCATCAACAGACGCTGTCGCATGGCATCATACAATTGATTGGAAATCTCAAATTCAACGGATTCACCCAGATAGTCAGTTACAACATAATACTGTCCGGGGACCTCAAAATCAGTAAAATCCCCTGTATAAGTATATTCATCAGAATTTTTTGAGGTTCCGGCTGCTATAATTTCCCCGCTGTAGACAACCTCATCGGTTACTGCATCCACCAGCGAAAAGGAATCCGAAACGCGTGTCCCGCGAAAGGCGACTTTCTTCTCGCTGCCGACGGCATAACCGTTCTGATCTGTCAACACTCCGAGAACGCAACGCGGAATCTCCGCTTCGTTTAATTGCAGTTCCTGCGTACCATTGGCTTCCAAAACGGTATCTATCAGTGTTACATTCTCATCCTTGGAAAACAATTTGGTCTCACAACCTGTAAGCACAAGAAATACGGCGCCGCAAAGCGCCGTAAGAATCCAGCTTCTGTACTTTTTTTCTCTGGTATCAAGCATCAAAGTCCTGCCTTATCTAAGCGTTTCATCACCTTGAATCATTATAAAACTTTGAGCCGATATTTTCAAGCAAATATCCCAATCGAATCCTATGGTGTGGAAATTCATATAGGGCTGACTTTCCTTAATTTTTAGGTTAATGCCGAAATGACCGTAATTGCGATTCCCCCTGCGAATGCAGATGCAATCTGCCCTGCTACGTTTGCGCCCGCCGCATGCATGATTACAATATTGCCCGGTTCTTCCTTCGTTGCCATTTGCTGCACGACGCGAGACGACATCGGAAATGCCGAAATACCGGCTGCACCAATCATCGGGTTGATTTTCTTTTTGCTAAAAAGATTCATCAGTTTTGCCAGCAGTACACCGGCCGCTGTATCAACCTCGAATGCCGCCAAGCCGATTGCCATAATGAGCAATGTGTCAAACCGCACAAACGATTCCGCCTGCATGCTGAATGCAATGGTCAATCCCAAAAGCAAGGAAATCAGATTGGTTAGCGGTCCCTGCGCCGTATCGGAAAGCGTTTTTAACGCACCGACTTTTTGCCCGGCTTCGCGAAGCAAGTTGCCAAACATCAGTGAGCCGACCAAACTGAGCGATTCCGGAGACAGAAATCCCACAACGAAAATAACAATGATTGGGAACAGAATTTTGGTTCTTGCCGAGACGGATTTGCAATTGTAGTTCATTCGTATTTTACGTTCTTTTTTAGATGTTAAAAGTTTGATGACAACAGGTTGCACCAATGGCACCAATGGCACCAATGCCATATAAGAGTATGCGACAACTGCAATCGCACCCATGTATTTTGAGTCCAAAATGGTGGAAACCAGCAATGCGGTGGGTCCGTCCGCGGCACCGATGATGCCGACCGACATGGCATCTCTGATATCAAAGCCGCAGAACAATGCCAAAAATGTCGCAAAAACAATGCCGAGTTGCCCTGCAATTCCGAACAGAAACATTTTGGGATTAGACAGTAACGGGCCGAAATCAATCATGGCGCCAATGCCGATAAATAACAGAATCGGCATGGCCTCGGATGCCTCGATTCCGATTTCGAAGAGCCATTCCAAAATGCCGACCGCTTCGGAGCCTTGCGCCGAGCCAATCATATGTGATAAAACCGCCGTTCCCGGAAAATTCACGAGAATTGCACCGACACCCATCGGGACAAGCAGCGTTGGTTCACAGTTCTTTTTGATTCCGAGCCAGATTAAGAGTAATCCGATTACAAACATTAATCCATGTTGCCACGTTAAGCTGCATAGATTCGCAAACAAAAAATCCCAATTCATACTTCCTCACCTTCCGTCGTTTACACGACCTCCCTGTTATTCACAACCGTTTTCTTCCCTGCAAGATACATTGCCGCAAAACCAATTGCTACAGCCAATACGGCCATAATCGGATTGCCAAACTCCGTTTTGGGAACCAACTCCCAAACAGAACCTGCAACAAACCCAAGAATCACTGCATAGACATCGGCTGTATATTTCTTTAGTAATCGCTCAAGCAAACCGGTGGTAAACCATATTCCGAAACCCACACCCAAGATGAGCGGCAACAAAGACAACCACTGAAATGTGACTGCTTTGTTCATCACATCCTCATACAATCCCATCACGTAGAGCATATGAGTTACACTAATCCCCGGCAATACCAACGCAATCGCAATCGGAATGCCTGCCGCAAAATGAATGATTGGCTGCCATATCCCTTGCGTCTCTGTAAATAAGCCCGTCGGAATCAAACCAAGAGCCGATACAATCAGGACGCCCGACACCATCTTAACAGCTGTGCCGGCTGACATCCTACGAATTCCGGACTGCCGAAGCAAGAAGGGAATTCCGCCCGCAACAATTCCGCAAAAAAAGAATCGTATGGTGCCGCCGAAGCGATTGTTCTCCAGCAACAACGTAATTCCGCCTGCAAGCAATAAGAATCCTGCGCCTGCACTCATTACAAATGTAGATAAAAATAGAATGTGCTTCTTGGGTTCTCGTAATAGCCCGTTCACTGCGAAAATCAGTTTCTCATAAATTCCTACCAATACTGCCATGGTACCCCCCGATACCCCCGGAACCGTCATTGTGGAACCAATCCATAATCCTTTGCATACCACTGCGAACCAACGTTCCGCCTGCAAATAATCGTCCTCCTTTCATAGAATGATTTTTTTGCAATTTCTGTCCTGGCACAAAAATCCCCAAGTTGAAATCAACTTGGGGTAATTGTATCTGATTCAATATGAAGATTGTGTTGGAATTTGATGATGAATATAAATATGTTGTTAGTGTCGAAAAGCAGCAATTGCTAATTGTTATGCAACATTCTGTATCCGACTCCTACATGTGTCTGAATATATTTCACGGAGTCCGATCCGGGTTCGATTTTTTTCCGAAGCGTTGCCATGAAAACGCGCAGTGAAACCAAATCGCTGTCAAATGCGCTCCCCCAGATCTGATTCGTGATGTATGTATGCGTCAGCACCTTTCCGGTATTCTTCGCCAGCAGGCAGAGTAACTTATATTCCATAGGGGTTAATCTAATTTCTTCTCCTGCAAGAAATACACAATTTGACATATAATCAATTTTGAGATCACCATTTTCATAGATATGCGACTGCTCTGCACTCTGCGTCTCATAATAATCGACTCTGCGCAATGCAACACGGATTCTCGCAAGCATCTCGTCAACAGAAAATGGTTTGGTAAGGTAGTCATCCGCACCGGCATCCAGCGCTTCAATTTTGTCGCTATCCTCGCTGCGTGCGGTAATTACGATAGTCGGCATATGTGACCACGCACGGACTTTCTTCAACACTTCGATTCCATCCATGTCAGGCAGTCCCAAATCCAGCAACATGATATCCGGCTTGTGTGACATCGCTGCCATGAGCGCCTGCTCTCCCGTCTCGACCGATTCAAATGGATAATCCTGCATTTCAACTGCAGTCGAAATCAGTGTTCTTATAGTTTCATCGTCCTCAACAATCAAAAGTTTCTGTTTCATTCCCCTTATCCTCTCTTTCTGTCGTAACTTTTGACATCCCTTTACCCAATAATGTTTCTATATTGTTATAAGCCGCCGTTCCCATACGACTATGCCTCTGTATCGCGCGCTTGTTCGAGCGGTAAAAAGAAACGAACAATTGTGCCATGAGGTTCGGCGTCTTTGATCTCTATCTTTCCGCCATGTGTTTCGATAATCTCTCTGCAAAGAGCCAGTCCGATGCCGAAGCCTTTCTTTCGGTCGCCACTCTCTTCTGAAGTAGTAAAAAAAATCGTAAACACATCCTCTTTAATCGCGTCCGGTATTCCCTTACCCTCATCTGCAACTTCAATATAAACGCGTTCGTTCACGCTGTAACTACGAACGTCAACTTTTGTATGCTCCGGGCTGAATTTGACTGCATTCTCCAACAAATTGCTCATGACCTGTGTCATCAGTTGCGCATTGCACTTGACCACCTGCATTTCGGTTGCGGGTTCCAGCAGAATCTCGTAGGTTGGATGCAGTTTGCGCTCACGTTCCACAACATCAAGAAGAATCTCATCCAACAACTCCGGTTGCATCTTGATACTGTGCTTCACCTCGTCCATCTTTGTAATGGCTAGTAAATTCTCCACCATATCGATTAAATGAATGGAATCAGCCCATATATCCTCGCTGAATGCCTTTCGCTTCTCCGGCGACATTTTCTCTCCCTGTTGAGACAGCAATGCCGCATTCCCCAAAATACCGGTCAACGGGGTGCGTAAATCATGCGAAATGGAACGTAATAAATTCGAACGAAGTTTTTCATTCTGAATACGTAGTGTCGTTTCCTCTAACGCTTTCGCTCTCTGTTTGCTTTTGGCGGTCATCTCACCCAGCATCAGTGCGGTCAGTAATAATATTATAAATGTAAATGGATATCCAATGTAGTATGCTTTGAAAGAATAGACAGGTTCTGCAAAAAAGAAGTTAAAAATAAATATCCCCAAAACCGACAAGACGCTGCACAAACGACTTGCAGTCAGTTGCGCGGTCACAATTATTCCAACCACATAAATCGTAAATATGTGAATCTCACCCAACCCCAGAATTCTAAACAGAAAACCAATCACAATTTCAATAGTGAGTATCACAAGTACCATCAATAGATTAAAAACAATTCTTTTCTTATGTGCGACTTTCGAAAAAAACATCAAATCGTGAGATGATGCTTTGTCTTGCTTCGCATGATTGCGCTCGCTTTTATCTTTCTTCATCCCTCTCACCGATTTCTCCCTTGCACTGTGGATCATAAATGGTGTATTCAATGTAAATCCTGTAAAAATGTTATCATATTACCGCCCTTTTTGCAACGAATTCTTGACTACCCCTAGCTACCTTTTCGCGAAAATACTATTTGACTTCCTCTACAGAAACATTTATAATAACCGTTGTGTATTTCACCTTTGGGAGACGTATCGAAGCGGTCATAACGGGGCGCACTCGAAATGCGTTTGTCGGGCAACCGGCACGAGGGTTCGAATCCCTCCGTCTCCGCTTTAAAGCCGAAGCTTTTGCTTCGGCTTTTTTATTCAACTCTCGGTGAAACGATCCGGCAGTTCCGCTGTCGAATGAACCGTAGGTGCTCGGTATTTGACCGGTCCGGCACTTCTCTGTATTTGACTGGTCTGGCAGTTCTCGGTATTTGACTGGCCTGTAACTTCTCGGTATTTGACTGGCCTGTAACTTCTAAGTAATTGACTGGCCTGTAACTTCTAAGTAATTGATTGGCCCGGCAGCTTCTTGATAATTGACCGGCAATAACTCGTATATTACTGCCTCACAATGGATATGACACTTTTGTCATTTTTATTTGGGGTACAAATTCGCTTAATTATTTTTTATGCCCCATTTTTAACATTATGTTAACTGGTTTTTTCGCCCAAAAACTAAATCTGGGGTACGAACTACATTTGCACCGTTTTTGTGCCCCAGAAATTCGCCGTTAACAATTTTTTTATTGGTTACCATGGGGCACAGATTTTCAAATCATCCATTTGTACCCCATACTGACAAGGTGGGCATACTTATGTCAACCAAATTAGAGAATTTCATTACTTTTATCGCCTGACATCACTATTATTAAACTAAAATCCTGCTACAGTAACAATAATCCATAAATTCACCATTTTTATTGCCTATCATCATTATCATTT
>CAYMCV010000070.1:0-12350 GCA_964389005.1 uncultured Lachnospiraceae bacterium | reverse complement strand
GCAACAAGAAATTCCAGCACCGCATCTGAAATACCTGCTCCGGTATCGATGATGATTGTATCAGCAATGGCATCCAATTCTGCCAAATTCTGTATGATGTATGTTAAATAATCACGGCTTAAGTTCGCCATTCCGGCAATTCCGGAACCTCCGCTGATGAAACCAACCTCCATCGGTCCCCAAGTTATGATGTCTCGAATACTTTTTCCTTGATAGATTAAGTCATACAGATTATGCTTCGGAACAGCTCCAAACATAATTTCAATATTTGCCAAGCCAAAATCAGCATCTAAAATAATCACGCGCTGACCCATTTTGCGAAATTGTATTGCAAGATTGATTGCCGTATTGGATTTGCCTACACCGCCTTTACCGCTTGTTACCGTGATGACTCTTGCAAGCGGACGCTGTTGTTGTGTATTTGCTTTTATGATATTTCTCAGTTGTTGTGCCTGGTCCATGTGTCTGACCTGCCTTTCATAGAATCCGACATTACATCTTTCATAAAAATTACGCGCTTCCGCCCAATAAACGTTTCACAATGACCTGTGCATTAAATCTTTCTATGTCTTCAGGCACATTTTGCCCACACGTAATATATGACATCGGTGCTCCGGTGTGAAGTTTGAGATTCAACAGATTCCCATAACTCTCCGTTTCATCCAATTTGGTAAAAATCAACTTGTATGTTCCGATTTTACCATATGCATCCGCAATGCTCAGTAAATCTCGATACTTGGTCGTTGCCGACAACACCAAAAACACTTCTTCTTCTGCCTTATCTTTCAGGCACTGAATGAATTCGCTCATTGTACTACGTTGTTCGTTGTTGTGATGTGAGTGTCCTGCGGTATCAACAAGAATATAGTCGCATTTGACATAGTCTCTGACTGCAGCTTCCATGTCCTCCGTGGAATAAATGACGCGAAAAGGAACTTCCAAAATATTGGCATAGGTACGCAACTGTTCTGCTGCGGCAATGCGATAGGTATCTGCGGTCAACAATGCAACTCGTTTCTTCTCATCTACAATCAACTTGGATGCAATTTTGGCAATTGTCGTTGTTTTTCCTACACCTGTTGTTCCAACGAAGAAGACAACTTTCGGTCCCTCTGTCGCCGGTTCAATCCGCTCCGCTTTTCCGAATTTTAAAACCATTCTCTGATAGATATGCGACAAAACGTGTTCCATCGGAATGTCCGGTTTCAGCGTTTTCTCAATGTCATCCATAACTACGCCGATATACTTTTCATCGACCTCATTCTCCGCTAACACGGTTCGAATCAACTTGAGAAAAAGTTTGAGTTCGTCATCCTTTTCTTCCTTGGGCAATTCTAATTCTGATTTTTCGGAAAGAACGGCTTCATCGGATTGACGCTCTTCTTTTTCCCGTTGAATCTGTTGTTCCAATAAGAAGTGAAGACTGTCAAGTTTTTCTTCAAGTACTCTGTCTTCTTTGCCCGCAGAAACACTTTCTTTTGCCATAACAGTTGTATTTGTGGCGACAATTGAATCACTCATGATTGGTTTACGCTCTTTTTCTTCGCTTTTTATCTCGATTTCTTCTTCCTTCGCAACGGTTACTTCAATCACATGTGGTTTCAGAAAGTTAAAAAAGCCTCTTTGTTTCACACTTTTAGAGTTCATCAATACCACACCGGCACCGAGTTCTTTCCGTGCCTCATCCATTGCCGCCGCTTCTGTTTTCCCTTGATACTTTTTAATTACCATGTTATCGTCACCATCCCGACAGATTGTAATTCAATGCTTGAATCAATTTCATTATAAGAAATTACAATTAAATCTTTATAGTAATCTTCCGTGAGTTTTTTAAAGTACATTCTCACAATCGGCGAAGTCAAAACAATGGGATTCTTCCCCATTCGCTCCAATTTCTCGATTTCGGTTCCCAAATTGTCCATGATTTTTCTGGTCTTTTCGGGATCGAGTGATATATAAGCACCTTGTTCCGTTTGTTTTACGCTTCCCATAATCTCCTGTTCAAGTTTGGGATCCAAAGTTACCACGCTCGTCGTCTCATTCGGCGGAAAAAACTTTCCGGAAATCAATCGCTTCAAACTTTGTCTTGCATATTCTGTTAATATATCCGTATCTCTCGTCGTCGTTGCATGATCCGCCAGCGTCTCGAAAATCGTAAGCAAATCACGTATGGAAATACCTTCTTTCAGTAAGTTTTGCAATACTTTTTGAATATCGCCCAAGCCCAATAACTTCGGTACCAGTTCATCAATCAACGAAGGATTGGTTTCTTTGATATTATCAATCAAGCGCTGTACATCCTGTCTTGTCAACAACTCAGACAGATACTGCCGCACAATTTCCGTTAAATGTGTTGCAATAATTGATGGCGGATCCACAACCGTATAGCCCGCAGCTTCTGCGCGTTCACGTTGTCCCTCCGTAATCCAAATCGCCGGCAGATGAAATGAAGGTTCAAATGTCGGTATTCCCGTCACTTCCTCGGAAACATACCCTGGATTCATCGCCATATAGTGATCAAATAGCACTTCTCCCTCGCTGACCTGTATTCCTTTGATCTTAATGATGTATTGATTGGGATTCAATTGTATGTTGTCACGCAAACGAATGGTCGGTAAAACTGTACCTAACTCCAATGCAATCTGTCGACGAATCATAACTACACGGTCCAGCAAATCGCCGCCCTGCGAAACATCCGCCAGCGGAATAATGCCGTAACCAAATTCAAGTTCGATCGGGTCAACCTGCAACAGCGAATTGACATTCTCCGGTTGCCTGATTTCCGCCGCCATGTTTTCCGCCTCATCCACCGCTTTTTCAGTCTTCGCACTCTCAATCGTTGTTTGAATGATACGCCCGACAATAATGAAAAACGTACCGAAAGCAACATAAAGAAGGATATTAAGCGGTGTGAAAATACCCAAAGCCATCACTGTGGCGCCCACAAGATACAGAACCTTCGGCACCCCAAACAATTGTCGTACCAGTATATTTCCGAAGTCAGCCGACTTCGAGCCTTTCGTTACCAAAATACCGGTTGCAAGCGATGTCAAAAGAGACGGAATCTGACTCACCAAACCATCACCAATGGTTAGTAGTGTATATCTTTGAAGTGCTTCCGTAATCTCTAAATTTTGAAGCAAAACCCCCGTTGCAATACCTCCGATAATATTGACCGCCGTTATGATTAATCCAAGCGCTGCATCTCCTTTGACATATTTCACGGCACCGTCCATGGAACCGAAGAAGGAGGCTTCTTCCTGTATCTTTTCACGACGCATTCTTGCTTCTTGATCGGTAATCGCACCGGTATTCAAATCCGCATCAATTGCCATCTGTTTACCGGGCATTGCATCCAAGGTAAAACGTGCGGTAACCTCTGCAACACGTTCCGAACCTTTATTGATAACCAGCAACTGCACGACAATTAATATGATAAAAATGACACAACCGACAACCAGATTACCGCCCCCGACAAAACCGCCGAATGTAGAAACTACGTTCCCCGCAGATCCGGTCGATAAAATCATTTTCGTTGAAGCAACATTCAAACCAATTCGAAAAACCGTCGTAAACAACAGTACGGAAGGAAAGAACGACAAGTCGAGTGCTTCTTTGGCAAACATACAGCCAAACATAATGACAAAAGAAATTGATATATTCAGTGTAAAAAGGATATCCAGTAACCAGTTCGGGAGTGATACAATCATCATGATAAAAGCTACAAGTACATAAATCGCAACTCCAATATCCGCTTTTTTCACGTCATTGTACCTCCTTCCTCTGTTATACCTTTCCTTGCATTCTATAAACCATAGCCAGAATGTCTGCCACCGCCTTATACAGTTCCGGCGGTACTACCGCCCCCAACTCAACATTATAATAGAGCATGCGGGCAAGTGGCTTGTTTTCCACAATTTCTATCTTGTTCTCGCGCGCCGTATCTTTGATTTTAGCGGCCAAGTAATCCGCCCCTTTTGCAAGAACAAACGGCGCTTCGTACTTGTCGGGATCGTATTTTAACGCAACCGCAAAGTGTGTCGGATTGGTAATGACAACATCTGCTTTGGGAAGTTCCTGCATCATTCTGCGTTGTGATGCCTGCAACATACGTTGACGAATCTTACCTTTTATCTTGGGATCCCCTTCCGATTGCTTGTACTCATCTTTGATTTCCTGCTTGGTCATACGCATGTCTCTGCCAAACTTCCATTTCTGGTAGAGATAATCCGCCAGACCCAGAATCAGGTAAACAAAGGAAATCTTCAGACCCAGATTAATCAATACATTTCCCGCAAGAAAAATCCCCTGCTCCAAACTGATATCATATAATGTAAAAATTAAGTTGGATTGATCTCGCAATGTATCATAAGCAATCCATACAATTAACACGACTTTGCAAATGGATTTAACCAATTCCACAAAAGAATTAAGTGTAAAAAATTTTTTAAATCCATTGATGGGATTCATCTTGGATAATTTCGGCTGTAACGGCTTGGTAGTAGGTTCCCAACGAACCTGAAACACTTCGATTGCTACTCCGACCAGCAATCCGCCGAGTAAAAAAGGTGCCATGGTAATCAATGAATCAAACAACAATTGACGTATCAGCACGGTAAATGTCTGTTCTCTGACATGCCCTCCGCTCATCGTCGATAATTCCGGAATTCTTGCATATACGGACGTAAACAAACCTGTCAGTCGTTCTCCCAACGTTCCGATAAACACCTTTAAAATCACGAACAGCAACATCATCCCTGCAGCGTTCCCGATTTCTTTACTTTTGGCAACCTGTCCCTCTTTTCTGGCATCGGACAGTTTTTTCGGGGTTGCCGCTTCTGTTTTTTCTCCGCCGGGTCCGTCCTGTGCAAAGAATTGAAGGTTATATTTCAGCATTACATCATCCCTTCCACAAAGGAAACAACCATTCGTTTCATCTGTGTAAATACTAAGTCAGAAGCATACGGTAACATTGAGACGGTTATGAATAATACTACAAGTCCAGTGATGACTTTTAACTGCATACCGACAGAAAACATATTCATCTGTGGCGAAACCTTTGCCAATATACCGAGAATTGCATTTAAGATCATGATGGTACAGAACACCGGAAGACATATACGCATACCGAGTACAAAGTATTGCCCCAAAAAGCTAACCCATGTCCCGTATAACGAATCTAAGTTAAATCGGACCTCACCCACAGGTATTAACTGAAATGTTTCCGTCAAAGCACTGATTAGATAACGGTACATGCCGGAAACAATCAACAGCAGCATCATTGCATACTGATAATATAAACCGGAGATGGTTGCATCTTCTCTTGTTGTCGGATCAAACTGATTCACCATTGCAAATCCCATTTCCGTATCTACCAGTCGCCCTGCGAAAATCACGATGCTCATACACATTGCTGCGCTTAAACCTATTAATAAACCAACGGTTGCTTCTTTCAAAACCAGCACGGCATACCCGCTTAACGTCGCATACTCCGGATATACGTGAGGCATGGTAACATAGTAAAGTAAATAGGAAAAAAAGAAGCCAAACCCAATTTTTACCATATTGGGCGTGTTGTTCATACTAAAAAAGGGGGCAACAAAGATAAAACAGGTAACCCGTACAAACACCAATAAAAAGTATTCCAATTCTACTATCGGAAAAGAAACGTCCATCTTCGACCTACCTAATATAAATGCTGAAATCAGACCACAGTTCCACCATATAGTTAACCATGTTATTCATCATCCAATGCCCCAGAAACATAATCGTCAAAAATACGCCGATGATTTTCGGTACAAATGTCAATGTCTGCTCTTGAATCGATGTTACTGTCTGAAAAATGCTAATCAGTAAGCCAATCAAAAGTGAAACCAGCAATATCGGTGCAGAGGTAATGATAATGCAATACAGCGCATCTCTTGAAATTGTTATCACATCCGAAACAGTCATGGTCTCTCATCACTCCTCTAATAGAACGTTCGTACCAAATTGACAATTACCAAATTCCATCCGTCTGCCAAAACAAACAGCAAAATCTTAAACGGCATAGATATTGTCGTCGGCGGAAGCATCATCATACCCATGCTCATCAAAGCAGACGCCACCACCATGTCAATTACGATAAACGGAATGTAAATTACGAAGCCGATAATAAATGATGTTCTAAGTTCGCTAATAATGAAACTCGGTATTAAAACAGAGGTCGGAATACCTTCCAATGTACCATCCCACTCTGTTCCCGATATATCAAGAAACGTGCTGACATCTTTAATCTGCGTTTGATTGTACATGAATTCGCGTAACGGCTCCATACCGACTTCAATTGCTTCTTTCGAATCCAGCTCCCCCTCTTCATAGGGAACAATTGCTTCCTGATAAATCTGTGTAAAAATCGGATTCATGATAAATATGGTCAAGAATACCGCAATCCCAATCAAAACCATGTTCGGCGGAGACGATTGCGTATTGAGCGCTGTTCTTGTGAAATGTAGCACAATGATAATACGCGTAAATGAGGTCAGCGTCACTAGTGCGGCGGGTAATAAAGAAATTGCAGTCAAAATCAGAAAGATACGAAGTGAACCATTTACCTCACCGTTACCGTCATTATAGGTGATTGTAAATGTATTCTGTACATTCGGTTCCGTCAAATCTTCCGGTGTCTCAGCCTCACCCGGATCGTCAATATTCGTTCGTTCATCCGTCGTTCCTGCATTGGCAAAAACTTGAATTGGTGTCAGCATACACAATATGCCTACCAATGACAGCAGGCATATTCCCTTAATAATCTTTGTTTTCTGTGTTATTCTGTTCATCATCGTTCCCTTGTTTCTTTGGCTTAAGATTTTTGGCTTTTTCCAAAAAAGACTTAAAATCCATTGTCGGATTCGGATTGCTTTCATCCGGAAACTGAATCGTATTCTCATCCAATTCGCCAAGCAACGTAACATTATCTTTTCCGATGGCAATGGCAAAGTACTTGCCGCCGATACGTACAATCTGCAAGTATTTATTGGGCGTTATTTTGGATGTTTCAATGATATCAATATTCTTTGTTGCCATTTTTCCTTTTTGGAAACCGGCAATCCATCTTGTGGTAAAATAGGTCAATGCCAGTACAAAGAGAAACAGCAGACTTACGGTCAATAACTGTGTAACACTACCGAATCTGTCATCCTTGACAGCCAATAATAAATACATATTATCCAACCACTTTCTTTACGGCCTCAATAACTCTGTCTGCCTGAAACGGTTTGACAATAAAATCTTTGGCACCGGATTGTATCGATTCAATTACCATCGCCTGTTGTCCCATGGCTGAACACATAATGACATGTGCACCGGGATCCGATGCTTTGATATCTTTTAAGGCCTGAATTCCGTCTTTTTCCGGCATGGTAATGTCCATCAATACCAAGTCCGGTTTCAACTCGTTATACTTCTCAAGTGCTTTTACGCCGTTTTCCGCTTCGCCGACAACCGCATATCCATTTTTTGTGAGAATATCCTTAATCATCATACGCATAAAAGCCGCATCATCAACAATTAATATATTTTTGCCCATAGTGTTTTCTCCCTGCTCTTCTATTTGATAATCTCAGTAACCCGGATGCCGAAGCTCTCCTCGATTACCACAACTTCACCTTTTGCAACGAATTTACCATTGACCAGAACATCCACCGGCTCGCCGGCTATCTTATCAAGTTCAATGATGGTTCCCGGAGAAAACTCCAAAATGTCCGATATCGCTTTGGTTGTTCTGCCGAGTTCAACCGTTACTTCCAACGGAACATCCATAATCAAGCCGATATTTTCTTGATTTGTCATGGGATTAACCTCATTGGAAAATGTTTGAAACTGTGCATTCTGTACATTGATATTGGCCGGTTGCGGCATACCCATCGGATATCCCTGTCCCATCGGTGGGTATCCGTATCCTGCCATTCCCATCTGCGGGTATCCCTGCATCATCGGTTGTGGCATGGCATTTGTCGGCGGTAACTGCTGTGGCTGCGGAATTGCCTGTTGTGGTTCGACCTTCGGCGGTATGTATGGTTCCGGTTCTGCCTCTTGCTGTACGCTTTGAACGGTTTGTTTGGCGACAAATGTCTCGTAAATGGTTTTCGCAAAATCCATAGGATATAACTGTAAAATTGTACTGTCAACCAAATCCTCAATTTGCATGCGAAACTCAATCTTTGCAAAATCTTTCCTCAAAAACGGAGTTGCGAATGTATTGTCCTGATAGTCGGTCAATGTTACCAAAGTAGCTTCCGGCGGACTGATATCAATTGTCTTCCCCATCATAGATGAAAGAGAAGTTGCCGATGAACCCATCATCTGATTCATAGCCTCGGAGATTGCCGACAAATGCAACTCTCCAAGTTCTCCCTCCGTATTGGTACCATCCCCTCCCATCATGAGGTCGGTTATTACTTTTACATCATGTTCTTTTAAGATTAAGATATTGGAGCCTGTCAAACCTGAAGTGTACTTAATCTGAATAAATACGCAAGGTTTCTTATATTCATCAATTAAGTTCTCCCAATTGGAAACAGTGACCGTAGGTGTTGTAATCTGAACCTTGCGATTCACCAACGAATAAAGTGTGGTTGCGGAAGTTCCCATGCTGATATTGGCAATTTCCCCCACCGCATCTCTTTCTTCCTCCGTCAATGTCTCGGTTGATGCCATTCCTGCTCCACTTGCATCCGAACCTGTCGTACCACTCTGCTCTGTATTGTCCATGCCGTTTAATAATGCGTTTATCTCATCTTGTGACAGAATTCCGTCCACAGGCTTATTCCTCCTCCCTGATTACCGATGTTACCCTGACTGCATATCGATCATTCGAAACGCCCGGTACTGCGGTAAATTTTTTGATGTTGCCCACGTATACTTCCAACTCACTATCTACTCTGGTGTCCAACCTAATGATATCTCCCTGCTGCAATCCGAGAAAATCACTGACTGCAACACTGCTTCTTCCCAATACCGATTTGAGCGGTATATCAACACGTTTTAATAAACTCTCGATATATTCGGAATATGCTTCCTCGGAAGAATTGACCATCGTTGAAAACCAATACTTGGTGTTTAAGTTATCAATGATACTCTCCACCGTAATGTATGGAAGACATACATTCATAAATCCTTCCACATCACCGATTTTGACATTCAATGTCACAATTGCAATCATCTCGCTCGGTGCAATTACCTGTGCAAATTGCGGATTGGTTTCGATACGTTCCAACACCGGATTAATCTCAATAACGTTCTTCCAAGGTTCACGCAACAATTGCATACAAATGACTAAGATTTTGTCAAGAATCGTTAACTCAATTTCTGAATAATCTCTTGTCTTATCCAATGGTTCGCCGGGTCCGCCCAACATTCGATCCACCACAGCATAACCGATATTGGAAGTAATCTCAATTACAATATTGCCCGGTAACGGTGCAAAATTGATAATCCCAAGCACCACGGGATTGGCAAGTGCATTTGAGAATTCCGAGAACGTAACCGTCTCGGAACTGGCAACACCGACTTGTACATTTTTTCTTAAATACACGGGAAGGTTCGTGGTTAACAATCTTCCATAATGTTCAAATATCAATTCCAAGGTTCGAAGATGCTCTTTGGAGAACTTGGCCGGTCTTTTAAAATCATAATTCTTTATCTGAGAACCGGTCGATTGCTCTTTGATTTCTTCGACATCTATTTCACCACTGTTAAGCGCTTTCAGCAGATTATCTATCTCGTTTTGCGAAAGTACCTCGCCCACGAACTCACCTCCTTCATATATGACTTATCATTGTCGTAAGCCTACTGAAACATAATCTCACTGAATGATACATCATAAATAAAATCAGAATCCTGATACTTTGCTTGTACACGCTTCAAAATCTCGGCGCGAATTTCATCTTGGTTCGCACGTGCGTCTTCCACTGTATATTGCTGAAAAACTTCCCCGATAATACTCTTAAATATCTGTGAGTTCGTTGATACGGTTGCACCATATTCCTTATAGTCCTTGTGCTTCTTATTGATAGAAAAAAACACAGTAACCATACAATAGTGTGCCTTTCCGTCCGCATCGCTTTTCAGACCAACCGTCATCTGATCGGGAATTTCATAAATCTCCGTATTTTCAATCGGAACAATTTCCTGTTTGGTTGCATCTTCTGCCGTTCCGAGTTCGAGGTTCATAACATTCGCTACCGCTGTTACAATATCTGCTGTCTTTTGATTCGTATTGACCACGCTGTACATCGTTATGGCACTCAACGCCAAATTAATGATTGTAAAAGCCAAAATCAATATTGATATAAAATTCTTCTTCATTCGTTCCTCCCGCAGTCATTTTTTATCGACAATATCAATATGCGCTGAGCGTATTGTATATCTTGATTTCAACGCGTCTGTTCAATGCACGCCCTTCCGGCGTGGAATTGTCAGCTACCGGAATATACTCTCCTCTGCCGGAATGCTTAATCATCGCCGGATCCAAATTCGTATTGGCTACCAAATAATCAAATACGGCAATCGCACGCGCGCTGCTCAACTCGTTGTTATTGGAGTATTTAAAACCGCTCATAGGCACATTGTCCGTATGTCCTTCCACCTCGATAATGCTGTCCGCGTAACGCCCCAATATCTTTGCGACCTTTTCCATGACCGGTATTGAATCTTCCTTCAGCACCGCGCTACCTGAATCAAACAAAAGTGCCCCACTCATGGTCAATTGCACATACTGTGAGTTAAATTCCATCTCGACATTTCCTGAGATATTTTCACTTTCCAATGCTTCTTCAACTTTATCCGCAAGTTCTTCGGAAGCTTTGAGTTTCTCGGATTCCACCTCATCAAATGCCTCCGGAATCACTTCTTCTCCTTCAACCGGGCGTCCCGTACTGTAAACATAGTCATCCAACGCATTCAATTGACTCACACCGTTACTAATCATTACGCCGTCACCAACTGCTTCACCTCCACCGGAAAAAATGCTGAATGTTTGTGAAAAAGAGGCCGCCATCAACTCAAATTTCTGCGCATCCACGGTTGACATTGAAAACAACAAGACAAAAAAGCATAAAAGAAGGTTCATCAAATCGCTGAATGTCGCCATCCATGCCGGTGAGCCGGGCGAAGATTCTTCCGGTTTTCTTTTAGCCATCCGCCTCACCTCCGTCTTCTCCGCCGGCAGATGAGCGCTCTGACGGTGCAAGGAAGGATTTCAGTTTCTCTTCAATGACGCGGGGATTCTCACCTGCCTGTATCGATAAAAGACCTTCAATCATGATTTCTTTCACTCTGATTTCAACGTTATTATTCTCTTTTAACTTATTGGCAGTCGGTGTGCATATCCAGTTCGCAAGCAAAGAACCGTAAAAAGTGGTAATCAATGCAACCGACATATCCGGACCGATTGTGGAGGCATCGCTCATGTGTTGCAGCATCAAAATAAGTCCAATCAACGTACCTATCATACCCCATGCAGGTCCCATTGATCCGACATTCTGCCAAAACCCGATGTTCTTCTTATGTCTCTCTTCCGTGCTGATTAGTTCTGTCTCCATAATCGCACGAACAAGTTCGGGATCTGTACCGTCAACAATTAAAAGAATACCTTTCTTAAGAAACGCATCATCCAATTCTCCTGCTACTTCTTCTAACGACAATAAGCCTTCTTTTCTGGCTACGTTGGATAATTCGATAATCTTACGAATCATTTCGGGTGTATTATTGGATGGACTTCTAAATACCAGCAGGAAGCTCTTGAGTCCCCGTAAATAGTCTTTCATGGGATATGATGCCATAACGCTGAAAAAAGCGCCGCCAAATGTAATCAAAACCGACTTGAAATCCCAGAAGTATTTTATTCCTATTGGGCCATCCGTACCGGTCATAATACCGATAAGCATCATAGCGAGTCCGACAACAAAGCCGATAATCGAAGCCAAATCCACGATTTTCACCCTCTTTTTGCATTAGTCAGCAAAAATATCCTTTCTATACAATTTTACTAAATTTTTCACTTCTTGTCTACGTTCTTTTACAATTATTTTTTTACCGTTTGTCAAAGTTATGACAGTATCCGGTGTTTCTTCGACGCTTTCTATTAAATCCGAATTTAGTACAAATGGAATTCCATTTAATTTTGTCAATTCGACCATGTTGCCTTCCTTTCACTTTACACGCTGCTGGCTGCTTCGCATCACAAAGAAAACATTGCTTCCTGTGAGATTTTCTTTATGATGCGAAACAGGGGAACCGGTTCCAGTTCCCCTGCAGCTTTCATTTCCATAATTTACATAGTTGTTCTATTTACCTGTGATTATCTCTTA
>CAYMCV010000069.1:0-12567 GCA_964389005.1 uncultured Lachnospiraceae bacterium | reverse complement strand
TTCCTTCTTCCAGACATGCGCGAATAATGGTCAGATAATGCTCCATTGCCTGACCATTATTCGCGCATGTCTGGAAGAAGGAATCAGTCCGAGATGCCATCTGGAGGACATTACAAGGGCAGACATCTACGGATATGTAGTTCCTTTCTGTATGGAATTGATGAAATTAATGGAAGAGTATAAGATACCGATTAAGGTTCGTGCATGTGATACGATGGGTTATGGCGTTAATTATCCGGGTGCTGTCATTCCGCGAAGCGTACAGGGTATTATTTACGCACTCCATACACATGCAGGTGTACCGCACGCATTACTTGAATGGCACGGACACAATGATTTCTATAAGGCGGTCAGCAATTCAACCACTGCATGGCTGTACGGATGCTCTGGTATCAATACATCGTTATTCGGTATCGGAGAACGGACCGGCAATACACCGCTGGAAGCGATGATTTTTGAATATGCACAGTTAAAGGGTGATTTGAATGGTATGAATACAACCGTTATCACCGAACTTGCAGAATACTATGAGAAAGAAATTGGCTATCAGATACCGCCGATGACACCGTTTGTCGGCAAGAATTTCAATGTAACAAGAGCGGGGATTCATGCGGACGGTTTGCTGAAAAACGAAGAAATTTACAATATTTTTGATACAGATAAATTTTTAAACAGACCGGTTATGTGTGCGGTTTCCAATACCTCGGGACTTGCGGGGGTTGCACATTGGATGAACACGTATTATCATCTCAAAAAAGATAAACAAGTCAGCAAAAAAGATGCAATTGTAATTGCAGTTAAGGAATGGGTCGACAATGAATATGCCGACGGACGCGTTACCGTTATGACCGATGACGAACTGCACAAAACAGTCAAAAAATTATGCAAAAAAATGAACCTTACCTTCATAGGTAAAGATTAATCAAAGCGTCGGAGGAAAAATAAGTGGAAAAGATTAAGATGACGACCCCGTTGGTTGAGATGGATGGCGATGAAATGACCAGAATTCTTTGGAAGATGATCAAAGATGAGTTATTGTTGCCGTACATTGATTTAAAGACAGAGTACTATGATCTCGGTCTCGAACACAGAAATGAAACATTGGATCAAGTAACGATTGACAGTGCGAATGCAACAATGAAGTACGGCGTGGCAGTTAAGTGTGCAACGATTACACCAAATGCGGCAAGAATGGATGAGTATCATCTGAAAGAAATGTGGAAGAGCCCGAACGGAACCATTCGTGCAATGCTTGACGGAACTGTTTTTCGCGCACCGATTGTGGTAAAAGGAATTGAGCCTTGTGTGAAGAATTGGGAACAGCCGATTACCTTGGCGCGTCATGCTTACGGCGATGTGTATAAAAATACCGAAATCAAAGTAGATTGTCCGGGAAAAGCAGAATTGGTGTTTACTGCGGATGACGGAACCGTGATTCGCGCAACCATCCAGAATTTTGACGGTCCCGGTGTCATTCAGGGAATGCATAACTTAGACCGATCCATTGAGAGTTTTGCAAGAGCGTGTTTTAACTATGCGCTGGATACCAAACAGGATTTATGGTTTGCAACGAAGGATACCATTTCGAAGAAGTATGACCATCGGTTTAAAGATATTTTTCAAGAGATTTATTCAGATGAGTACGAAGAAAAGTTTAAAAACGCAGGAATCACATATTTTTATACATTGATTGATGATGCAGTTGCACGTGTAATGAAGGCAAAAGGCGGTTTTATTTGGGCTTGCAAGAATTATGACGGTGATGTCATGTCTGATATGGTAAGTTCTGCATTCGGTTCACTGGCAATGATGACTTCCGTTTTGGTTTCACCGTCGGGAGTATACGAATATGAAGCAGCACACGGAACGGTACAGAGACATTACTATAAGCATCTAAAAGGTGAAGAAACTTCGACAAACTCCGTAGCGACAATATTTGCATGGACGGGTGCCTTGAGAAAACGCGGCGAACTTGACGGAATCAAGGATTTACAGACATTTGCCGACAGACTGGAACGTGCGACAATTAAGACAATCGAAGACGGCAAAATGACAAAGGATCTTGCACTCATCACTTCACTTACGAACGTCAAGGTATTAAACAGCGAAGAATTTATCAAAGAAATTCGCGCAACAATGGAGACACTGTAAATAACTATTGTTCTTCTGTCGGCAGAAGGTATACGGCTTGTTTTTGATACCAAGTGCTGACTTGTAAGTTACGCCAATCATTGGGGTCGGTTTGAACATCATCTATGTAGAGGAGGTTCAATTTCGGCTCCATTTCTTTGAGATAGACAACGGGTTCATCACTTTGTAACAGTGCAAGTCGCTCCATATACTGATGATGGTAATGTTGCGCAAACCCCTGACTCATATATTTCACAGCAGCGAAAGAAGGATAGTACGCTTCTTTGTTGTTACAGGTAAGAAATATTACACAAAAGGACAAGGCTACAACCAGGTAGTAGCAAATATAATGCGGCAGATGAATGTCGCGTTTTTTATCTTTCAGTACTCGTTGTAAATAGCCGATGAGATAAATTTCGTTACAAAACAGCAGTAACTGAAACATCATTTTGGCATTATTCAAAGCTCTGGGAAGACCGTCACAGTTCAGAGAGTAATAACTGGGTGTAAACATTGCTGCAAACAAGCAGAGACTGAAAGCAATCACAAGAAGCGGATATCGAAATCGGAAATTGATTTTTTTAACTGTTTTCAAAGTGACCGGGATGATTGCTATCATCGCAAATAAGGTGAAAAAAGACATCCACTCATAGCCTCTGGTAAAAACGGAAAGAAACGATTTGGCAATCGAGAGTAAAGGAGAAAGTCCGGCATAATTGGCTCCACGAACAGCATTTCCGGGTGCGGTTATGTTCAAAATAAAGAAAATGGCATAACATAACATCGGGAGCAATAACAGACAAGCTCTTTTTCGTTTATTTTTAGCAAAGATTTGAACTGCAATAAACAGAGAGACCAGTGACAACAGGCCGCTCAAGGCATTTACATAATTCGAGCCGGCAACGATAATGCTAAATGCAACGGACAAGACAGTGGTAACAATCATCCAAGCCTTTTTTGGAACAGAAATCATTTGAATGGAAAATGCAATCAGTAACAGCATACAGGCTTGCATAAATGTATAATGAACGGCTGAATTGTACCAAAAAAATGCAGATGCGGGGGTATAGATTTCTTCGACCATAATGAGGAGCAGTGCAATTCCTGTGATAATCCACGAACTGTGTGAAGATTTCAGAAGGTCATGAATCACAACTTTTGCAAGATAAAGAACCGAAAATGTAAGACTCAACAACATCATAAAAGGTACGGCGATATAGTATTGTTCACCAAATGCGACCGGCGTTAATGCCATCATGAATATAGAAGAATAGGTACCCTGCCAGGTTTCGTAAGTGTGCATCATGGTTTGCCATGCCGCTTGAAATACCGATAACAGGGAGTGTGTATCGTGCCAAGTTACAAACGTAAGGTGACCGTATCCGAAATCGTCTGCAGATGGATGGTCATATCTGGCCATGAGCAATAACGGCAATAATATGAATAAAATATAGGAAAGCACGGCAAGAACCGCCAAGATATTCTCATTGATTTTAACTTTAAAAACTTTCATACGACATCCTCCGAAATTCGGTTCATAAACTATGTGTGCAACCGATAAAATCACAGTAAAAATTATAAGGGAATTGCTGAACAATTGCAATCAAAAGTGTAGCAATTCATTGACAGTTTTTTATCAAAGAACTATAATATAAATGATTAATGTTTATGGGGTGGTTATCCGCATACGAGGAGGCAAAAGTGGAAGAACGTGGTATTTCACAAGCGGTAATCGCGAGATTGCCGAGGTATTTTAGGTATTTGGGGGAACTAAAAGACGAAGGAATCGAGAGAATTTCATCACAGGAATTGAGTGCAAAGATGCATGTGACAGCATCGCAAATCCGTCAGGATTTTAACAATTTCGGCGGCTTCGGACAACAAGGATACGGTTATAATGTTGAGTATCTGTATGACGAAATCGGGCGTATCTTAGGTCTTGATCGGAAACACCAATTAATCATCATTGGAGCCGGAAATCTGGGGCAAGCATTGGCGAACTATGCCAACTTTGAAAAAAGAGGATTCCTGATACGAGGAATTTTTGATGCAAATCCGGCTATTTTCGGTAAGAACATTCGGAATATGCAAGTAAAAAGCATGGATGAAATGGAGGCTTTTATTGCCGGAAATGACATTGATATTGCAGTGCTAACCATACCAAAGGCGGAAGCCGTCAAAGTATCGAAACGATTGGTGGAATGTCATATCAAAGCTATCTGGAATTTTGCACATGTAGACTTGGATGTTCCTTCGGATGTCATTGTTGAGAACGTACATTTGTCAGATAGTTTGCTGAAACTTTCTTACAACATCAACAGAAGCAGGCTATCATAACGCGGAGAATAAAAGATGTCACGAACCGAAGAAGTATTTATCCCCGCCATACAGGGGCGTAAAATTCCCATATTGACATTGGATCATAAATGGCATCGCCTGTTTACACAGGTTGTTCCGAATGCAGAAGTCAAGCGTTTGGAAAAAGAGATGAATGAATTGCTAAAGAGGCAGGGGAAACTTACCACTGAAACCAAGGACATCAAAAAAATCAAAAATAAACTTATGGATGATATTGTATCCATGATGGATTCCGAAGAAGATGATTCAGAAAAATCCCTCGATGAGAAGAAACGTCTGATAGCGGAATGTAACGATAAACTTGACAAGTATCAGGATGAGGCATTGGAACTTCCTGCTGCAATCGGAGAAGTCAATCGGAAGTTAATGCTCGTCACAATGGAACTGTGTTATGATGAAATTCGTTCTAATAATGCCGAGATTGAAGAAATCTCGGACTGGATTAACGAAATCAGAAACGAACTGAAGAAAAAAGTGATTCGCAAACAAGAAAAACAGATTAGGAATCAGGAATTTTATTCTTATATGCATGATATTTTTGGAGCCGATGTCATTGATATTTTTGACATGAAGTATATTCCTGCGGAAATAAAACCGAAGGAAGCAGAAACAAAAAATGAGACTGAGCCAAAAAGCAAGAACGAATAATGCTTAAGAAAAATGCGTCGATTACGTTTGACGCATTTTGTTGCGTAAAAGAAAGGGATAACAGATGTTTGTCTTAACTTCTGATGAAATGAAGAAAACAGATGCATATACGTCGGATACGCTTCAAATACCTGCAACGGTTTTGATGGAACGGGCGGCACTTGCAGTAACAGACATAATCAAACAAAAAACTCCGAGAAGCGTTCTTGTTGTGGCAGGCGGAGGGAACAACGGTGGTGACGGCATAGCGGTAGCACGTCAATTGATTGAGGAAGAGACGAATATTGACAAGGTGCATTTATATCTGTCTGTTCCTACGAAACGATTAAAACCATTGGCATATACACAATTACAGAGTTATCTGGCATTCGGCGGTACGGTTGTGAGTTCGTTTACGTCAGAAGAATATGATGTTATTGTTGATGCAATTCTTGGAATCGGTATGTCGGGTCCACTTCGAAGCGAGACTGCTGAATTGATTGACAGTGTGAATCAAAAAAGAAATAACGGTTCCTTTATCATAGCAATTGATATTCCGTCAGGTGTTGATTCCGATAACGGAAGTGTTAAAGAGACAGCAATACGGGCAGATATGACCGTGACATTCGGCTTTATGAAAAGAGGGCATTGTTTGTATCCGGGCGCAGCTTATACAGGAGAACTCATCACGTCTCCCATCGGTATCACCAGGAAAGCATTATCGCAGGTAACATCAAATCCTGCATATACATTTTCAATGAACGAACGAATTTCCTTGCCGAACCGTCGACCTGACGGAAACAAAGGTACTTTCGGCAGCGTTCTTGTGATAGCGGGTAGCGAGGAAATGAGTGGAGCCTGTTACTTGGCGGCATATGCGGCTTATCGAACGGGTGCAGGATTGGTTCATGTTTTTACACATGATAATAACAAGAACCTTATCCAAAAAGAATTGCCGGAGGCAATTACACAAACTTATATAGAAGCAGATGCGGAGACTCTTGCTGAACTTAAAAATAAACTTACACATATCAAAAGCATTGTTTTGGGGCCGGGACTCGGGCAGTCGGAAACGGCTTATCGGCTTGTTCACACCGTACTTACGAATGCAAAAGTTCCCATCGTGGTTGATGCGGATGCAATCAATCTCATCGGTTCATCAGACGAATTGCAAAAGATATTAATCGAAAAAGAATCGGATGCACCATTGATTTTGACACCGCATCCATTGGAGTTACAAAGACTTTGTAAAACGACGGTATCAAAACTTTTATCTGATTATGCGTCATGGATACAAGAATATGCTCGTCAATACCATGCGATTATGGTTGGAAAAGGTGCTTGCAGTGTTGTCTCCGATGGAGAAAGTATTTATTTGAATCGTACCGGAAACGATGGAATGGCAACCGGCGGAAGCGGGGATGTCCTCTCGGGCATTATTGGCGGATTGTTAGCGCAGGGAGAGAATCCCTTTGATGCGGCTGTGAAAGGAACTTATTTACATGGTTTATGTGGAGATGAGGCACTTTCACGAATAGGTAACACATATGCATTGATGGCAAGAGATTTTATAGAAGCTCTTTCCATCGTAATGAGTCGGAAGCGGTAGCAAAGCGGTAATGAGGTAGAAACCGTATTGCTTCGCGCTTCGGAATGGAGCGAAAATGGAATTACAGAAGAATTTGCACGAAAGAGTTTGTGCCGAGATTGATATGGATGCGATTGTGTCAAATGTTCATCTTCTGCATGAAAGAATCAATCATTCATGTAAGATGATGGCGGTAATTAAGACCGATGCCTACGGACATGGCGCGATTCCGATTGCAAAGTTGTTGGAAACATACGATTTTATTCATGGATTTGCTACAGCAACCGCAGAAGAAGCATTGATATTGCGTGATGCAGGCATTTGTAAAGAAATCTTGGTATTGGGATATACCTTTCCGTCAGCATACGAAGAATTGATTGCGCGTGAGATATCAATGACGATATTTCGTGAGGATACCCCGGAAGAATTGAACGATGCCTCCCAAAAAGTTGGCAAAAAAGCAAAGATTCATATAAAAGTTGATACGGGAATGAACAGAATCGGTATCTTCCCGAATCAAGACGGGGCGTTGTTTGTTCAGAGAGTACTGTCAATGCCGAATCTACAGACGGAGGGCATATTTACACATTTGGCAACAGCAGACGAAGCGGACACATCAAAAGCAGAGAGGCAGATCCAATTGTTTTCGACATTCGTAGAAGAAGTCGAGCATAACAACAATATACGTATCCCTATACATCATTGTTCCAACAGCGCAGGAATTCTTGCATTGCCGCAAGCAAACATGGACGTTGTACGTATTGGAATTGCCATGTACGGAATACAACCGTCGGAGGAAGTTATGAAAGAGGATGTCAATTTACTTCCGGCATTATCGCTGAAAAGTTGCATTGTATACCTTAAGAAAGTTCCCAAGGGAACCGAAATCAGTTACGGTGGGACATTTGTTACAAAGAAAGAAACTTTGATTGCAACCATTCCCGTAGGGTACGGAGACGGGTATCCGCGTGCATTATCGCAAATCGGCTATGTTTTGATTCGAGGTAAGCGTGCACCGATTCTTGGACGCATTTGCATGGATCAATTTATGGTTGATGTCAGTCATATTGATGGCGTATCACAGGGAGATACGGTTGTTTTAATCGGCAAAGACCGGGAAGAAAGCATACGAATCGAAGAATTGTGTGATTTGTACGGTGGTTTCCATTATGAACTTCCCTGTACGCTCGGAAAACGAATTCCACGTGTTTACTGTCATAATCATCAATAAGCGATGTTTGAATCATTTCTGATGAAATTGAATACAACCTGATAAATATGGAAAAACTGTGATACAGATATATAGATTATCAAAGAGAGGTTGTATTTATGCGACGCGGAGATGTTTATTATGCCGATTTACGTCCTGTTATCGGTTCGGAACAGGGCGGAATCCGACCGGTATTGATTGTTCAGAACGATATCGGTAATCGTTACTCGCCGACTGTTATATGTGCGGCGATTACATCAAAGATGAATAAAGCGAAGCTTCCGACACACATTGAGTTGAATGCAGAAGAATATGCCATGGTAAAAGATTCGGTGGTTCTTTTGGAACAGTTACGAACAATAGATAAAAGACGACTGAAAGATTTGGTTTGTCATTTGGATAACGAGGTAATGGAACAGGTGAATCGTGCATTACGCGTCAGCTTACAGCTCAATACATAAGCGGTTACTTGACGGCTGAGCACGAATTGCGATAAGATAATGTTAATTATGAGTTAGGTTTTACTTTTTAGGAGGAAAGAAATCATGGAAGGCGAAAGCGGTGCGGCCGGTTTGCTGATATTTACGTTATTACTGATGTTGGAATTGGTGTTTTTTATGTTGTGGACGATATCGTCGGGACTTAAGAAACATGATGCCGATGGAAACATGAAAGACACAGAAAAAGGACTGATAAAAGAATTGAGATATGTCACCGGCTTCTTTATGAAGCACGGTAGTATTGCGACACTGCTATTCTCAATGATTTCATTTTTACTGGGTTTGGTATATGTGTTTACGATGTTTCGGGCAACGACGAATTTTATACTTGAACGATTCACATTTATACAAGAACAATCCGTTATTTTACCGGAAGTCATGGTAACGGTAGGTATTATTTTCATGATTATCTTGTTAAATTTACTGTTTGGGGTACTGATTCCAAAACGTATTCTTTCGGTTCTCAACACCGAATTGACTGCGGAAGAGCAGATTATTTCCATGGTGAATGAAGGTCATGAACAGGGCGTTTTGCAGGCAAGCGAAGCGGAAATGATTCACAATATTTTCGAATTCGGAGACAAAGAAGCCAAGGATATCATGATTAACCGAAGCGGAATTGTTGCAATTGACGGAGATATGTTGCTGTCGGATGCGATTGAATTCATGATAGCGGAAAGAAACAGTCGCTATCCTGTTTATGAAGAGAATATTGACCATATCATCGGAATACTTCATTTTAAGGATGCGATTCGACTCCAGGCTGTTAATAAGCGGTTGCGCGGCAAGGTTAAAAGTTACCCGGAACTCATTCGAGAGGCAGTTTTTATTCCGGAAACCCGTAATTTGGATAACTTATTTCATCATATGCAATCAACCAAGACACAAATTGCAATTGTAGTAGATGAATACGGTCAGACATCGGGTTTGTTGGCAATGGAAGACATCCTTGAAGAAATCGTCGGAAATATCATGGATGAGTATGATGAGGACGAAGAATACATAGAAGAAAAAGGTGACAACGTTTATGAGATTGAAGGTTTGACACCGCTTGATGAGTTGGAAGAAGAACTGGACATTGTATTTGATGATGAAACATTTGAAACGTTAAACGGTTTTCTGATATCAAAAATGGAACATATACCTGCTGAGAACGAACAATTTGAAACAGATTACAAAGGCTATCATTTCAAAGTATTATCGGTTGAGAATAAAATGATTAAAACGGTACTCGTAAAAAAAACACTTAACAGTTGATGTATCCTCAAAAAAATGCTATGATAAAGGGTACTGTGAATCAGAATTTTATGTTATTAAGATAATTTTTAGGAGGTTTTTATGTCAGGACATTCGAAATTTGCGAATATTAAGCACAAAAAAGAAAAAAATGACGCCACGAAAGGTAAAATATTTACAATTATCGGAAGAGAATTGGCTGTGGCAGTCAAAGAAGGCGGACCGGATCCGGTTAACAACAGCAGACTGGCGGCTGTCATAGCAAAAGCCAAAGCAAACAATATGCCTAATGATACAATAGATCGAGGCATTAAGAAAGCGGCCGGCGAAGACGGAAGCGTTAATTATGAGAGCATTACATATGAAGGATATGGACCGAATGGAATTGCCATCATTGTAAAAGCATTAACAGATAATAAGAATCGAACGGCAGCGAATGTCAGAAGTGCATTTACCAAGGGCAACGGAAGTATCGGAACGCCGGGGTGTGTATCCTTTATGTTTGATGAAAAAGGTCAGATTATTGTTGATAAGGAAGAATGCAGTCTGGATGCAGACAGTTTGATGATGATTGCCCTCGATGGCGGAGCAGATGATTTTGAAGAAGAAGAGGACAGTTTTGAGATATTGACATCTCCGGAGAATTTTACACTGGTTACGGAAGCGCTCGAGAAAGAGGGGATTCCCATGGCAAGTGCAGAAGTGACAATGATTCCGCAAAACTATGTAGAATTGACGGATGAGAATGCGGTCAAGTATTTGCAAAAGACTTTGGATTTACTTGATGACGATGATGATGTGCAATATGTATATACCAATTGGGATGAGTAATGAGTCACCGGTTCGGGAGGATGAAATGGACAGGCTTGCAATCGTAGTACCTTGCTATAATGAAGAAGAAATGCTGAAAATATCGTCTGAAGAATTGCGTATGATACTGACTGATTTGCGGACAAAAAATAAAATTGCCGATGACAGTTTCATTTTATTTGTAGATGACGGAAGCAAAGATGCTACTTGGAGTTTGATAGAGGAAGAACACAAAGTTTACAACGACAGCATTTATGGTCTCAAATTAGCCGGTAATGTGGGGCATCAGTTTGCATTGACGGCAGGGTTATTGACTGCGATGAAGTTGGCGGATGTTACCATCTCGATAGATGCAGACTTGCAGGATGATACGGCAGTCATTGAAGAAATGATTGATAAATACCATGAAGGGTGTGACATTGTATACGGAGTCAGAAGCAGTCGCAAAAAGGATTCATTCTTCAAAAGAACAACGGCACAGGGCTTTTACAAAATGATGAATTTTATGGGTGTGAAGACAGTTTATAATCATGCAGATTTTCGTTTGATGTCTCAACGTGCCGTCGCATATTTGTCACAATTCGAGGAGACAAATTTATTTTTACGGGGAATCATCCCACTAATCGGCTATCGCACGGATTCCGTATATTACGAACGTAAGGAACGTGTTGCAGGATCGTCCAAATATCCACTTCGTAAAATGCTTGCACTGGCAATGAATGGTATTACTTCATTCAGCGTTAAGCCGATTACATTGATTGTAGACATAGGGATTTTTATTATCTTTTTATGTATTTGTGCCGCGATTTATGCGTTAATCTCGTATTTTTGCGGTACAGTTGAGCCGGGGTGGACCTCCATCATGATTTCACTTTGGTTTCTTGGAGGTGTACAATTGGTATCCATCGGAATTATTGGACAGTATATCGGACGAATTTACATGGAAGCGAAACACAGACCGCGATATAATGTCGAAAAATTGCTTTCGGATGATACAGTCGGGGCAAATTCGGAGCGTAACATAATTGAGTGATATTTTTTAGGCACTCGCATCATATCATTGCAACATGAGAACAATGTGAAAAGGTAAGGTTGATACGAATGAAGATAAAAAAGACTTGGTTTCATTATTCGCTTTGGGGAATCTTTTTCGTAATATTATTTGTAGCGGTCGGTGTGAATGCGAACGGATTGGCAGGAGAGCAAATCGGTATTTCGTATATCATGACGGTTGCCGGTTCCTATTTGCTGGTGATTGCCTCGGTTGCAATTATCATTGGCGTTGTAAAACTGATTGAGAAGTTATACAAAAAATTTCCTGATAAATTACCAAATTTTGAGAATGCTTCTTTTCCGGTTGCGCTAGAGTCTGCATTGGTTGTGTTGGTAATGTTGATTGCCGCAGCCATAAGGGTTGTCATTGTTTTTTCGGCAAATAATGTCATTTTTGGTACGGATATTTATTACAAATACGCCATCGGACAATTGGGACAGAGCGCATTTCAGAAGATGAATAACGGTGCTTATCTCTATACCAAAATCATACATGTCATGAACTTGATACTTGGAGAAAAGCCATATTCGGCAATGTGTTTACAAGTAATCTTACAACTGGCGATTATTTTGTTGCTATATTTCTTCATGAGAAAATTTTTGGGGAAATGGCAGGCGATGATAACGTTTTTGCTACTGTCGTTTAATCCGTGCAGCTTTGTGGAGGTTGCACGTGTTACGCCGGATACTTTTTTGGTATTACTGACATTGGCGATACTGTTTGGACTCTTTTCACTTTGCCGTGCAAGCAAAGAAGGCGAACTCACCGCAGGTATACAATTTTTACTTTTCATTTTGCTTGGATGCGCAATTGGTTTCTTAATGTATCTTGACTTGATTGGGATTGTGGTATTGATATTGGCTGTATATATGCTGTTTATTTCCAAAAGTGATGATGCATGGGAAGCAATTCATAAGCCGCTTTATCAGAATCTTGCCGTAGGGATAACGTCGTTGGCGGTATTTTTGGTTCTGATTATGTGTGTATCGTTAAATCAATCAGGAAATGGTCTTGCGGGATTGATTACATACGGCAAATTATTTATACCGGCAAA
>CAYMCV010000068.1:2069-13227 GCA_964389005.1 uncultured Lachnospiraceae bacterium | reverse complement strand
GCAAGGAGGAAGAAATGAAGATGCAGCAAGTTATTATCGCTATCAGGAATCGCATATTTGTGGCAGAAGCCGCATCCCTCATCGAGAATTTGCGCCGACATGGAGTGGCGGTGTTGCAGGACTTTGCGGAGGCACCGCCGTCAGATACATTGCTTCTGACCGACGATGCAAAGGTGTATGAGAAGGGAAAGTCATCTGGGATGGCGTCGCTCATCTGCCTCACAAACGAGAATCGCATTGATGATTTTGCGGGCGCTGTCTATTTTACGGAAGGATTGCAGGAAATCGACTACGCTTATCTGCTACGCGTGTATGAACGCGTGAATGGGATTGCACATACGGTGTGCGAAACCGCGCGACTGCGGATACGGGAGATTAGAACTAACGACATCGATGATATATATCGTTTATATGAGGACACAGACTCGGTTGCATATATGGAGAGACCGCAGCCAAACCGAGAGGAGGAAGAAGCGTATCTTGCGCGTTACATTGCAACGGTGTATGCTTATTCCGATTACGGCAGTTGGGTGGTGGAGGAGAAAGCATCCGGCGCGATTGTCGGCAGAGTCACGCTCAATTATTGTGAGGGATTTGCGGGACTGGAACTCGGCTATCTGATTCATGCCTCATACAGAAAACGCGGCTATGCGACAGAAGCTTGCAACGCACTTGTTTCATATGCACGTAAGAGGGGTGAATTCATGCGTATTCGCATTACGACGCATTGTGAGAACGAGGCCGCAATCGCACTTGCGCGTCGACTGGGATTTACAGAAGCAGATGAAATATGGGAGCGCGATAAAAAATATCTGTGTTTTATGTTAATTTTTAGATGAGATTTCTATAAAAATAAGGCTTGTAAAGCATTTGCGGGTTCCATTTTAATTAAAAGTTGGTTATAATATATGGATACGGGTTCAAAAGTTATAGTTTTTAGGCTTGGGAAAGAATGGTGTTACATATGAAAGAGTTTTTGATGGGCAACGAGGCAATTGCTCTTGGCGCTATACATGCGGGAGTGAATTTGGTTTCCGGATATCCGGGAACGCCGTCAACCGAGATTTTGGAGACGGTTGCGAAGCGCGCGGACCGCAGCGTGCATGTGGAGTGGTCGGTGAATGAGAAGGCCGCTTTGGAAGTGGCTGCCGGGGCATGCTATGCGGGCGGCAGAGCGCTTGTGACGATGAAACAGGTGGGGTTGAATGTGGCGTCCGATCCGCTGATGAGTCTTGCGTATATCGGGGTGAAGGGCGGTATGGTCATTGTTTCCGCAGACGACCCGGGTCCGATATCATCACAGACGGAGCAGGATACGAGGCATTTTGCGCAGTTTTCCAAATTGCCGGTTTTTGACCCGTCTTCGCCGCAGGAAGCATATGAGATGATTCAGGAGGCGTTTACGTACTCCGAGGAATATCAGACGCCGGTGCTTTTTAGACCGACGACACGCGTCTGTCATGGATGCGCCAGCGTGGAAGTCAGCGGCGAGGGGAAGGTACATACGCCGGAGGGCTTCGTGAAGGATACGTCACGGTGGGTGATTTTCCCGCGCCTTTCGTATCAGAACCATCTCAAAATTGAAGAGAGAAACCGACTTTTATCGGATGTTTTTTCAGCTTATGAGCGGAATTTTACGACATATACATCTGACAAGACGAAACGAAAGGGAATCGTGACCGGCGGCATATCGTATGCGTATGTGCAAGAGGCATTCAAATTGTGCGGTATCACGCTTCCGCTCTTGAAGATTTCCACGCCGCACCCGTTTCCGGAGCAACTGGCGCTTCAGTTCATGGACGGATTGGATGAGATTCTGGTGGCGGAAGAACTGGATCCGGTTTTGGAAAAAGAACTTGTTTACATTTGTGGTAAAAACAACAAATCCGTTCGTATTTTAGGAAAATTATCAAAGGATATGCCGCAGGCAGGCGAGTTGAGCGTCGAAATTGTGAAAAAGGCAATTTGCCGTTTTGCAGGCTTAAAAATGAATGAGACGCAGGCGGAGGATGCGGATGCGCCGAAGACGATGCCGAGACCGCCAGTGTTGTGCGCGGGATGTCCGCACAGAGCTTCTTTTTATGCGGTGAAACAGGCGATGAAGGGCAAGAAAGCGGTTTTTTGCGGCGACATCGGATGCTATACATTGGGAAATGCCATGCCGCTTGACATGGTAGACACTTGTCTCTGCATGGGCGCGGATGTGACCATTGCGCAGGGACTTGCGAGAATCGATTCGGATGCCACGCATTTTGCTTTTATCGGAGATTCCACATTTTTTGCATCGGGAATGACGGGGATTGTGAATGCGGTTTATAACGGGAATGAGATGATACTTGTCGTGCTGGATAATTCCACCACCGCGATGACCGGTCATCAGCCGCATCCGGGAACCGGAAAGACCATGATGGGTGATGTTGTCGACAAAGTTAGTATAGAGAAGATACTGATGGCAATCGGTCTGCCGTTCGTGCGTACGGTGAATCCGTTGGATTTAAACGCAGCGAAGTTGGCAATCGAAGAAGCTTCTGCATTTCGCGGCGTGAAGGCAATCATTTTTAAGTCGCCCTGTATTGCGGTTTCGAAACCTTCGACGTGCTATACGGTGACGGAGGAGACGTGTATCGGTTGCAAGAAATGTATTCGCGAACTCGGATGTCCGGCAATTGTAAGAGCAGGAGACAAAGTCAGCATTGAGCCGTCTCTTTGCGTGGGATGTTCCGTTTGCTCGCAGGTTTGCCCGACAGGGGCGATTATGAAGAAAGTGTGATTACAGATGGATAAAAGTTATTTATTGTGCGGCGTCGGCGGACAGGGCACTGTCTTGGCGTCAAAACTCATTGCATATGCGGCTATGAAAAAAGGCCTTGCGGTACAGACTTCCGAGACCATCGGAATGGCGCAGCGGGGCGGTAGCGTTGTCAGCCACGTGCGTGTCGGCGACAAGAGTTATTCGCCGATGATTCCGCTTCATTGCGCGGATGTGATTCTTGGGTTCGAGCCCGGAGAAGCGGTTAGGTGCCTGCCATATCTCAAAGAAGGCGGTACGGTGATTGTCAATACCAAGGCGGTTCAACCGGTTACGGCATCTTTGTCGGAGACAACATATGACGCAAGTGTCATGAATTCATATCTCAAAGACAAAACAGTCAATCCGATTATGGTGGACGCGGAGGCGATTTGCGAAGCATGCGGTTCATCGAAGGTGCTGAACATCGTCTTACTGGCTGCGGCTGCAGGCAGCGGACAACTTTTAATTACAGCAGATGAGTTAAAAAGCGCAATTAAGGAGCGCGTGGCAGAGAAATTTTGGGAACTCAATATGAAGGCAATCGATTTGACGCTTTCACAAATACAGAACTAAAAACGATTCACAGAGGAAGGGGATTCATAATCCAATGAAAATGAAAGAAGAACAACTGGCATTGATTCAGAAACAATTGCGCAGACTGAAGGCGCGGGATTGTTTTTATGGGAAGAAGCTTGAGGGCATTGACGTGGAGGATATCCGGTCACAGGAGGATTTTGAGAAGCTTCCTTTTAGCTGGAAGGGAGACTTGCGCGAGGCCTATCCGCTTGGGCTGATGGCGGTTCCAGAAGAAGAGATTGTCAGAATTCACTCATCTTCGGGAACGACCGGCATTCCGGTCATCATCCCCTATACACAGAAAGATGTGGATGATTGGGCGGAGATGTTCGCACGTTGCTATCGTCTTGCGGGCATGACCAATCACGATCGTGTACATATTACACCGGGCTACGGGCTTTGGACGGCGGGCATCGGTTTTCAGTTGGGTGCGGAACGCATGGGCGCCATGACCATTCCGATGGGGCCGGGCAATACGGATAAGCAGCTTCGCATGATGCAGGATATGGAGTCGACGGTTCTGTGCGCGACCTCGTCCTATGCACTTTTACTTGCGGAGGAAATTGCAAAACGTGGTATCGGAGATAAAATCAAACTAAAAAAAGGCATCATCGGTTCCGAACGTTGGGGCGAGAAGATGCGTAAGAGAATAGCGGATGAGCTTGGCGTGGAATTGTATGATATCTACGGGCTGACCGAAGTATACGGTCCGGGCATCGGTATCAGTTGCAGCGAAGGATGCGGTATTCATGTATGGGATGATTATCTCTACTTTGAGATTGTCGACCCGAAGACGGGCGAGAATCTGCCGGACGGTGAAATCGGCGAGCTCGTTATTACGACACTCTGCAAGGAAGGTGCGCCGCTGATTCGTTATCGCACCCATGACTTGACCAGATTCTTGCCGGGCGAGTGTAAGTGCGGATGCAAATATCCGAGAATTGACACGATTCTTGGCAGAACCGATGATATGGTGAAGGTCAAAGGTGTGAATATCTTCCCGAGCCAGATTGAGGAGATGTTGCTTGGGGTTGAGGGCGCATCAAGTGAATATCAGTTTATGATTGACCATATGAACGGAAAAGATATTTGTACGCTTTTTGTAGAAGCAAATCCGGGAGCAGATAAAAAAGAAGCAGAGAAGCGCGTAGAAGAAGGATTCAAAGGTAAAATCGGCATTCAGGTAAAGGCAAAACTTGTGGAAATCGGAGATTTGCCGCGAAGCGAGAAAAAATCAACAAGAGTGTTTGACAACAGGTACTGATACAGCTGTCGAAAGTCATAAGTGTTCATGCTTGCATGAATCACTTTGTATCAGGGGATAACCTTATATTACTTAACACTCGAGGAGGGATATGATGTTTGATAAGGATTTTGTGTGGGGCGTTGCAACCAGCGCTTATCAAATTGAAGGCGGCGACGCAACAGACGGTCGCGGAAAGTGCATATGGGACACATTTGCGGAAGAGCAGAGATGTCAGGGAGCAGATGCGAAGGTAGCCTGTGACCATATTCACAGATATCGTGAGGATATCGCTCTGATGAAGGAACTTGGTGTCAAGGCATATCGATTCTCCGTCAGCTGGGCGCGTATTATGCCGAACGGAACGGGTGAAGTCAATCAAAAAGCAATCGAGATGTATCGGGATATGATACAAGAACTGCGCAATGCGGGTATCGAACCGTATCTGACGATGTATCATTGGGAACTTCCTCAGGCACTGGAAGATATCGGCGGCTGGGAGAACGAGACAATTATCGACGCTTTTGCGGAATATGCCAAAGTGATTGCAGAGAACTTCAGTGATTTGGTTACGTACTTTTTTACCATAAATGAACCGCAATGTGTCGTAGGACTTGGCTATCTGCACGGAAAACACGCGCCTGGAAAACAATTGAGCTATCGACAGACTTTTTTGATTGCACATCATGTGTTAAAAGCGCACGGAACCTCGGTGAAGCAATTGCGAAAGTATGCGAAACGACCGATTCTGATTGGATATGCGCCTACTTGCAGTGTGGCAATGCCGTATTCGGATGCGCCGGAAGACATAGAGGCTGCCAGAAAAGAGTATTTTTCGGTCGGTCGCGTGATGGAAAATTGGACATGGAATGTGGCATGGTTTTCCGATCCGGTGTTCTTCGGACATTATCCGGAGGAAGGACTTGAGGCATTTGCGGAGTATTTACCGGAAATCACGAAAGAAGATATGGAATTGATTTCGCAGCCGATTGACTTTTTGGGGCAGAATATTTATAACGGATATTATGTCAAGGCAGGTAAAAACGGTGAGCCGGTTGTTGCAGAACGTAAAATCGGTTATCCGGAGACATCTGTAGGATGGCCTGTCGTTGAGGATTGTCTGTACTGGGGCATGAAGTTCATCTATGAGCGTTATCGCCATCCCGTATATATTACGGAGAATGGGATTGCGTGCTCGGATGTGGTTTCATTGGATGGGAAGGTTCACGATTCCAACCGCATAGACTTTTTAGACAGATATTTGTCATCCCTGCAAAAAGCAGCAGATGAAGGGGTTGACATTCGCGGGTATTTTTTATGGTCATTCATGGATAATTTCGAGTGGGAACGCGGATATCATGGGCGATTCGGTATCGTTTATGTGGATTTCGAGAGCTTGGAGAGAATTCCGAAGGATTCCGCATACTGGTATCGGGACACCATCGCGTGTAACGGAGAGAATTTGTATATTAATCGACAGGGTAAAACAAAATAAGAGATAAGGATGTGATAGTATGATTACACAGGAATATAAAGAGATGTTAAACGGGAAATCCGTAATTCGTGAGCTGTTCGGATATGCGACCGAGCGCGGAAAAGAGATCGGGTACGAGAATGTATTTGACTACAGTCTGGGAAATCCGTCCGTGATTCCGCCGAAGGAGTTTACGGATACCATGATTCGGATGCTCAAAGAGGAGAATCCGATGACGCTGCACGGATACAGTCCGACGCCGGGAATTCCGAGCGTGCGGGCGAAGATTGCGGATTCTTTGAATCGCAGATTCGGAATGAATTATACGGCGGAACATATATTTATGACAACAGGGGCAGCAGGTGCGGTTGCGCATGCCGTTCGGTGTGTGTCGCAGCCGGGCGATGAGATTATTACTTTTGCACCTTTTTTCCCGGAGTATCGGCCATACATCAACTTAACCGGCGCGGTGTTGAAGGTGGTACCTGCCAATACCGAGGATTTCCAGATTAATTTCGAGAAATTTGAAGAGATGATTAATGAGAAAACGGCTGCGGTGCTTATCAATACACCGAACAATCCCTCAGGAATCGCGTATTCGACGAAGACACTTCAAAGATTGGCGGATATTCTGACAGAGAAACAGATGGCATATGATCATGATATCTTCTTGATTTCAGATGAGCCGTATCGTGAAATTGCGTTTACGGGCGCAGATTCACCGTATGTTTCCACCTTTTATGACAATACATTGAGTTGTTATTCCTATTCGAAATCATTGTCATTGCCCGGAGAGCGTATCGGGTATGTGGCAGTCAATCCCAAGGCAACGGATGCGGATTTGATTGTCGGAATGTGTGGTCAGATATCGCGCGGAACGGGGCATAACTGTCCGCCGTCCATCATACAATTGGCGGTTGCTGAGGTCGTGGATTTGACGTCGGATTTGTCTGTGTATGAGACGAATATGAATCTGTTATATCAGGAATTGACGGAGTTGAAGTTTACTTGCGTGAAACCGGGCGGGACATTCTATATCTTCCCGAAAGCGTTGGAGGAAGACGCGAAAATTTTTAGCGAAAAGGCGAAGAAGTATGACTTGATTCTGGTGCCGGGCGACAGTTTCGGATGCCCGGGATACTTCCGTATGGCGTACTGCATCGATACCGAGAAGGTGGAACGCTCGCTGGTTGCGCTGCGTGAATTTGTGAATCGGGAGTACCCGAATCGGTAGGAGGAGTCAATGAACATATTAGACATCATCAAAGTTATTGTATTCGGAATTGTGGAAGGAATCACGGAATGGCTTCCAATCAGCAGCACCGGTCATATCATTTTGCTGGAGAAGTTCATGCAGCCGGATGTCAGCGAAGCGTTTTGGAAGATGTTTCGCGTGGTAGTGCAATTGGGCGCGATAATGGCGGTCGTTGTGATTTATTGGAAAAATATTTTTCCGTGGACTTTCCGTAAAAATCAAAAACCCGAGGTTCACAAGGATATCTTGAATTTGTGGCTAAAAATTCTTGTTGCATGTATACCGGCGGCGATTGTAGGCGTATTTTTTGACGATTTTTTCGAAGCCCTGTTTTACAATGAGGTTTCGGTTTCAATTGCGTTGATTACGTTCGGAATTGCGTTTCTGATTATTGAAACGTGGAATAAGGGGAAGGAACCCAAAATCAATTCCACTGCGGAGATTACTTACAAAACTGCGCTGATTATCGGTGCATTCCAGTTGATCGCGGCGATTTTCCCGGGCACGAGTCGTTCCGGAGCGACGATCGTAGGCGCACTTTTGCTTGGCGTATCACGTGTTGCTGCCGCGGAGTTTACTTTTTATCTGGCAATCCCCGTGATGTTCGGGGCGAGTCTGCTGAAATTGGCGAAGTTCTTCTTGGGTTCGGGAGCACTTTCGTTTCCGGAGATTACCGTTTTGATTGTCGGGATGATTACGGCATATGTAGTATCATTCTTCGTAATTAAGATGTTACTGAATTATATCAAGAAGCACAATTTCAAGGTGTTTGGATGGTATCGAATCGGGCTGGGCGCGCTGGTGTTGCTCGCATTTGTGTTGATGGTGTTGTTGTAGGGAATAATAAACTCAATCATTGAGAGAAAAACTGCAATATTCACCCAAATAATCCACATCTACGCAAATCTGCGGTTGCATAATCCTAAATAATGAGATAATATCTTATATAGAATAGCAAATTTGTTGCGAAGGAGAGAACGCTATGGCAACGTTTATTCAGAATGTTAATACTTATATGACACAAATGAAAATCAAACAAACATATGTAAGCCTTAAAACAGGCATTGATATCAAGAAACTTTCACGCATCTTAACCGGAGCTCAAGATGTGTGCAGTTTGGACATGGACAAAATTGCAACTGCATTGGGAAAGAAAATGGAGTTCTTTTTAGATGATGCATTTCAAACTTATACCGTAGCGGATTATTCTACGGACAGTATCTTATTTTATGCCGGAGAACCAACGGAAAAGCAAGAAATGATTGCAGAGAAGTTGGTTGAACTAGTAAAGAATATGGATGAGATTATGAGTGCAAAAAATCGCTTTATCAATATTTTAGAGGAGTAGTTGATGAACGTAGAACGTTTGAGAAAAATAATTGCATATAGTTCGGATCATCTTCTTGATATTGAAACAAAAGTCAAGAAATTTTATTCCTACACAGGTCTCAATTATGATTCAGATGTTCTGAATGTTTTGCAAATCATACGACCGGCGCTAGAGAAGAAGGGATATATCGTATTAGAACTCCCCTTTGCTGATAATGAAATAGGGGCACTTTGTTACAGGGGAGATGCATTGGGTTATATTTTACTTAATACATCGTTGCCAAAAGTAAATGTTAATTTTGCAATTTGCCATGAATTATATCATGTTTTTTTTCGGGAAGACGAGTTTCAATCAAGAGCGGAGTTCTCGAACGATTTGTACTATGAAAGCGAAGAAGAAATCGCAGCGAATTTGTTCGCCGGCATGTTGTTGATGCCGGAAACGAACTACAGAAATATGTATGGGATTTTTTATGCTGAATCAGACGGAAATGAGAAAGATACAATTATTCGGTTGATGAACTATTATCAGGTTCCTTATATGGCAGCACTGGTTCGATGTTATGAGTTGGATCTTCAGAAATCGAATAGCGTTGATGAAGAATTACTTCATTATAATCAAACAGAGATTCGCAGCCGATGCGTAGATTTATGGTTGGATCAGACGATTTTGGATGCGACGAAAAAAGATGATTATAGACATATGGAAGTCATTGTCGAACGATTTGGAAATGATTATGTGAAAGAGAATTATATTAACGAGAGAACATTGAAAAGAGTGCTTCAAAATATGAGAGCCCTTTATAAAGTGATAAAGGGGGAATAATTGTGGCAACCGTTTATTCGGAGAATCCGCTCAATTGGGATATAATCGAGAAATATGTGAATCAGAAACAGTTATGTAATGAAATCTTTTTGAAGAAGAAATGCTTTTTTTATGATGCTTGCTCCTTTCGATACCATGCAAATTTGGATAATCAAGTATCCGGAAGAATCATAGATTACATAAGCAAAGAAGACGGTCTGATTATCATTACCAGATGCGTCCTCATGGAGTTAGGCTCTCGCAGCAAGAAACTGAATCCGGAGTATGTGCAGTACATTAAGAATATCAGCGATAGCGGAGTCGATATCTATGTTATCTATGAAGAGGAACTCTATGATATCATGCGTGTCTGCTTCAGTACCAATGTAGCAGTGAATCGATTGCTGTCATGGGCAGTGAGAAGCCTTGGCGGTCCGGCAAGTACAATAAAACAAACCCTTACCGAAGAGAATGCTCTATATGACAAAGTTGTAAGAGGAATCAATATTGATGGACAAGAGATTTATCGACATTTCTTCGAAACTCTCAGAGCTAATAAGGAGGCACAGGACAATCTCGGCGAAGAATTATTGGCAATTTGTCTGTATATATTAGCGCAACTACCCGGAGAACAGGACGGAAAATTCTGTATACTTACAGATGATAAAGGAGCCGCAGGAAAGATTAGTAAAATGTTTCAAACGATAAATCCTCGCTATAAAGGTAAAAGAGTAATCATTTTCAGTACACCAAAACTTGCTCAGCGCTTATTTGAAGAAGGACACCTCTTCAATGATGTTGAATTAGAATCATTGCTACGTATCGGTACAGAAGGGAAAATAAAAGTACTTGGGACACAGATATATGATTTACAGCGAAATGAAATCTCACTAACTGTTGAAGAACTCACAAAGCAAATAATAGATAAGGAAATTAACATACTATTTTAGTATACTGCAACTTTGTGCAACATTTCATCTTTTGACGGAAAATATAACATAAAACTGTTCAGAAGATAGAAAAAGAGCAGCGGTATTTGACTTTTTTCTACATTTGCGGTAAACTTTATGCGTAGTTGTTGACTATAAACGCGTAAGGATAGGCGTATGTGAAATAGAATATTTCACGAGTGTAGGAAGGAGAATTTGATCATGGCAGAGAAGAAGACAGCAACGGCAAAGCCGGCGGCTAAGGCAGTTGCAGCGAAAGTTGAAGAAGTAAAAGCAGAAGTTAAGGCTGTTGAGAAAGCAGCAGAGAAGAAAGTAGTTGAAGTTAAGAAGGCAGCAGAGAAGAAGACCGCAGAGGTTAAGAAAGTTGCAGAGAAGAAGACGGCAGAAGTTAAGAAAGTCGCAGAGAAGAAGACCGCAGAAGTTAAGAAAGCGGTTGCACCGAAGAAAGAAATCATCAATATCCAATTTGACGGAAAGAGTTATTCCGATGCAGAACTTGTGAAGATTGCAAAGGATGTATGGGTTTATGATATGGGACGTAAGACAACGGAGTTTAAGGCGGTTGAGATTTACGTTAAGCCGGAAGAGAGTAAGGCTTACTTCGTAGTAAACGGAACAGAAAATGGCGAGTTTGCCATCTAATCAGTATTTTTTAAGCAGCCTCTCGGCTGCTTTTTTCTTGCTAAGAGAATTTGGCATTGAATTTCTAAAAGACACAACGTATAATAGAATACG
>CAYMCV010000068.1:0-2059 GCA_964389005.1 uncultured Lachnospiraceae bacterium | reverse complement strand
AGGGAAATCGGCGATAATCCTATCGAAGAACGCCGAGATTGTCAGGAGAGAACGTGTGAGCCAAGCAAAGAGAAGAATCAATTGGGATAACATCAAAGGACTTCTTGTTTCATTGATTTATGTCGCGACACTTACCGGCGTGATTTTGTTTTTGTGCGAGTCAACTGAAGCGCCCTATCAGACATGGAAAGATATTGAATCCTCTAAGGCACTGCTGTGCTTTGTTATTTTTATGTTTACGATTCAAAGAGTGAGACTGCTGAATTGGCAGTCTCTTGTTGTGTCGGTTGTTTATTGGATACCGGCAATATGGTATTTGATGACCTATCGTTACGGTGCGGATATTGAGGCCAAAGACAGAATTATGGCGTTTGTCGTATGGATTATGCTGCTGATTATCACCGATATGATTGTCTATCAAAAACATAATAAATTAAGCGATTTTCATGGTCCATCTCTTTTCATCTATGCGCTGATGGCTGTTTCGCTGATTGCGTTTCGACATAACAGAACTTATCCCCTGGCACTGGCGGGACCGTTCTTTTTGCTGTATTTTATTCCGATTTCCATAAAAGAGTGGGATCGAATTATGCGACAGTTTATCAATGCCTGGTTTATTGGTTTCGTGGTGATTATGGTAAGGTCGTTTGTAGAGAATCCGTATGCGGAGGCGGTGGAATTAACTTATGGAAGGTATTACGGGTGTTTTGTAGACATTGGCACATTTGGAACTTTTATGGGGTGCGTATTTGTTACTGCGATTTATGCTATCTATTATTATAAGGATAAAGGTGGCAGGAAAAGTGTCGGATATATCGCAAGTTGGGTATGGTTTGTGGCGACACTGGGAGCGGTGTGGATTATCGGAACAAGAACGCTGCTTGTAGGGATTGCGTGCACGCTGGTAGTGATGTACCTGTTTGTAAGGAAGGATTTGAGTAGGAAGGCGATTGGGAAGCGGGTGCTCAAGGTATTGTTAGCGGCTGTTTGTGCTTGCATACTGTTTGCGGTAGTTGCAATTATCGCACGGCAGATTGATTTGACAAAATTGACCGAAACAAATGTTGTGGCATTTATTAAGAAACCGTTGATATTTACAATTGGGAGTATTCAGTATTTTTTTAGCGGGAGCGACTTGTTCCTATCGGGTGCATTTATGGATCAACCGGTACTGAAATTCCTTGACTTATTGACTTCCGGTCGGCTACAGATTGCTGTCGAGTTTGCAAAGCAGTTTAGTTTGTCGGGAAATGAATCTATAACCATTATGGTTGGTGATTATCCGGCATTGAACGCGCATAATGAATATGTTCAGATGATTTATGAATATGGGTATATTGGCGGAGGGTGTTTCATCGTTTGGTTATTGTATAACACATGGAATCAAGGTGCCTTGTACAACAAAGAAAGTGATGCCGGAAGGTATTTACTCCCGATGCTATGGATGCCTATGGTAGTTGGGCTTTTACTAGGGGAACGGTTACATTTCTATTATCCGGCACTATTTATGACTATTCTGGTGCTCTACCCGAGTATGACGAATTTAACGAAAACGCATGTGGATAATGAGGACAGCCCCCACATTACAAAAAGCATAGTTATGAATTACAAGAGCCGTGAGAGACGACGAAAATAAGTTGCTTACAATGAGGAAAGGTGTTACAATCTAACGGATTTGATATATGGTGGAAAGATTTACTATATACTCTTCATACTATTCCTAATGGGGATAAACTTGATTACTTAGGCAATGTTTCTAAAAACACTAAACATAAAATTGTTTATAGACAGATCATGGATAATCCTAATACAGAGATTAGAAATGAATTTGAGTCTGTTTTTACTAAACAACAGGCTAAATTTATTACTCCTAATATAGGTAAACCTGATCCTACTGGTAATAGAGCTTTAACAGTATATGATACTAATAGGGCTAATTCCAGCAATATTATTATAGACAATTGGTTTAATAACTTCTTATCTTCAAGTATAGTTAAGACTTCCCCTGAAGGAATCTTATATGCAGATAGTAGTTTAGGTATGCAACTTCTAAATGCCT
>CAYMCV010000067.1:0-13295 GCA_964389005.1 uncultured Lachnospiraceae bacterium | reverse complement strand
CTCTGTCGGGAGAGTATGTCTCGTCAATTACTACTATTGCAAGTCCCGGACAGTTGCTGATACATATACCGCAACCTGTGCATTTGTCGGGATAAACCTCGGGACGGTCGTTGATGTCGGTTAGTTGCTTCATTGCGCCGAATTTGCAGGAAGAAATGCAGAGAATACCACAGACGATATCGTATATTTGGGAATCAATGCTTTTTGGGAACAGGTCGAAGCAAACCTACCCATATTACCGGAAGAAATGATGTGGAAAGAAGCAATTAAAACCGGAGAACAGACGTCGCTCATTGGTGAGTACAACAAGATTGTCATGTCACCACGTTCAACCATTCTTTTAGAAGCGGTTTATAAACATACCCAATAGGGCACCAAAAAAAGAGCGTTAGCTCTTTTTTGGTGCTTAAAATATAAGTTTTATCTTGATTCAATAGGGATATAGTCTCGATCCTCACAGATTGCCTTGTAAGCGGGACGAATAATCTTGCCGTTATTGGCAAGTTCCTCCATGCGGTGTGCACTCCAGCCGACAATTCTTGCAATTGCAAAAATGGGCGTATACAACTCGGGAGGGAGATTCAACATATCATATACAAAGCCGGAGTAGAAATCGACATTGATACTGACACCTTTGTACATCTTTCTCTCATTTGCAATGACTTGTGGCGCAAGGCGTTCAACCATGGAGTAAAGTGCAAATTCATCACGCAACCCCTTTTCCACGGAAAGTTGTTCCACATATTGTTTCAACAGAACGGCACGCGGGTCGGATTTCGAATAGATGGCATGACCAACACCGTAAATCAGACCGGAATGATCAAACGCATCTTTGTTCAATAAGCGCTTCAAATATGCCGCAACTTCTTCTTCATCCGTCCAATCGGATAATTCTTGCTTCATCTCATCAAACATCTGTACCACTTTGATGTTGGCACCTCCGTGACGAGGTCCTTTCAGAGAGCCGATGGCAGCTGCAATTGCAGAATAAGTGTCTGTCAAAGTTGAAGTAACCACATGCGTTGTAAATGTTGAATTGTTACCGCCGCCGTGTTCCATATGAAGCACCAGAGCGATATCTAAGAGCTTCGCTTCCAAAGGAGTGAATTTGGAATCCGGTCTTAATAAGTATAGAATGTTCTCAGCTGTTGACAACTTACTCTGCGGTGTGTGAATAAAGAGGCTGTTGCCGTCATGATAGTGACTGTATGCCTGATAACCGTAGATTGCAAGTAAAGGAAATAAACTGATTAATTCGAGCGATTGACGCAATACATTCGGAAGTGAAGTGTCATCGGCGCGATCATCATAGGAATAGAGCGTCAACACACTTCTTGCGAGTGTATTCATCATATCTTTACTCGGAGCTTTCATAATGATATCGCGCACAAAACTGGTCGGAAGTGTACGATATTCGGCAAGCATTTTCTTGAATTTATTGAGTTCCTTGGTGCTTGGAAGTTTGTCAAAGAGAAGAAGATAAGTCACTTCCTCGAAGCCGAACTGGTCTGCCGCGGTAAAGCCGGTGACCAAGTCATGAACATTATAACCCCGATAAAAAAGTTGCCCGTGCGTCGGAATTTGTTCCCCGTTCACAAGCATACTGGCACGAACATCGGATATATGTGTCAATCCGGCCAGTACACCCTTGCCGTTTAAGTCTCGCAAACCGCGTTTAACTTCATATTTGGTAAATAACTCCGTATCAATAACCCCTGCACTGCGACTCATCTCAGCCAGTCGGAGAATATCGGGTGTGATTTCACAGTATGTATTCTGATCCATTTATGTTTCCGCCTTTCTTCAAAACTGGTTCATAAATAAAAAGAGAACCACAGTAATATTACCATGTTAACTTGTGTGAATACAAGCAAAAATTTGTTTGTTCAGAAAAAGTTCAGAAAAAACACAAAATGGACACAAATACATTTTGAATGCTATACTTTCAAATCGGAGGCGATTTTTTTCATTAAAAATTGGGTGAAATCGCTCTCGGAAGCGTTAACGGAAATCGGATTCGGCGCTGTAAAAAGGATACTGCCGGGAGTATCTCTGACATAGGGATTCCACTGTGGCATGGGAGTTTGATCTGCGTCTGAACCGTTTGGATTGCCTGTTTTTATAAAATTACACAGATAATTACACATCATGCGCGAAAGGTCATAATGTCTGCCGCAAAAAGGTCTGCTGCACTTTGCCAATGTTTCAAAGAAGAACCATAAGTCAACCGAATGGAACGTACCGGGGCAATCTTCGCCCGGAATATCGGAATCGAAACAGTAGTAGTACACATCTGATGAAAAACCGTTATTTTTCAAGCGAGAGAGCAGGTATTTGGCCGTTATTTCGAGACCGCTGATTGGTGCGTAAATATTTGGTTTGGCATGTACACGGCTTTCCGCAAAGGAAAGGAAGGTATCGGTCTGTTCCTTAAAAATATCTTGTGCTTTTGCTAAAAATTCCTCTTCATTATCCGCAAGAATCATACTTGGAAACTCATCTTTTGTGTTGCCGACCATGAGCGGTATATCAGGACACTTTCCTTGCAGACAGAGTACCAACGGGTCGCCAACACAGTAGATACCATCGACAACCGTCATCATTCTCGGATGAGATTGCGCATATTCACCGTATTTATCACGTATCAGAAATGCATCGAGTTTCCTTGCTTCGTCAAGACTCTTGACACCGAGGAAATGAAAGAAGTCAACGCCGTTTTGCTCGGCTGATTCCATGTCCTCGGGGATGCCGATTTGGTCACCCGGATAAGGTGTACGAATGGTTGCGCTATGAACGATTGCTTTTTGAAATAATCCGTTAGTTTGAGGACTTGCAAGATGAGAAAGTACGCTGCCGCCGCCTGCGGATTGACCGCCAATGGTGATATTATTGGGGTCACCGCCGAAATTTGCGATATTTCGGATAACCCAACGAATCCCCGCCAACTGGTCAAGATTGCCGAAATTTGTAGGAGCAGACGGTTGTTCTTTCGTCAGTTCGGGATGTGCTAGGAAACCGAAAACATTGATACGGTAATTGATGCTGACAAATACAACATCACGTCGTGCAAAACGTTCACCGTCCAATTCCATCTCCGAAGTATAGCCCCATTGAAGTGCACCGCCGAAAAAGAAGATGATGACGGGCATTTTTTCGGTTGCATCTTTGGAATTGGTCCATATATTCAAATAGAGGCAGTCTTCATCCATAGGAATTTGCGGATCGACATGCCACTCACGATTATAGATGATATCACCGATTCCGGGCGTGTCCTGAACCGATATCGGCGCAAAATCCTGTGCCAAGTAAATGCCGTCCCAATCGTCGCATGGTTGAGGCTCTCGCCAACGTTTTGCACCGATGGGAGGGGCTGCATAAGGAACCCCCTTAAAAGCGGTAATGCGGGTATCAGCAGCGGTAATACCGCGAATTCGCCCGTTTTCTGTCTGTGTCTCTCGTAACATAACGCTACCTCCGTCAAAGTTTTTACCTTCAATTGGGAAAGAATGAACTTGTATCCCCGCATAACAGTATAGCGTATTTGCAGGTGTAATTTCAACATATATATCAATCTTTAGGGTTGTTATTCCTTCGTTTGTTTTCATCATCAAATCAGCGGAGATGAAAACAACGACAAATATCGGACTTGAAAGAAATGACATGCATCTGTGTGTTTACAATTGATTCCACAATATGATATAACTATAGTGTATTTTGTGTTTAATCTGCCAAGTATTTTTTATCGAATCAATAGAAACACGTGCAAAAGAGGAATGAGATGAGATTGGTAACACTATCGGAAAAAGAAGTCTGTATTACATTACTTGCGGTGGCTTTATTGCTGACAAGTGCATATATATGCGGGAAATTGATGGAGTGCATCAAAGCTCCGAGAGTGGTCGGCGAAATTTTGGGCGGCATGATTTTTGGCGGAAGTTGTCTGGCCTACTTTTTACCGGAATGCATGAACATGATTTTTACGGGTTATCCGGAAGAAGGAAAAGTACTTAATATTTTTTACCAATTGGGTCTGATATTTCTCATGTTTTCTTCGGGATTCAACACACAACTTGAAATGAATCGGAAGAAATCCGGCGTTTTTACAATGCTTTTTATCGGCGCAACTGTTCTACCGATGCTTGCCGCTATCTTTTTTGCGCCTATATTTGAAGGAGCTTTTATCGGAACGAATGGAAGCCGTGTGGCATATTTGCTTGTTTTCATCATCGGCGTGGCAATCACTTCCATTCCGGTGATATCAAAAATCTTTTTTGATATGGGAATTATGGATACGCCGTTTGCCAATATGGTATTAACGGTTTCTACATTTCAAGATCTCTGTCTTTGGATTGTATTAAACGTGGCAACGCGCATTGCGACAACGGGCGAAGTTCGAATCGGCGATATCTTGCTGGTCGTTGCGCTGACGCTCGGCATGTTTATTTTGGTCAAAATTGTCACAGATCATCTTCACGGATATCGTATGAAGATGAAAGCGACGGATTTCTATACCATATCGTTTATTCTGCTTTTGTTTGTGGCGGCAGTATTGAATCTGTTTGGAATCAATATCATGTATTCGGCGTTTTTGGTCGGATACATCGTGAAAGCGGCATCAAGACATGATGAGACTGCACAGAGTCGAATGCAGGCGGTGGCAGATTTTTCTTTTTCATTTTTTGTACCGATTTATTTTGCACTTGTAGGAATCCAATTGAACGTAATACATCATTTCTCGCTTGGGCGTTTCCTTCTATTCTTTGTGATTGCGTTTGCACTTGAGGCAATCGGAACGGCGGTGATGTTACTTTTTACAAAGTTAACCGTCAAAAGTATTGTGAATTTTGCGATTACGATGAATGCGCGAGGCGGTCCGGGAATTGTTTTGGCAACGGTTGCATATTCCTATGAGATTATCAGTATTGAGTTTTTTACCGTGTTGATTCTGACAACCATGTTATCGTCCTTTATTGCGGGATACTGGTTGCGGTATCAGCAAAAGAGGGACAGTAAAGTGTTTCATGAATTGATGCGTCATTGATTTTTATCTATCAAAACAGTCATGCAAGTGCTTCATTGCAATGCCATATTCAAAATGCTATAATCGATTGTACATTGGTGGCAACATTGACGGACGCAACATCTATTTGAAAGGAGTTAAAGCGATGGAACAGATATTGGTGGTAGTTGATATGCAGAATGATTTTATTGATGGCGCTCTCGGAACCAAAGAGGCAGTTGACATTGTCGGCAACGTCGTTGCCAAAATCAGAGAATATCAAGGCTGTAAGATTTATCTGACACGAGATACACATTTCGAGAACTATATGGACAGACAAGAAGGACGAAAACTTCCCGTTCCGCATTGTATCAAAGGAAGTCTCGGCTGGAAAATCCGTCCGGAAGTCATTATGACAGCGGAATCCGTTACCAACCGAATCGTAAAGGTCGACAAACCCTCTTTTGGCTCCATTGCATTGTCGGAACTAATCTATCAGGATTCCCTGATGGACGATATCGAAGTGGAATTGGTCGGCTTATGTACCGACATCTGCGTAGTTTCAAATGCGCTGTTGCTCAAAGCCAAGATGCCTGAAGTTCCGATTAAGGTTGACCGTAAATGTGTTGCCGGTGTAACTCCTAAGAAGAATGAGGCGGCTCTTTTAACAATGGAATCCTGTCAGATTGAAATTATCGGCTAAAAGGAGTTATAAAAATATTATGGCGTCAAACCAGTGTGAAGAATGTAATTTTTATATGTATGATGAGGATTATGAGGAATATATCTGCTCGGTAAACATGGATGAAGACGAATACTTCAGATTCATCAATGATTCCGGCTATCAATGTCCGTATTTTCAGTCCGGCGATGAGTACAAAATCGTCAGAAAACAGTGACGATGATTCAATCTGCTGCGGGAAGGAACGTGTAAATGCATAAGAATAAATTCACCAAGAGTAAATACTTCTTTCTATATACATTGTCATTATTCATTGTGCTTATTTCGATTACGATGACGATTATGATTTTTGTTTATTTTCAACGCACCACACGTGAAATCATTGACACCTCAGAATACGATCAATACTATGTCATCATTCCGGAAGATCGTAAACTTGGTTTTTGGGAGTCGGTTTATGAAGGTGCTTATGAGCAAGGACTCAAAAATAACATTTATGTGGAAATGCTTGGCGAGAATCTCTCGGAAGATTATACAAATGAAGAATTAATGGAAATTGCCATTGCTTCTCGTGTGGACGGGATTATAGTCGCAGCAAACGACAGTAACGAAATGACAAATTTAATCAATCAAGCGGCTGATGCCGGTATTCCCGTTGTGACCGTATATAACGACAATACCAAGAGCGAACGCTGCTGTTTTGTCGGCGTCGGTAGTTATAATCTTGGGCGAGAGTACGGAAGACAGGTGCTAAAAATTGATAAAGTCCGTAAAAAATTACGTATTAACAGCGGTCCAAATACCGCGACGGTATCGGAAGAAGCATCGCTTAATGTCGTCGTTCTCGTCAATGCATATACAGAAGATTCCGGACAGAATATTGTATGTTCCGGTATTCAGGAAACCATTGACAAAGAAAAAGTATCGGGATCTGAAATTAATATGACGCTTGTCTCGGTTGACGATAAGAACACTTTTTCCGTAGAAGAATCCATCCGAGATATTTTTATGGAAGAGGATTTGCCGGATGTTATTGTCTGCTTGAATGAATTAAATACCACCTGTGTCTATCAGGCACTGGTTGATTACAATAAAGTTGGTGTGGTAGATGTTCTTGGATACTACGACTCGCCGACAATTATCAATGCAATTTCACGAGAAGTTATGTATGCGACTTTGACGGTAGATACCTTGCAAATGGGGCGATATTGCGTGAATGCACTGGAGGAGTATCATGAACTTGGCAATACCAGTCAGTATCTGACCGCCGACATTACATTAATCGATAAGAATAATGTCGAACAATTTATGTCGGGAGGTGATATCGTTGAAGAAGAAAATTAGTTCGAAAGCCTTCTCCCTGCAAGCCAAAATCAGTTTGATATTTATTTTGGCCAACATCCTTGTTTTTATCGTCAATTTAATTCTGATGATTGGTGTGAACAGCATGGCCAACAAATTGGATGCGGTTTATCGTGAGAACCTTCATCTGAATGAATTATCTTCCTCCATCACCAAGGTTCAGGAGAGCATGACGGATTATTTGAACACCAAGACGAGTGATTCGCTTGGCGAGTATTACCGGAACGAGCAAAATTACCTGCAATTGGTTTCCGACTTGGATATCAAGGTTACGGGTCGATACTACGATCGTATGATTCGAAACATCAAGTATATGTCTGTGGAATACTTGGATACCACGGCACAGGTCATCGAAGCAAAGCGTGGGCGAAATGTCGAGAAATACAGTGACAGGCACGAAGAAGCATCGGAATTATACAGTTATATCAATACCTATATCTACAGCCTTAACAACGAATTATTCAAGAATAACTCCGAAAGTTATAGTACATTATCGGATGCATTTCGTTTGTTTGAAGTGGTCAGTATGATTGTCCTGTTTCTTGCCATCATCGGAAATGCATTGATTATCGTAGGACTTACCGGAACCATCATCGAACCGTTAAAAAAACTATCCAAATCAGCGGATGATGTCGCCAAAGGTAATCTTGACATAGAACTTTTGGAAATTACTTCGCGCGATGAAGTCGGCGTTGTTACCAATGCTTTTAACAAAATGGTTATCAGTATTCGCGCTTATATTGAGCAGATTAAGGATAGTATGGAAGTGGAACGTGCATTGAAGGAAAAGGAACTTCTGATTGAGTCCAATCTAAAAGATGCACAACTGAAATACTTACAGGCACAAATCAATCCGCATTTTCTTTTTAATACGCTTAATGCAGGCGCGCAACTTGCAATGATGGAGGAAGCGGACAAGACATACGATTACATACAGAATATGGCTGATTTCTTTCGATATAATGTACGTAAAGGAAACGAAACGGTTACGATTCAGGAAGAAATCGAATCGATTGACCATTATATCTATATTCTGAATGTGCGATTTGCGGGGGAGATTCACTACGAGAAAGACATCGATCCAACGCTTCTGGATGTACAGATTCCGTGCATGATTTTGCAACCCTTGGTGGAGAACTGTGTTAATCACGGCATTAAGGAAATGGAAGGAAAAGGAAAAATCACGATTCGTGTTTATACCACGGATGGATTGGTGTGTATTTGCATTGCAGACAACGGCATCGGTATGAGCGCGGATACCATCGAGAGAATTATGACCGGCGCTTTGAAGCAAAAAGAAAAGAAATCAAGTTCTAACGGTATCGCGATTGAGAATGTTATCAATAGACTGCAATTGTATTTGGAACGAGATGATGTACTGTTGATTGAGAGCGCCGGCGAAGGTATGGGAACACAGGTGACAATTTTTATCTGAAGGATGGTGGAGTATGTACAGAATCATGTTGGCAGACGACGAAGGAATCGTAATTGATTCATTGAAGTTTATCATTGAGAAGGAATTCGGTCGGGAATGTGAAGTGGAGTATGCCAAAACCGGGAGAAGCGTCATTGAATTGGCGGAGACGTTTCGTCCCGATATTGCGATTATGGACATTCAGATGCCGGGAATCAATGGGATTGATGCGATGAAAGAAATTCGTGAGAAGAATCGTGATGTGATTTTTATCGTGATGTCTGCTTACGATAAATTCGATTATGCGACGGAAGCCATTAAACTCGGGGTTCTTGACTATATTACGAAACCTATGGATAAAAAGCGTATCGTTACGGTTTTACAGCGTGCCATGGAAATCATTGCACAGGAGAGAAGCCGAAGAAGCAATGATTTGCTTGTGAAGGAAAAACTGGAGACGGTGGTTCCGATTATTGAAAGCGGTTTGATTTATAATGTACTGTTGCAAGAACATTTTACGGAGGATATCGAAAACTATACGACAATACTGGGTATTCATCAGAAATACGGCTACATGATTGCAGTGGTGTGCGGTGACAGACAAGAAGGCAACCACATGACAAACGCAGTCGGGAGCAGCGTGCGATTACAGAGTCATTATCATGAGTTACGTGAATATGCCAAAGAATATTTCGGCGGAATCGTCGGTACCATTATGGCGAATAAATTAGCGGTTTTGGTTCCTTATGATACGGCGGAAATGAATTATGACGAAAGAAACCTTTTGATTGAAAAGGCACGAGAACTGGCACGTAAACTACACAACAAAATCGGAATCAGTTTCCGTATCGGTATTGGCGGAACCAAAGAATTACAATACATGTCGGAGTCTTACAGCGAAGCGTTGCAGGCATTGATTCACACAACGGGAAGTGTGGCGCACGGCGATGATTTATCCATTCGTTGTGATTACGCAGATGATTATCCGGTTGATACGGAGAAACGGTTGTTTTCTCAGATTGAGAAGGGGGATTATCACAGTGCAGTATCGACGGCGACGATTTTTTTTAGTTGGATGGAAGAAAACTATCCGGACAGTTTGATGGATATACGCCTCAAAGTTCTGGAGTTCGTCTTATGGGCGGAGCATCTGGCCTATGATAAAGGTGGTATGACGTATCGTTTCAAAGTACGTCAGGACTATTTGCCTGATTTGTTGAAAATGCAACAGCCCGAGGAAGTGAAGGGGTGGTTTCTGGAAAAGATAACCGATGCGTGTCGTAATATTCTGGGAAAACGCACAGAGAAGTCCACCAATATGATTGAAATTGCGCAACAGTATATACGGAGCAACTATGCACGAGACTTGTCATTGGATGAAGTCTCAAGACAGTTAAATATCAGTTCTTACTACTTCAGTAAGGTTTTTAAGGAAGGAACGGGCGAGAATTTTGTTGAGTATCTGAATAAAGTCAGAATCGAAAGCGCCAAGAAATTATTGTTGGAATCTGACTATTCGATCAAATCCATCTGTGCGATGATCGGATATGCGGATCCAAACTATTTCAGTCGCTCATTTAAGAAATATGTCGGTACCACACCGACGGAATTTAAGGAGGGAAAAGAGTGATGCGCTTGGCTAAAAGAATTGGTGAGGTGTTATTGATTCTTCTTCTGACAGCGTCTGTTTTTATCAGTGGTTGCAATCAAAATGAAGCGGATGACAAGACGACCGTGGAAGATGAAACGGATAAAGTACAGATCGGTATGTTATTCGATTCCTTCGTGATTGAACGTTGGGTCCGAGATCGCGATGTATTCGTATCCATGGCGAAGGAACTCGGTGCAGAAGTGAATGTTCAGAATGCAAACGGGGACGTCGAGGAACAAAAGAAGCAGGTAGAGTATTTTATCAAAAGCGGTATGGATGTCATCGTTATTATCTGCATTGATTCCGATGCGCTCAAAGCTGAGGTTCAAAAAGCGAAGGATGCGGGAATCAAGATCATCGCTTATGACCGTCTGATTCGGGATGCAAATGTAGACTTATATATTTCGTTTGATAATGAGGATGTCGGTGTTAAAATGGGAGAAGCACTTGTGAATGAAGGCTTGTCCGGCGGTAATGTCTTAATGCTCGGCGGTTCATTGACCGACAGTAATGTTCCCATTTTAGAGGGTGGTTTTCAATCGGTCATGGAAGCGAACAATATAACAATATTAGACTCCATGCATGCAGACGGATGGCGTGCGGAGCTTGCAGCAAATTATGTATATGAGCATACGGATATCGTACAGAATGCCAATGCCATCATGTGTGGGAATGATAATTTGGCGAGCCAAGTCGTTCATGCTTTGGCAGAAAAGAGACTGGCGGGCAATGTGTTGGTTGTCGGACAGGATGCGGATTTGGAAGCATGTCAGCGTATTGTAGAAGGGACGCAATTGATGACCGTATACAAACCGGTTGAAAAATTGGCGCAGAAAGCTGCGGAATGTGCAGTTATGATGGCGCAGGGAGACAAACTCCACACCACAGAAACCATCAACGACGGAACCTATGACGTACCATACATCAGTTTGGAACCCATCAGCGTTACGGAAGAGAACATGAACGAAGTCATTATCAACAGCGGTTTCCACCTAAAAGAAGATGTGTATTTAAATGTACCGTATAAGATGCCGTAAAGAGCGTTTTTAGAGATCATAGGAACAGGATAAGTTATGTCTACCAATGATAGGAGATTATTGTCATCAAGACTCATGCGAACACAAAAATGTGCTAGCATGAGTTTTTTGTCTTGTCCCGAAAAAAGCAAAAATGTGAAGAATGTTGCAAGTTTTTGCGTATTGTAACGTGTTATATTCTTAGCGTAATCAATAACAAGGTGCGGCAATTACATACAACGATATGCATCCGCATCGGGTAAAAACAATCATGGGAGGTATCAAATGAAGAAGAAATTACTCAGTGTCATTCTCGTTCTCGGAATGATGGCGACGTTGCTCGTTGGCTGTGCAGGCGGCGGCTCCGGAGCAAAGAAAGTTGGCGTTGCAATGCCGACAAAGGATTTACAGAGATGGAATCAGGATGGTTCCAACATGCAAGAACAGTTACAAAAAGCTGGTTATGAAGTTGATTTACAGTATGCATCAAACGACATTAACACACAGGTTTCTCAGATTGAGAACATGATCAACGGCGGATGTGATATCCTTGTTATCGCTTCCATCGACGGCGAATCTCTCGGTAGTGTTATGGATCAGGCAAAAGAGAAGAACATTCCGGTTATCGCTTATGACCGTTTGATTATGAACTCTGACGCTGTATCCTACTACGCAACCTTCGATAACTACATGGTAGGAACGAAGCAGGGCGAGTACATTGAAACAGCACTTGATCTGAAAAATGCAGCAGGCCCGTTCAATATCGAACTTGTTACCGGTGACCCGGGCGACAACAACGCAAGATATTTCTTCGGTGGTGCAATGGACGTTCTTCAGCAGTACATCGATTCCGGCAAACTCGTTGTTAAATCAGGTCAGGTTGATTTTGAAACTGTAGCAACGGCAGCTTGGGCAACAGACAAAGCACAGGAAAGAATGGACGCAATCATTTCTGCAAACTATGCAGACGGAACACAGCTTGACGCTGTTCTTTGCTCCAATGACTCCACAGCTCTCGGCGTTGCTAACTCTTTGGAAGCTAACTACACAGGCGCTTGGCCGGTAATCACTGGTCAGGATTGCGATATCACAAACGTTAAGAACATGAAGGCAGGCAAGCAGTCCATGTCAATCTTCAAAGATACCCGTACACTTGCAACCAAGGTTGTTGAGATGGTTGATGCTATCATGAAGGGTGAAAAAGCTCCCGTGAATGATACAGAGACATACGACAACGGAGCATATGTTGTTCCTTCTTACCTTTGCGAGCCGGTATTTGCGGATGTGAATAATTACAAAGAATTGTTAATTGACTCCGGATACTATACGGAAGCTGATTTACAGTAGTACTGTAAATATGTAATAACACAGGTAGTCCCCTTTTTTCACAGGCGAGATGCGTAAGATGGATTTAGGGGACTTACTTGTGTCATTGATGAATCATGTGGTATGAAAAATGAATTTAGAACCAGGAGGGATAACATTGGCAAAGATTTTATTGGAAATGAAAAGCATAACCAAAACTTTCCCCGGTGTCAAAGCACTTGATAATGTTAACTTGAAAGTGGAAGAGGGCGAAATTCATGCTCTCGTAGGCGAGAACGGTGCTGGCAAGTCCACACTGATGAACGTTCTGAGCGGAATTTACCCCTATGGAACGTATGAAGGTAAGATAATTTATGATTCCCATGAGTGCAAGTTTACAGCCATCAAAGACAGTGAGGAAAAAGGAATTGTAATCATTCATCAGGAACTTGCATTGATTCCCTATATGACAATCGGTGAGAATATGTTTCTGGGAAATGAGCAGGGAAGTAAGTACAAGATTAATTGGAATAAAACCTACGGACGCGGAGACGAACTGTTAAAAACAGTCGGACTCAAAGAAGACTCCCGTACGTTGATAAAAGATATAGGTGTCGGAAAACAGCAGTTGGTTGAAATTGCAAAAGCGTTGGCAAAAAATGCCAAATTACTGATTTTAGATGAGCCGACGGCTTCTTTGAACGAAGCGGAGTCCAAGGCTTTATTGGAACTCTTGTTAAAATTCAAGAAAGAAGGATTGACATCCATTATCATTTCGCACAAACTTAACGAGATTTCATATGTTGCAGATAAAATCACGATTTTGCGTGATGGCGCGACGATTGAAACGCTTGTCAAAGGCGTAG
>CAYMCV010000066.1:0-13311 GCA_964389005.1 uncultured Lachnospiraceae bacterium | reverse complement strand
AGGCAGCGGTTTCGCAGGGGGGAACGAATCTCTCCGGTGGGCAGAAACAAAGGATTTCCATAGCTCGTGCGATTTGCCGGAAACCGGAAATACTGATATTTGATGATTCGTTTTCTGCATTGGATTACAAAACAGATCGTATTTTAAGAGAAGAATTGAGCAAAGAGACCGCGCAAACCACCAAATTGATTGTGGCACAGCGTATCGGCACCATTATGGACGCAGATAAGATCATTGTTTTGGATGAGGGGCGTATGGTGGGCTGTGCGACACACAGAGAATTGTTGCGCGACTGCGAGGTATATCGTCAGATTGCATACTCTCAATTGTCAAAGGAGGAACTGGACAATGAGTAAAAGAGAATATGAAATGGGAAGTGCAAACAGACGCCGGGGTCCCGGCGGTCGAGGCCCCGGCGGACGCGGACCGGCGGAGAAACCCAAAGATTTGATCGGGACATACAAGAAATTGCTTGGATATGGAAAGGCTTATGTTCCGGGCATTGTGATTGCCATGATTCTTGCAATGGCAGGCAGTATACTAACAATTATCGGGCCGGATCGTCTGATGGATATGACAGCCGAGATACAGAACGGCTTGATGGGAACGATTGATATGCATGCGGTGGCGGTTATCGGCGTATGGCTGATTGTCATTTATGCTTTTAGCGCCGTGTTTTCCTACGTGCAGGGTTGGATTATGGCCACGCTGACACAGAAATTATCTAAAAGATTACGTAAAGATATTTCAGATAAAATCAACTTGGTGCCGCTGAAGTATTTCGACAACACATCCACAGGAGACGTGTTGAGCCGTGTGACCAATGATGTCGACACAGTCGGTATGACACTAAATCAAAGTGCCGGGAATTTGGTCAGCGCCGTTACGCTGTTGCTTGGTTCGCTTATCATGATGATTTTAACTGACGGAATCATGACTTTGGCAGCAGTCTTGGCCTCCATTTTGGGTTTCGTATTGATGGGACTCATTATGTCGAAATCGCAAAAATACTTTTTGGCACAGCAAAAACACCTTGGCGAAATCAACGGACATGTGGAAGAAGTATATGCCGGACACAATGTTCTGCGCGTTTATAATGCGGAGCAAAAATCAAAAGAAGAATTTGAAGAAATCAACGAAAAACTCTTCAAAAGTAATTTTAAGGCACAGTTTCTCTCCGGATTGATGCCGCCGCTCATGGGATTTATCGGAAACTTGGGTTACGTTGTGGTTTGTGTCGTCGGAGCCGTATTGACAATGAACGGCAAAATCGATTTTCCGGTTATCGTTGCGTTTATTATGTATGTGAGGTATTTTACGCAACCGCTGAATCAGATTGCACAGGCGGCAATGCAGTTGCAATCAACCGCTGCAGCATCAGAGCGTGTATTTGAATTCCTCGACGCCGAGGAAATGGAAGATGAAAGTCAAAAGCAAAGTATTGTACAAGACGCACGCGGTGAGGTGGAATTCTGTCATGTCAAGTTTGGCTATGATGAGGATCGAACGATAATCCATGATTTTTCTGCTCGGATTGCACCGGGTCAGAAGGTTGCGATTGTCGGCCCGACCGGTGCAGGGAAAACCACCATGGTAAATCTGTTAATGCGTTTTTATGAGACGAATGCAGGAGAGATCAAAATTGACGGTGTGCCGATACAGCAGATGACACGTCAAAATGTACATGAACGATTCGGCATGGTATTGCAGGACACCTGGCTGTTTGAAGGAACGATTCGAGAGAATTTGGTATATGGGAAAAATGACGTTACGGATGAGGCACTGAATCAGGCTTGCAAGGCAGCCGGGATTTATCATTTTATCAGAACGCTACCCAAGGGCTACGATACGGTTTTGAATGACAAACTCAATCTGTCATCAGGACAAAAGCAGTTGATGACCATTGCGCGTGCTATGATTGAAAATGCGCCGATGTTGATTCTTGACGAGGCAACCAGTTCTGTCGACACCAGAACGGAAGTACTGATTCAGGAAGCCATGGATCGACTTACCCATGGAAGAACTTCGTTTGTAATAGCTCATAGGCTTTCTACCATCAAGAATGCAGATTTGATACTTGTAATGAAGGACGGCGACGTCATCGAAAGCGGTACGCATGAAGAACTTTTATCTCAAAAAGGTTTCTATGCAGACCTATACAACAGCCAATTTGAGAGGGTTTCGTAAATCAGAGAATGATAATGGGCACGAGAGGAGGATGCGTATGAAAACGGATATTTCTATTCGGTTGCAGAAGATAAGAGAAGAAAAAGGACTTACAATTGCAGAACTGGCGGAGCAGACAGCCATTGCTGCCGACAGAATCGAAGCGTGGGAGAGTGCAAAAGCGCATCCGAATACGGAGGAATTCCTGTTACTTGCCAAGTTGTATGATGTTTCGGTGGATACGTTGCTTTTTAACGATGATGAGATACCCGAGTATGACGAGAATACAACGACCAACAGAACGGTGGCTTACAAATCAAAGAAGCAAAAAAGAACTATCGATTGGACGTCAAAATGGTACAGCGATTTCAGGAAACCGGTGTGGCACATTTTCCCGGCAGCTGCACTTGTAATTTTTATCTGTATTGGTGTGATGACCGCTGCATGGTATCCCGCATGGCTGATTCTTCTTGTGATTCCGGTATATTATGGATTGGTTGCCTGGATTCGTGCGTTAGGGCGCGGAGTAGATCGTGCCGTGGCTGATTATATGGACAGTCAGAAATTAGATGACAAATGACGCGGAGATAAAAAGTATGAGAATAATTGATTTTAAGATGGAACGAGAGAATTTGGTGCATGAAGGTGACGTGGTTAAGGTCACGGAGGGCACGCTTCCGTCTAGTTATTACTATACGGTGGAACCGGCAGTTGCAATGTCGGCCAATTTTGTTAATAGTGAGCGACTCAAAACGCGCGAAGGCATCGTACGCGAAATTGTGCATACGGACAGAGGCTTTTTTGTGAAAGTTGCGTTTGACGAGTAAGAACGGATGTTACTTTTGGGAGGAGCATTGTGCAAAAAAGAAATACCCTTGATATGACTGTCGGCAGTCCGATGAAGTTGCTATTTATGTTCTCACTGCCGATTCTATTTGGTGCATTTTTACACCAATTCTATAATTTGACAGATACCGTAATTGTCGGAAACAAACTGGGAAATGATGCATTGGCGGCAGTCGGAGCCACATCCTCCTTGGTCAGTTTGTTTTTTTCGATTGCACAGGGACTAACGAAGGGGTTTTCAATTGTAGTATCACAGTACTTCGGAGCGCAAGATCATAAGAAAATGCGTCAAACACTGGCGTTAACGGTTGTTTTCTCATTTGCATTTACATTTATAATAACGATTATCGGTCTTGTCTATGCCAAACCGCTTTTGATTTTGCTAAAAACACCGGAAGCGATTCTGCCGGATTCGCTGATCTACATACGCATTATTTTTGCCGGTTTACTTTTAACAATGATTTATAATGCCTGTGGAAGCGTATTACAGGCGGTGGGGAACAGTGTTGCGCCGTTGGCATTTCTGGCAATTGCGGCGGTATTGAATATCGGATTGGATTTCCTTTTCATTTTTGGATTTAACTGGGGCGTGGCAGGCGCTGCATTGGCGACGGTAATCGCGCAAGCCGTGTCGGCGGTGGTAAGTTTAATATATATTGTAAAAAGATGTCCCATACTACATATCTCCAAAGAAGATTTTATTACAACCGACGTAGCGTGCAAAGGGCACAGGAAATGGGTGGTTTTCTCGGATACTGCGCTCATCTTTCGTATGTTGACCACGGGATTTTCGATGGCAATGATGCTGTCTATTGTCGCCATGGGGTCTGTCATATTACAAAGCGGAATTAATGGTCTCGGCAAACGGACAATTGCGGCACATACGGCAGGAAGAAAAATCATGGAAGTTGTGATGAATCCCTTTGCCGCAATCGGGGCAGCTGCGGCGACATATTCCGGACAGAATTATGGCGCGGGTAAAATGAAGAGAATCAACGAAGGTATGCGCGATGCTTTGATTATGGCAACAATATGGAGTACCATCAGTGTCATTGTAATTTGCCCATTTGCGCCGTTTTGGGCGGGACTGATCGCCGGCAAGGGGCAAAAAGACATCATTGATACGGCGAGTATGTATTTGCGAATATCAATACCGGCTTTTTATGCATTGGAGGTATTGCTTGTAATACGTAATATTTTGCAAGGTATCGGGCAGCGTATTGTTCCGATTATTGCGAGCGTTTTTGAGATGGTCGGGAAGATATTGGTAATTTGGCTTTTGGTTTCCAAATGGAAATACTTTGCAATCTGCATTGCAGAGCCGTCGATTTGGATTGTGGATGGGATTTTGGTACTGATTACATTCCTGGTATATATGAATAAACATGGAAAAACGGATGGTACAAAGGTCGATAACGAGTCAACTTGACAAAATCGACAAATGTAGACAAAGTACAAATAATCTAATTCCGCATATACAAATAATGTTGGGACACACAGTCTACTTATGCCAAATTAGTTAAAATTAACGAAAAATCGGAATAATATAGAAGTTAAGGTACGCTATAATCATTTTCGAGGTGAGGGTATTTGAAAATGAGAGAGATATTTGCGCAACGAAGCAGAGAACTCCGCGAGAAACAAGGAAAGACACAGATGGAATTGGCAAGAGAACTTCACATGGATCAATCGACATTGTGTAAGTTGCAGCGAGGAATGAGGGATCCGGCTTTGGATATCATCGTTCAAATGGCGGAAAAGTTACATACCAGTACAGATTATCTTTTGGGGCATGCAGACGATGCCAATCCGGCACCGCTCATCGGAAAAAAGCGTGCGGAGGAATTTGCGGAACGCCCGATTGCATATTTCTTTTCGCTTTTAGAACCGGAAGAACAGGATTTGTTAGAAAAATTCTTACAATTTTATATACAATGCAAATCAAATAAAGGTTAAGAAAACCATCAAAATGTACATTCATTTCACGGTGATTTTCCTGATCGCCGTTGTTTTCTTATTGGGGGAGTGATAAACTCCCTCGTTTCTATGCAATAGGATAAAGAGATTGTCCGAACATTATTCTTGCGGTATAATAAAAAGAAAAGGCGAAATCACGATAATGAAACTATTGCTTCTTGCATTAAACTCACAATATATTCATTCCAACCCTGCCGTATATAGCTTACGCGCATGCGCGGGCGTATATCGAAATCAAGTCGAGATTATGGAATTGACCATCAATCACCATTTGGAACAGATTACGGAGCGGGTGTATTCGTCGCACCCTGATGTAATTGCAGTTTCCTGCTACATTTGGAATATCGCAATTGTAAAGGAACTTTTGGCGGATTTGGCGCTTTTGATGCCGGAGGTTCCGATTTGGCTCGGTGGGCCGGAAGTTTCTTATCATTCTGAGAAGATACTTACACAACACCCCGAGATTACCGGAATCATGGTCGGAGAAGGTGAAAAAAGTTTTGCTGCATTATGTGCCTATTATTGTGAAGGAATCGGCGCATTGAATCGTATTTCAGGTTTGGTGACGCATGATTTTCAGACGGGAGCACCGAAAGTTGCCGATATGGATGAAATACCGTTTTGGTACGAAGACGGAGATTTTCACGACAGAATTGTCTACTATGAGAGCGCACGCGGATGTCCTTACAATTGCAGTTATTGTCTGTCATCGGCAGAGCATACCTTACGTTTTCGCAGTTTGGAAGCAACGTTTAGAGACATACAGTGGTTTTTAGATCATGAAACCACACAAGTAAAATTTATTGACAGAACATTCAACTGCAACAGAGAACGTGCCCGCAGCATATGGCGCTATTTACAAACGCATGATAACGGTTGTACGAATTTCCACTTTGAAATTGCAGGTGATATTCTCGAGGATGAGGATTTTGCAATCATATCGACATTTCGTCCGGGACTGGTACAATTTGAAATCGGTGTACAGTCGACCAATCAGCACACACTTCGCGAAATTGCTCGGAACTGTGATATTGATAAATTACGTGAGAACATTGCGCAGCTTCACACATTGCAAAATGTGCATATACATCTTGATTTGATTGCCGGATTGCCATATGAGGATTTCATATCGTTTCGCAATTCTTTTAATGACGTTTATATGATGCGCCCGGAGCAGTTACAACTGGGATTTTTAAAGGTTTTGTCCGGTACAGCCATGGAGAAGCAGGCTTTTGAATACGGACTTTTATACAGCAATCATCCACCGTATGAAGTTCTCTATACCGATTGGATTTCATACGAGGAAGTACTCATACTCAAAAGAACTGAAGAAATGTTAGATATGTATTACAACAGTAATCAGTTCGTATATACATTACGGCTTTTGGAAAAGGCATTTCCCGATGCGTTTACACTTTATGATACATTGGCGAAGGAGTATGAGGAGCACGGTTATCGTATACAGAGTCCGTCTCGCGTATATCGATATGAAATACTGCTGGAATTTGCTCAGAAATATGATAAAAACAATTACGAATGTTATCGGGAATTACTGACATATGATATGTACTTAAGAGAGAATGTCAAAGCCAGACCTGCATTTGCATCGGATGAGAAAGATGACAAAGAGGTGATTTGTAATTTTTATCGAAAAGAAGAACAGGAGCGGACATATTTGCCGGAATATGAGAGTTATACGGCAAAACAGATGATTCGAATGACGCATATGGAGGGATTTTGCTATCCCGTATGGGCGAGCGGAAGTCAAAAATTGCCTGAGAAGACATTTGTCATATTTGATTATGCCAAGCGAGACCCATTGACCATGTCAGCGGCGACAATCAGGATTTGGTAGATGTTAGACGGATAAAGACTACAAATATAAGAGGTGGATAATGAATCAGAGAACGAAGAATATATTGGAGACATTGGATCGGGAATATGGGACGGAGTATCGATGTTACTTAACATATGAGACACCGTGGCAACTTTTATTTGCTACCATGCTGAGCGCACAGTGCACCGATGCGCGTGTCAATATTGTGACAAAGGATTTGTTTGTCAAGTATCCGTCAGTTGAAGCCGTTGCCAAAGCCGACATCAAAGAATTGGAAGAGGATATTCATTCTACGGGCTTCTATCACAATAAAGCTGCGAATATGATAGCATGTGCGAACCAGTTGTTAGAGCGTCATCAGGGCGAAGTTCCGCGCACAATCGAAGAACTGACAGCACTGTCAGGTGTTGGGCGAAAAACCGCCAATGTGATTCGCGGTAATATCTACCATGAACCCAGCATTGTGGTTGACACACATGTCAAAAGGATATCAAGAAACCTTGGACTTACCAAGGAAGAAGATCCTGTTAAGATTGAGTTTGATTTGATGAAGCGATTACCGAAGGATCATTGGATTCTCTACAATATACAAATCATCCGTTTGGGAAGAACCATTTGTAAGGCACCTACTCCAAAATGCGAAGAATGCTTTCTTCGTCCGTATTGTCCGAAGGGCGCATCGAAGTGAGCATCTTCATGATGGGTTCACGCGTTAAGCCGGGAAGTGTTGATGCCGATGAAATCAGGTAATCTGTTTTGGCGGCGTTGCCTTCTGCTATATATATGGAAGACAGAAGGCGATAGGTACGCATCATGTCACAATGTGTCGTAATCAGAAACTCGAGTAATTCAGAGGATTGATCGATATGACCGCAGGCATATTCCGCCTCGGCAAGTGTCTGGATGGAACGTGCCATGATGGTATAATTCTGATCATAGAGCGAGAGGGTCTCTAAATTAGCGGCACCATATGAGAACTTCAAATCCGTGTTACTGATACCAGAAAGATTGACAATGGGAGCATCTTTTAGTTGTAACAAAGCAAGAAGTGCTTCTTGGGCCGATTCAGGTACCGATTCTTCGAAGAACTGAAAGAAGCGTTCCGGAATACTGATATAATTCAGCGTATCCAGAGATTGTGCTCGCGCGCTGTTGGCAAGGGCTTCTCTTTCCAGATATTTTTTTGTAAGATTGTGCTCTTTTCGACGAAGAAGTCGAATGGTAAGCATGAGGAGGAGCGAGCCGATAATTATGCTTGCAAAAAAGGGAAATTTCATATATAATATCCTTTCAGTATTGAGTTCACATCTCTCATAAAAAGAGCGAGAGAGTCCAATTATGGAGGTAGGTTGCATTATGATGAATTTGAACAATAAAAAAACGAAAAGAATGATAGCATCCGTAATTTGTATCTTATTGGTGCTTGCAATGGTAATTCCGTTTTTGGCGTATTTGCTATAGAGTAGACGCTTATCATACAGTCATCGATTGTGATGAGCATTTCCCTGCTTCAGTATAGTCGATTATCGGCTTTTTTTCAACAGCGGAAGTGTATCGCATAAAGAAAGGGAAAAATGATGAAGAACATGAACAGAGTATTCACACTCATAATGATAGCAATGTGCAGTGCCTTACTGTTTGGTAGGAACGTGGCGGCGCAAGGCGAAGAGGTCATTCATGACGGTATTTATGTAGATACGGTTGATATCTCGGGAATGACACCGGATGAGGCAAAGGCAGCGGTGGAATCGCATCTTGCGGCACTTGAGAATACGACAATTACACTTCAGGCAGTGGAAGGTCATGAAGTGGAAGTGACTGCAGGCGATTTGGGGATTGCTTGGGGAAATCCCGAAATTCTTGAAGAAGCGACCAATTATGCAAACAAAGGAAATGTTATAGCAAGATATAAAGCACGAGAAGATTTAAAACAAGACAATGTTGTTCTTGAAATGATGTTTACATTCAGCGAGAGCAAGATTCGTTCCGTGATAGCCGAGCAGTGTACTGCATTTGATGTGATGCCACAGAATCCGACGATTAGTCGCGTGAACGATGAATTTGTAATTGAGGATGGCATTGCCGGAGCAGTGGTTGACGTTGAAGACTCTGTTGACTTGGTGATGGAAGATTTAGCCGAGAATTGGGCATGTGAACCGATTACGGTTGCTTTGTCTGCAGTCATTGCAGAGCCCGAGATTTCCACAGATGATTTGAAAGCAATCAAGGATGTTCTTGGTACGTTTACGACTTCCTATTCGGCGGTGGCGGCCAGAAGTGCCAATGTTGAGAATGGATGTAATTTGATTAACGGAACGATCGTTATGCCGGGGGAGGAATTCTCGACATATGACACAGTAAAACCTTTTACAGCGGCAAACGGATACTATATGGCCGGTTCCTATTTAAACGGAATGGTTGTAGACAGTATGGGCGGCGGTATTTGTCAGGTGTCGACGACACTTTACAATGCTGTATTGCTTTCTGAGTTGGAGGTTACGGAACGCAATCCGCATTCCATGGTGGTTTCTTATGTGAATGTATCTGCTGATGCTGCAATTTCCGAGGGGGCAGGCAAGGATTTCAAATTTAAAAATAACTCGGACTATCCGATTTATATCGAAGGTGTGGCAGGAAGCAGAAAGATTACATTTACAATTTACGGTGTTGATAATCGTGCGGAGAACAGAACAGTCGAATATCAAAGCGAAATTTTACAGGTAATCAATCCGGAGAACGAGAATATCATTCCCGCAACCAACCAAGGTGTTGGTTATGTGAATGTTCAATCGGCACATATCGGATATAAAGCAAGACTTTGGAAAATCGTGAAAGAAAACGGCGTGGAAGTATCGCGTGAACAGGTAAACAGCAGTTCATACAAAATGTCACCGAGGACGGCGGTTGTTGGCGTGAATACGTCAGATCCGAATGTCTACAATGAAATTATGGCTGCAATCGGAACCGGAAGTATTGATCATGTAAAGGGAGTTGCAGCTGCACTTTATGCGCAGATTACGGCACCGCCGGTACCGGAGTATTAATATTGTGTGTATCGGAGTTAAGGATAATCATGAGGTGAGCAATGAAAATCGGTAAAGTGTCTGAGAGTGTACTGAAACGCTCCATACTCAAAGAAATAAAGAATAAAAGAGAAGAAATACTAATCGGCGCAGGCGTAGGGGAAGACTGTGCCGTTTTGGCATTAAAAGAGGATGAAGTTTTCGTCACGAGCACGGATCCGATTACCGGTACGACCAAGGACATCGGTCGGTTGGCAGTGCATGTAACAGTAAACGATCTGGCATCTTCCGGTGCAGAACCGGTTGGTTTGCTGATATCGGCGTTATTGCCTACAAGCATAGAAGAATCGGATTTGCGAGAAATGATGCACCAGATTGAAGAGACCTGTGAACAGGTTCATATACAGGTTATGGGCGGACACACGGAAGTTACAGAAGCAGTCAACAGACCTATTCTGACAGTTACCGGAATCGGTAAAGCCAAAAAAGACGGTTACATTTTGACCGGAGGCGCCAAGGCAGGACAGGATTTGGTTGTTACGAAGTGGATTGGATTGGAAGGCACCGCGATCATTGCGAAAGAAAAAGAAGCGGAGCTTTTGAAGAGATATCCGTTCCCAATGATAGAGGACGCCAAAGCGTTCGATCGATTTTTATCCGTTTTGCCGGAGGCTGCAGTCGCCGTTCGGACCGGCGTCAGTGCGATGCATGATGTGACCGAGGGCGGGATTTTCGGTGCTCTTTGGGAAATCGGTGAAAGCGCGGGGGTCGGTATCGAGGTGGATTTAAAGAAAATACCGATTCGACAGGAAACTGTGGAGATATGCAATTTTTACGATATTAATCCTTATGGATTGATTTCATCGGGAAGTATGTTGATTGCGACGGACAACGGTTCCGATTTGGTTCGAAATCTGGATAAGGAAGGAATACATGCAGTTGTTATCGGGAAAACAACAGATAATAATGACAGGGTTGTCATAAACGACGGAGAACGGAGATTTTTGGAACCTCCGAAATCGGATGAATTGTATCGGGCTTTACAGTAGAATGTATCGACAAAACAAAATGGAGGAATAATTATGCGTGAGAAGATTTTAACTGTGATAGAGAAAAACAGCCGCATTGATTTACAGGAATTGGCGGTTTTATTGGGCGAAGAAGAGATTGATGTGGTCAACGAGATTGCTGCCATGGAAGAAGAGGGAGTTATCTGCGGATACCATACGCTGATTGATTGGGAAAAAACCTCAATCGAAAAAGTCAGTGCATTGATTGAGGTGCGCGTGACACCGCAGAGGGGTCAGGGATTTGACACGATTGCAGAGCGGATTTACAAATATCCCGAAGTGAATTCGGTCTACTTGATTTCCGGTGCATATGATTTGTTGGTCAGCCTGGAAGGTAAGTCCTTGAAGGAAGTTTCCAACTTTGTATCCGATAAGCTTTCAACGCTTGATACGGTACTAAGTACCGCAACACATTTTATACTGAAGAAATATAAGGATCACGGGACGATTCTTGCGAAGAAAAATACGGATGAAAGGTTGAAGTTGACGCCATGAGAAATCCATTATCCGATAAAATCGTAGAGATCAAACCTTCGGGAATCCGCAAGTTTTTTGATATTGTCAGTGAGATGCCGGATGCTATTTCTCTGGGTGTGGGCGAACCTGATTTTGATACCCCTTGGCATATTCGCGACGAGGGAATATACTCGTTGGAAAAGGGGCGTACCTTCTACACATCCAATGCGGGTCTGAAGGAATTAAGAAAAGAAATTGCAAAGTACATAAAGAGAAAAAATGGAATTACATATGACGCAGATGATGAGGTTTTGGTAACTGTGGGTGGCTCCGAAGCCATTGATGTTGCATTACGCGTGATGCTGAATCCCGGCGAGGAAGTCATCATTCCGCAACCTTGCTATGTTTCATATGAGCCCTGTGCCGTTATGGCAGACGGAGTTCCGGTGATAATCAATCTGAAGAACGAGAATCAGTTCCGATTGACTGCGGAAGAATTGGAAGCAGCGATTACCGACAAAACCAAAGTTCTGATACTTGCGTTTCCAAATAATCCGACCGGTGCCATTATGGAACGAAAAGATTTGGAGCGTATTGCGGAGATAGTCATTAAAAATGACATATTTGTCATATCGGATGAGATTTATGCAGAACTTTCTTATCAGGGAGAGCATGTATCGATTGCGTCTCTGCCGGGAATGCAGGAAAGAACGATACTAATCAATGGATTTTCCAAAGCCTATGCGATGACAGGATGGCGCTTGGGATATGCCTGCGGTCCCGAAGTTATCATCAAGCAGATGATAAAACTGCATCAGTTTGCGATTATGTGTGCACCGACAACCAGTCAGTATGCTGCAATTGCGGCATTGCGTGACGGTGACGACGATGTCACAATGATGCGTGAAGCATATAATAGACGAAGACGTTTTCTCATGCATGAATTTGAACGTATGGGGCTTCCGTGTTTTGAACCGTTTGGTGCTTTTTATGTATTTCCATGTATCAAGGAATTCGGAATGAGCAGCGAAGAATTTGCCTTGGCACTGTTAGAAAAAGAAAAGGTAGCTGTGGTACCGGGAACTGCATTCGGAGATTGCGGAGAGGGATTTCTTCGGATTTCCTATGCATATTCTTTGGAGGATTTGAAGATTGCGATCGGTAGGTTGCAACACTTTATCGATGGATTAAGAGGGAAGTAGAGCGGATTCGGGTTTTGACGGAACGGTGAGACCATGAATCCGAAAGGAAGCGAAACGTATGCATATTGTACTTCATCAGCCGGAGATACCGGCAAATACAGGCAACATTGGACGGACGTGCGTTGCTACGGATACGGTTTTACATTTGATTGAACCTTTGGGATTTCGCCTAAATGAGAAAGAAATCAAGCGTGCCGGAATGGATTATTGGGAACATTTAGATGTGCGTCGATACATGAATTTTGAAGAATTTTTAGCTAAAAATCCCAATGCAAAGATTTATATGGCAACTACAAAGGCCAAGAAAATCTATACGGAAGTGGAATTCGGGCCCGATGATTATATCATGTTTGGGAAAGAAAGTGCCGGAATTCCGGAAGAGATTCTTGTGGATTATGAGGAGACTTGCATCAGGATTCCCATGCTGCCGACGATTCGCTCATTGAATCTTTCGAATTCGGTCAGCATCGTATTGTATGAGGCATTACGGCAGAACGGTTTTACGCAAATGCAAAAAGCAGGCGAATTGCATCGCCTGCATTGGAAGTCAGAGTAGTTATGTTTCGTCATTGACATCGGATAGGGGAAGGGAAAAGATGAATTCGCTTCCTTCGCCCTCCGTGCTGATGACGTTGATATTTTCACCATGTGCACGGATGATTTCGCGGGTTATGGATAGCCCGAGACCCGTGCCTTTTTTATCTTTTCCGCGGGATAAATCTGTTTTGTAGAAA
>CAYMCV010000065.1:0-13389 GCA_964389005.1 uncultured Lachnospiraceae bacterium | reverse complement strand
ATCCTCTATATTCCGAAAGAAAAGTCGTTAATAAAATCAGTATGAACGTTCGCAAAGGAGAAGTTCTCGGCATCTCAGGTTTGATGGGTGCCGGAAGAACCGAATTTGCGATGAGTATTTTTGGTAAAAGTTACGGTGCGAACATTAGTGGTCATGTTTATATGGATGGCAGAGAAATCCATATGCATTCGGTTGAAGATGCAATTAAGCACAAACTGGCATATGTAACCGAAGACAGAAAAGGAAACGGACTGATATTGAGCAATCCGATCAGAGTGAATACGACTCTTTCCAATCTGAAAGATATCAGTAAACACAATATCATTGATAAAGATAAGGAATACCAAGTTGCGGTGGAATACAAAGATAAATTAAAGACAAAATGTCCCACCGTTGAGCAGAATGTCGGGAACTTAAGCGGCGGTAATCAGCAAAAAGTACTGCTCGCAAAATGGATGTTTGCAAATCCCGACGTACTGATTCTTGATGAACCGACCAGAGGTATTGATGTCGGTGCAAAATATGAAATTTATTGTATTATCAATCAATTGGTTGCGGAAGGCAAATCAGTCATCATGATTTCATCGGAGTTGCCGGAGATTCTCGGTATGTGTGACAGAATCTACGTTATGAATGAAGGCAGCATTGTCGGAGAATTATCAGGTGAAGAAGCAACACAGGAATTGATTATGTCCTATATTTTACAATCCGGAAGAAAAGGAGAAGAGCATGAAAATTCTAGAATTTGTTAAAAAGTACACAATGATTATCGTTCTCGTTTTGGTAGTCTTGTTTTTTGCGATTCAGACACAGGGAACCATTCTGCTTCCCATGAATGTCAGCAGTTTGATTTCGCAGAATGCATACGTTTTTGTGTTGGCAACCGGTATGCTTCTGTGTATTCTGACAGGAGGTAACATTGACTTATCCGTTGGCTCGGTTGTTTGCTTTGTCGGTGCAATCGGGGCGGTTTTGATGGCGAATTTTAAAGTTAATATTTGGATATCAATTATTGTAATGGTTGTGGTAGGTACGTTAATCGGTGCATTGCAGGGGTTCTGGATTGCATATGTACGTGTTCCGCCCTTCATCGTAACGCTTGCCGGAATGCTTGCATTCCGTGGCTTAAGTAACGTTGTTTTGGATGGTATGACTGTTTCAGTCAAAGAGTGTAAGACGTTTGTAAACTTATTCGGCGGCGGTGCCGACTGCTATATTCCGGATTTCTTCGGAATACCGAATTTTAACTTAACCTGTTTGCTGGGTGGCGTTATCGCAGCAATCGTCTATGTTGCGCTCCAGTTGAAGAACAGAATGGACAAAAAGAAAAATGGTTATGAGGTCGGTAATTTTGTACCTGAAATCATAAAAATGAGTTTGATCAGTTTGGTTTTGATTGCATTTTCCGTTCAGCTTGCAAGACACAAAGGAATTCCCTCGGTTCTGATCTGGGTTATCCTCGTTGTCATTGTTTACGGCTATATCACTTCAAATACAACCATCGGTCGTCACTTCTATGCGGTCGGCGGAAATGAAAAAGCAACCAAATTATCCGGTATCAATACAGACCGTGTATATTTCCTCGCATATCTGAACATGGGATTCTTAGCGGCACTTGCAGGCATGATTACCATTGCACGTATGACCTCTGCACAGCCGACCTACGGTCAGAACTACGAGATGGATGCAATCGGTTCCTGTTTTATCGGCGGTGCGTCTGCATACGGCGGAATCGGAACGGTACCGGGTGTTATTGTCGGTGCGGTATTGATGGGTGTCATCAACCTCGGTATGTCACTGATGGGTGTTGACCAGAACATGCAAAAAGTCGTAAAGGGCGGCGTATTGTTGCTCGCAGTTATCTTCGATGTTGTTTCAAAGCGCGGATACAAACTTTTTGCAAAGAACTAACTATGCGTTTTCTCCTTCTCGGATTGTTTCATTCATTGCCCCCCAAACAAGAGATGGACAATCCGAGCTAACTCCCAAAGAACCCGATGCAAATCGGGTTCTTCATTTTGTTACATGGGGACGGGGCAAGTGTTCCATTTTATTCGCCCAAAACTGCCTACAAACGTCCACACGCAGTAATGACAGCAAAACACAGATCTTTTTAAACCCGCCGATACAGGGCAATTCTTGACAAACAGACACATCACATGTAATATGTAATCGAATATTTTGGATGGCTGAAGCTAGGATTTAGCCGGAATCGAGGACGCAATCATGAAAGAGAACATCCACAGCGAAAGAATTACAGCCGTAAGAAACGCAATGCTTGAACGCGGCATTGATTACTGTTATTTAAGAGATGCCGATCATCACGGCTCCGAGTATGTATCGGAGCATGATAGAATCCGCACATACTTCAGCGGTTTCACGGGGTCGAACGGCAATTTGCTGATTGGGAGCGAAAAAGCCTATCTCTGGACAGACGGAAGATACTTCATTCAAGCGGAGCAAGAACTTCACGGAAGCGGCATCGAATTGATGAAGATGCAGCAGACAGGTGTTCTTACAGTACCGGAATTCATTTGCAATGACCCGAAGGAGTCAATCGTCTTTGCATTTTGCGGAATGGCGGAAAGCGATACATTTGCGAATACATTAAATATGCAAGCAAAAAAATGCAATAAAAAATTGCAACTCATCGATGACATCGATTTCATCTATCAACTGTGGGGAGAGTGCCGCCCCGCAAGAAAGAGTTCCGCAGCACGCATCCTTCCGTCATCGCTTGTCGGCGAATCATATGAGGACAAATTGAACCGTCTTCGTAAGTATCTCATAGAGCAGCACGCGGACACTGTTATTCTAACGGCACCGGATGAGATTATGTGGCTATTCAACATACGGGGAAATGATATCCCGTGCAATCCCGTACTACATTCTTATGCAATTATTACGACCAATGATGTTCGGTTGTTCCTGCATACCGAATCACAGACATCAGAACTGCATTCTTACGCGCGAGAACACGAGATTACAATATGCGACTACGATTGCTTCAAAGATTGTCTGCAAGCAATTCCAAAGTGTAGTCACATTCTGTTATGGAACGATAAAATCCCATATTCTGTATACCGCCTTTTATCTGACGGAAATGAATTGATACGACAAAATTCTGTGATTGCATTATGGAAAGCAGTTAAAAATAAAACGGAAATCAGCCATATTCGACAGACTTTTTTACGTGACAGTGCGGTCGTATGCAAGTTTCTGTATTGGTTACAAACCACGCTGAAAGAAAGAAGTATAACCGAGTGCGAAGCGGCACAAAAAATGGATCACCTTCGCATGGAGGCAGGAGCCAATGATATTTCATTTACGACAATCAGTGCTTACGGAAGCAATGCTGCAATGATGCATTATGAGGCTGTACCGGGACATGATGCCACACTGATGAACAAGGGTTTTTATCTGATTGACAGTGGTGGGCAGTATGACGGCGGAACAACCGATGTTACGAGAACCGTTTCGCTCGGAGCCTTGAACCAGTCGGAGAAAGAACACTTTACAGATGTAGTAAAAGGCGTATTGGCATTACAAAACGCAATATTTCGATACGGTTCCACAGGAACCTCTTTGGATATTCTTGCAAGGCAATTTTTATGGAAAAAAGGCGAGGATTACCGCTGCGGAACCGGACACGGCATCGGCTACATGCTGTCGGTGCACGAAGGTCCGCAGAGTATACGCACGGCATCATTCATACCGCGTCAGGAGGTTGCGATAGAAGCAGGCATGATGGTTTCCGATGAACCCGGATATTATGCAGAAGGTGCATTTGGAATCAGAATCGAGAACATCCTTCTTTGCGAGGAATGGAAAGAGACAGAATACGGGAAGTTCTACCGATTCGAACCGTTGACTTATGTACCGATTGATATGAACGCTTTGGATGGGCGGAGGATGACCGAGGAAGAGAAGGAGGCACTCAATACTTATCACAGAGAGGTTTATACCAAAATCAAACCATATTTAACTAAAAATGAAGCGGAATGGTTATTACACCAAACCGCACCGTTTGACGCCGACAGATAGTCGGCGTTTTTCTTTAGAAATTCTTTTGTTTTTTGTGCATTTGATTTTTAGAATTGGTTTGTATGATGAAATTACTTCAAGAGAACATGCTTCAATCATACTTAGAAACGCAACGGTTTCAGAATGGAGAAAACCATGGATGTACAAACAATTACACAATTCTTTGTCGAATTCGGTCCCATTGCCATATTTGTTATTGTTTTGTTGGAATATATGAATCTACCGGGCTTTCCGGCGGGTGTCATCATGCCGCTTGCCGGCATCTGGGCAGCGCAGGGAAAACTCAGTTTCTTAACCGTCATGCTTTTAACCACAGCGGCAGGTCTTGTCGGCAGCATGATTCTTTACTATTTGGGGAGATTCGGCGGTGATGGTTTCTTCCATTGGTTTTACAAGAAATGGCCCAAACAAAAAGACTTAATCGAGAGTAAAATGATTTATCTCGGCGAAAAAGGCGCAATCGGTGTATTTTTAAGCAAATTGCTTCCTTGCGTCAGAACGCTGATTTCGATACCGGCCGGCATGGTGCACATGAATCTCGTGAAGTATGTTGCCAGTTCCACAAGCGGAATCATTATTTGGAATCTCGTGTTCGTCGGAGCGGGATACTTCTTTGGGGACGCAGTCATAGGAGGGCTTGCCTTATGAGAATTGCAATGTTGACAAACAACTACAAACCATTCATCGGCGGTGTACCGATTTCTGTAGACAGACTGGCAAATGCATTGCGGGAACGAGGAAATGAAGTCTATGTTTTTGCACCGACTTATGAAAATCAAGAGGAAGAGGAATATGTCATTCGATTCTCAACGTTTGCGGGAACAATTGCAGGTGCGGTATTGCCGAACCCATTTGATCCAAGAATTGAACAAAAGATGAAAGCGTTAAAAATTGATGTTATTCATGTTCATCATCCGGCGTTGATGGGAAATGTGGCTTTGCATTTACGTAAGAAACTCGGCATTCCGGTCGTTTTTACCTATCACACCATGTACGAAGAGTATCTGCATTACCTAAAAATGAATCGAATTACAAAGACCAGGATGGTACAGTCAACTTTGAATCATTACTTGGAATCATTTTCGAATCAATGCGATATGTTGGTTGCACCGACACCGCTCATAGCGAAATATCTAAAAAACAAAAATATATCTACAGACGTAAGAGTGATTCCGACAGGCTTACTTGAGGATTCATTCATGAAAGAAGACGCCAAAGTGCAGGAAATCAGAGAAAAATACTTGGGTGAAAGAGATTATCTCTTGATTTCGGTACAGAGACTGGCGGAAGAGAAGAACATTGATTTTCAGTTAAAAGGTCTTGCGACCTTAAAGAAACAATTGGGCAAAACCGGAAAAACTTTTTATACATTGTTCATCGGAGATGGTCCGGAGCGTAAACATCTTACAGAATATGCGGAGAAATTGGGCTTGAACGATTGTGTTGAATTCATCGGTAATGTCGCGAATCAGGAAATCAAAAACTATCAAAACGCCGGAGATTTGTTTCTTTTTTCTTCAAAATCGGAAACACAAGGCATTGTTTTGCTCGAAGCAATGGCTGCCGGAAATCCGGTCATTGCCGTTTCGGCAAATGGTGTTGATGATGTGGTCATAAACGGTTATAATGGATACAGAACCGCGGAAAACGTTGAAACATGGGCACAAAAAGCACAAGAGGTTTTGGACGACAGTCAACTGTATCAATCACTGTCAATGGGTGCGCGGCGTACAGCAGAATCATATAAAGAAATCTATGTTGCAAAGGACTGCGAACTTCTGTATGCACAGGCAATTCAGAATTTTTATGCAAAAGAACTTATGGTACAGGCACAGGAATCCGTGGTATACTGACATTATGCAAGCCGGTTTAGTATAGAATCGGGTAATGAGGAGGGCTTACACGGTGGAACAATATCATATTCTTGTAGTGGAAGATGATGAAGAAATCAGAAACGGAATCGAGATATTTCTTAAAAGTCAGGGATATCAGGTTTTTCAGGCTGCAGACGGCATTCAGGGGCTTGAAATCATTGGAAGAGAAGTTATTCATCTGGCAATCGTCGACATCATGATGCCGCGAATGAACGGAATCGAAATGACGATGAAACTGAGAGAACAACATGAGTTTCCTGTCATCATGCTATCGGCGAAGTCCGAAGAAGCAGACAAGGTTATCGGCCTCAATATCGGTGCGGATGATTATGTAACGAAGCCGTTTGCGGCACTTGAATTACTCGCTAGAGTGAATTCACAGTTGCGACGTTATACGAAATATCAGGTGTCGGAACAGGAAGATGTCGGTGAAGAACATACATACATCATCGGCGGACTGGAATTGAATGAGGATACGGTTGATTTTTCAGTGGATGGAAAGCCGGTGAAATTAACACCGATTGAATTCAAAATCATCCGCTTGCTGATGAAGAATCCGGGGCGCGTTTTTTCGGCGGAAGAAATTTATGAACGCGTGTGGAACGAGAAAGCAATTACAACGGATACAATCATGGTGCATATACGTAATATTCGGGATAAAATCGAGATCAATCCGAAAGAACCGAAGTACCTGAAGGTGGTGTGGGGAGTTGGATACAAAATTGAGAAACAGTAAACGATTCAAAAATCAAATATCGATTCTTTTAATCATTATTTTATCAGTTTTGAATCTGATTGCTTTTTATGTGATTCAGGGTAAAATCGATGTACAAAAAGAAGCAGAACAATCAAGACAGACATCCCTATATGATTCGGATATCATACTTTTGATGTATCATGCCAATCAGGTTTTGTACCGTGAGGCACAGGAAAAAGTCAACGGAATTGCAGATGTCAGCGTATTGGATGTTTTTTCTGATCGCAAAGAAGAGGAGTCGGAGTCAACGAACGTTGTTTCTTCTGACGTGAATGATAAGTTGGAAACTTATTTGGAGGTCTGGGAAGCCGAAGCAGCGAGTATTTTTAACGGCTTCGATTACTATATTTCCGTTCCGGATCAAAGTGTATCTTCCAAAGTGTGTGCATGGAAGAATACAGATTATGATTTGGAGAAGGTTTTTGAAAATCCGACAGAAGAAAACTTTTTGGATCTGCAGGAGAACTATAAATTTTTCGTCGTAATGCAATTTGATGAAAAAGGAATTATGTCGATAGACCACATTTATAGTGCAGACAATGACGGAGACATTTTTATTAAGTATTACCAGCAATTTGAGCGTGATAATACAGAACTTGAGGATACAATTAAAGAGAGCGGTTTTGCATTTCGCGGAATCCGTAATATGAAAGTCATCTATGCATTGCCGAATAACAGTGATATCGATTTGAAGTATTCTATTGTGTATAACTGGAACAGTGATTACTACAAATATCAGGATAATGGCGGTCATTATCTGTATTTCGGCAGTGTGCTGTTGATTGCCATTATGGCGTTTGCGGTTGTACTATCAAATAAAAATGTTACAGAAGGTGAGGAACGTGTACCGGATGAGAAATTACATTTGCCGGTATTCCTAAAATACCCCACAGAGTTATCAATTTTTATTTTGATTTGTATGTTGAATATCTTTCGAAGATTTCAATATGACATGCTGTATGAAAGCGGTTTTATATCATTGACCAATACTTTTTTGGCTAGGAAATTTAAGGAAATCACGGTTGAAGAGGTGGTAACCACCGTGATTGCTTATATCATGATATGCGTTTTTTATCTGATGATTTACTGGGCAGTATATAATTTCGCACCGGTATTTCGATTGGGACTTCGCAAATATCTGAAGGAATACAGTTTTTGTTTCCACTTTTTACCGTGGCTGAAGGCAACATGGAAGCGCTATACGGACATGATTCGGCATGTAGATTTTACGAAAAAAACAAATCGTGTGATTTTTAGATTGGTGATTGTCAACTTTATTGTTTTGTCTGTGATTTCTTGTTTCTGGATTTTTGGTATTGTTCCATTGTTTATTTACAGTGTAATCATTTATGTAATGATGCGAAGATATTATATCAATGTCTCGAATGATTATCAGATTCTACTCAAAGCGATGGGGAGAATTGCAGACGGAGAACTTGATACGACAATCGAAGAAGATATTGGATTGTTTGAGCCGTTTAAAAATGAAATGAGTCAGATTCAGGATGGTTTTAAAAAGGCAGTAAACGAAGAAGTCAAGAGCCAGCGGATGCGAACAGAACTAATCACAAACGTCTCGCACGATTTGAAGACACCGCTGACAGCAATTACAACATACATTGAATTGCTGCAACGAGAGGATATAACGGAAGAAGAGCGTGCCAAATATATAGCAACATTACAAAACAAAGCACACAGGTTAAATGTATTGATTGAAGACCTGTTTGAAGTTAGCAAGGCAACAACCGATAATATTACACTGGATTTGCATCTTGTGGATGTTGTGGAATTGATTAAGCAGGTTGGCGTAGAATTTGAAGATAAACTCGAAGACAGACATTTGACGGTCAACTATCATCTGCCAACAGAAAAGATTTACTTGTTGCTTGACGGACAGAAAACTTACCGCATTTTTGAGAATTTGTACGGAAATATCATCAAATATGCAATGCCGGGTTCTCGCGTTTATATTGATGTTGAGAAGAAGGACAACAGGGTTGAAATCGTATTGCGTAATATTTCGGCGACACCGCTTGATTTTCGCGCAGAAGAAATCACGGAGCGTTTTGTACGCGGCGATATGGCGCGCAATACGGAGGGCGCAGGACTCGGACTCGCAATTGCAAAGAGTTTCACGGAATTGCAAAAAGGAAAATTCAGAATAGAAGCAGACGGAGATTTATTTAAAGTTTATTTATCTTGGATTATAGATGTAGCATGCGATACAAACAATGCTAATTCAATGGAAGAAATCGTGGAAATTGGCTAAATTTGCTGTCATCAGAGGTTGATATTCAGCTTCATATCGGGTATAATAACTATATCCTGAAATGTTCGATAACTCCTGTAATTTTGAACCTACATTACTTTAAACGGGATTCCTAAATCGCCGAGCGGATGTCAAGCCTCGCATTAAGTCAGTGGAAGGCAGAAACAAGGTTGCGGTTACCCACCTAGCGTTGCTAGGAGTCAAAATACAGGAACCGGCATTTTGGGGGATTGTTATCAGAAAGAGATTTCATACAATCACATGAAAAAGCAGTCCAAACGGGCTGCTTTTTCATGATATCAAATAATTACATCGGATGAAGTTGCAGTTAAGAATGTATAAATTATTTTCAAACTAGCACGAAATGATTTATACTTTTGACCCTTGTATCATATGTATAGAAGGAAGGATTCTCTAAGGGAAATTGGAATGACGAAAAAAAACTCTCTGATACTCAAATGCATACTGCTTTTGTTCGGGACAATGCTGTTGTGCTCACTTTTGTTTGTCAGAAAGAATGATGGCGAACAAGCGATGGTTCATACACAAGACACTGCATCTTCCGAGTTATCGGAGGATACAGAACCGTCAATTTCGAGCGAACCTGCGGAAATTATGAGTGCAGTACCGGTTGTACCGCAATTGCGAAATCATATTTTTGTATTGATTTTAGCGGGAAATTATGAGAATATTTTCCATGAGGACGTGATACTTACAGCCGACCAAGGAATGCTGATTGATGATATGTCATATAAGAAGCTCAAGTTATCGGAACTCAACATGAGCAATAATGATAAGGTATATATTACAAATGAAGGCGATAAAGGTAAAATTGTTATTCAAAACATTGAAAGAGCACAAAAGAACCCCGGTTATTACGGTACCCTTATAGTGACGAAAACCGTAGATGGATATGTAGTTGTCAACGAACTGATGTTGGAAGATTACTTAAAATCCGTTGTCCCGAGTGAAATGCCGTCGGATTATCCGCTTGAGGCGCTAAAGGCACAGGCAGTATGCGCAAGAACCTATGCGGCAGCACATATACTTTCACCGGCATATCCGGAATACGGCGCAGATTTGAATGACAGTACAGACTTTCAGGTGTACAACAATATCGGTGAGAATGAGGCAACGAACGAAGCGATACGTTTGACGGAAGGGTACATCATGAAGTATGGCGACGAAGTCGCGGATGCTTTTTACTATTCTACCTCATGCGGTGTTGGTACCATATCGGAGATATGGAAGACGAAAGAACCCAAAGAAAGACCATATTTACAAGCAAAAAGTATCTCTCTTAAACAAGCGGATGTTTCTATGCCAAAGAGTCTTTGCGAAGAGACACAGTTCTTGGCATTTATTACATCAGAAAACATCAAAGATTTGGATGTATCGGAGCCGTGGTATCGCTGGACTTATCAAGTAAGCAAACCGAACACCGAAATGATGCGTGAACGTATGTGTGAAATTTATGCAGCGTCACCTGAATTAATCAAGACGTGGAATTCCAGGACAGAAGCTTATGAGAGTCGGCAAATTCAGGAACTTGGCAAGTTGCGGGAACTGAATGTCATAAGAAGACTTCCGGGCGGGGTCATCGATGAGTTGGAAGTCGTGACTTCAAAAACAAGAATTCTGATTGTGGGTGAGTACAATATCCGTTTCTGCCTTGCGGATGGTAAGTCGGAAGTAATACGCAAAGACAACAGTAGTGTCACTATGACCAAGTTGTTACCGAGTGCTTACTTTGCAATCCAATCCAAAAAAGATGCAAATGGTAATATGAAGTCCTATCAATTAACCGGGGGCGGCTTTGGTCACGGCGTCGGTATGTCGCAGAATGCGGCGAAACATGCTGCCGAGGCGGGGGCTACATGGAAGGAAATTTTAACTATTTTTTATAGCGGAATTACTTATGATGTGATAAAGTAGAATCAATGCAGACGAAAGGATGCAGACTTTATGAAAATCAAAGAGAAAGTTCTGTTGTTTTCACAAAAATATAAATGTAAAAATGTAGGCATGTATGCATCCTCGGCGGCATTCTTCCTGTTTCTTTCTTTGGTGCCGATTGTTGTGTTGCTGTTCAGTATCGTGCCCTATACACCACTGACACAAGATGGTGTGTTAGAGTTCCTCAAAGAGATTTTACCCGATTCCATAGACAGATTTACCGTCGGAGTTGTTGCGGAAGTTTACGGGAAACAACCTGCGTTGCTGTCTGTTTCGGCTGTTTTAACATTATGGTCTGCAGGTAAAGGCATGCAGGCAATTACGGCGGGCTTGAATGAAATCAACGGTTTTACAAGGAGACGAAGCTTCGTTCTGGTTCGAATTGAGGCATGCATATATACCGTAGCGCTTCTGGTGATGCTGATTGCAACTGTGTTTGTCTTTGTATTTGGGAGAGTGATTCTCAACAACATTTTATCAAGATATATTGATGCAGACAGTTTGATTCATTCGTTGTTTAACTATCGTTACTTGGTGGAATGCGTTTTGTTTTCGATGTTATTTACAATTCTGTATGCGTGGGCGCCGAATCGCAGAACGAATCCACGTAAACAAATCAAAGGCGCAGCGATGGCCTCATTGCTGTGTACAGCTTTTTCTTGGGGATTTTCGATTTATTTAACTTATTACAATCCTTTTAGTATGTACGGGAGTCTTGCAACGGTAATCATATTGATGATTTGGATATATACAAGTATGATTTTCCTGATGTCAGGTGCACTTCTGAATGTGTATGAGGAGCCGGAACCGGCGGAGCAGCCGGAAGAATTTTTGTCTGTTAAACGCTTACGGGCGTTGAAGAAAAATAAATCAAAAGAGAAGGGATGAAGTTATGGAGAACGTAGGAGTTATAGCAATTGTGTTTTTATGTTATCTGGTCGTAATGGTCAGTATCGGGTTCTATTTCTTTCGGAAGAACAAGAATGTTTCGGATTATGTATTGGGTGGAAGAACATTGAATCCGTGGGTTGCTGCGATGTCGGCACAGGCTTCCGATATGTCGGGCTGGCTGTTACTCGGTCTTCCCGGTACGGCATATGTATTGTTTGGCGGAACAACGGAGGCGATTTGGACAGCAATCGGATTGGCAATCGGTACATATTTAAACTGGTTAATTGTTGCCAAACGTTTGCGTAAGTATACAATGGCGGCGGGTAATTCCATCACATTGCCGGAATTTTTCCAGAACCGTTTCTTGGATAAAAGCGGTGTATTAAAGGGGGTATCGGCTGTTTTTACCCTGATTTTCTTCTTGTTCTATACAGCGTCGATGTTTTCCGCAGGCGCGAAATTATTTAAGACGGTATTTGGATTTACTTATACGCAGGCACTGTTGATTGGTGTTATCATTATCGTATCCTATACCTTTTTGGGCGGATTCTTGGCGGTATGCTGGACAGATACGATTCAGGGTATTTTAATGTTTATTGCATTGGTAATCACACCGATTGTGGCATGCTTCCGACTTGGAGGTGTGGATGCGGTATCTAACGCTTTGTCACAAATCGATAACGGATTTAAGATTTTACCCTATCTGGATAATGGGGCATTGAATACAGCGCTTCTTGTATCCTCGCTGGCATGGGGGCTCGGCTATTTCGGACAGCCGCATATTTTACCTCGTTTTATGGCAATTCGTAAAGCGAATGAAATCAGACCTGCCAGAGTCATTGCAACGATTTGGGTACTGATTACGCTTGGTGCGGCAGTTATCATTGGTATATTGGGCAAATTGATGCTTCCGAATCTTGCAGATCCCGAGTCGGTGTTCATGGATATGGTTGGGCAATTGTACAATCCCGTATTGGCCGGAATTATGCTGACCGCGATTCTTGCGGCAATCATGAGCACGGCAGACAGTCAGTTGCTCGTTACTTCAGCATCCGTTTCCGCAGACATCTATGGCGGTATCATCAAAAAAGACGCAAGTCAGAAATCCTTGCTTTGGGTCAGCAGAATAACGGTTATTGTTGTGTCAATTCTTGCCGCACTCTTGGTTTCTGTTGAGAATCCCGTGGAAGGTACATTGATGTTCAAAATCAATGAATCTGTATTCAAATTGGTGGCATTTGCGTGGGCCGGCTTCGGTGCGGCGTTCGGACCGGCAGTATTGTTCTCATTATTCTGGAGAAAAACCAGTAAAGCAGGCGTTTTTGCAGGAATTATCGCCGGCGGCGTGACAGCATGTGTATGGTGGCTCTGCTCCGGAGGAATTTTTGATGTATATGAGATTTTACCCGGATTTATTGTTTCCGCAATTGTGATTGTGGTCGTAAGCCTCTTGACAAAAGTACCGAAAGAAGTGCAAGAACAGTTTGATTCGGTTAAAAATTGTGAGTTATAAGTTGAAATTTTCCGGTTTTGTATTTGAGTGATTGTAATCACAGAAGGCTCTGTGAAAAACGGACGCAGAGCCTTCTGATTGATGA
>CAYMCV010000064.1:0-13630 GCA_964389005.1 uncultured Lachnospiraceae bacterium | reverse complement strand
CCTGCTTTTTTGTATACTTCGACCTCCATGCTATTGCCGTTTCTCAACGCAATGCCGGCACTGTCGTAACCGCGATACTCTAAAAATTCCAGTCCGTCAAGCAATACTTCCTTCACATCATTTCCTATATATCCAATTATTCCACACATTTGTAATTTCCTCTTTTTTCTATTATTTACATAAACTCATTATTTGCTGTTGTCGTTCCGTCATATCGTGATTGTTTTGCAGTTACCCGCATATTTGTCGATATGTTCGCACCGGAATGCACGTAAGGGCGTCCGCCGAATTTTCGATAACCCTTATCCTCGTTAACCTGCATATTTCAACAGGTGCATGGCGCTAAGAGGAAATCTCGCATGTGTATTCATAAATCTGTCCGTATTCTGTTGTCAAGGTACACGAATTCTTTCATTCGCTCATGCCATTATAGACGCTTTGAACTAAATAATCAAGTCCTTCAATTCACTTACAACGGGTTGACAGAATCACAGAAACGCTTAAAATGGAATCATAGACTTGTGTATCATTGGAGGATTCTTTATGACCCGCAGACAAGAAAACAAAAAAATATCCATTTGTATATCCATCGGTCTGCTCTTGGCGATGGTGATTGCGAAGTTTCTTTTCTTTCCCGGAATTTCCGTAGAATCTGCAAATTTGATTCGTGTCGTTGACGGTGACACCATTGTCTGCCGACTGCAAAACGGCGAACTTCTTACGGTTCGTTTGATTGGAATAGATGCGCCCGAAAGTGTTCATTCGGATGAAAGCAAAAACACGCCCGAAGGCGTGCTGGCATCAGATTTTATGAAAACACAATTAACTGAATTTCAAACCATCTGGTTAGAATACGATAAATCCAAAGAAGATACATATGGCAGAACCTTGGCCTATGTCTGGCTGGTTCCCAAACCCAAAATCGCCAACTATGAAACCGATATGCTGAATGCCGTTATTGTTCTAAACGGTCATGCGGAAGCCAAAGATTATCCGCCCAACACCAAATATAGCGATCTTTTAAACGCAGCGTATGAAAAATATTATCTGGATATGTGATTCGTTATAGTCCACCTCTAGACAGTTTATCCGGTCGATTGGCGTCCCTGCTTTGTAATATACGCATCGGTGACTTCGAAAAGTTTTGGAATGTTCCCTTGCTGTCACCCATTCTGTTGGAACGCGCAACCCATGTCGCTACAATTGCAAATGTAATAATTGCGCCAATTACTATACCCAAAATAATCGCTATATAAATCATGATACTTTATCCTGCCTTTCTTTCACGAATTCCACCGTTTCTCTGGCTTTTGTCAGTTCCATCTGTTTCTTGACTTTTTTAACCATTCCGGTTGCATATGTCAATAGGAGTATCGTTCCAACAACGATATAACCAAGCAATTTTCCGCTTTCTTTGCCACCTGCAGTTAAAAGGAAATAGAAAATCCATGAACAAATAATTGCCATAAAAGGGAAAATTGCGCCATATACAATCGCCGCTTTCTTTTTGTCGAACGGTACTGCGCCAACCACTTTTCCGGTCTGACCGTTCACAAGCATTGTATAACGCTCGCCCATATAGTGAAATGTCAAAAACCAAGCCGGCAGATAGGCATATTCTGCCTTATATATCTTCGACTTCGGTGACGACACCAACACTTCTTTTTTGTTTGCCTTGATTGTGCGTTCGATTTCCTCTCCGAAACATTCGCGTGCGCGAAGGATTGCAAAACCGTTCATTCGATTCGTATCCATATCATAACGATCTGCATAAAATCCTGACATATAGCCGGGATCAAATGGTTTCAAACTTGCCATATTATAAGGTTCCAAGCGCTGTGATATCTCATCATTCAAGGCATGGGACGCATCCAGCGTCAGACGCGTAAACATACACTCGCCTTCGCGTAAAAAGTATTTCGTCGTTTTATTCTTCCCGCTACCAACTTCGCCCTTGTAAACTCTGCGATCATAATAGTAAACATCATACAGCCAATAGGGAATATAGATACCGCGTACCCTTTCGACCTCGAAATTACGAATTTCTTTTGGGATAAAAAATCCTTTTCTCATTCGCTCGCGAATCCCTTGTACCGCCTGATCTTGTCGAATTAAAAACGGAATGATATACTGCGGACGCAGTTCTGATGATACTCTGTCGAAGACAATTGTAGGCTGCCCACAATAGGCACAGAACGTCGCTGATTCCACCTCATTAATCAAGAGTTGTGCACCACAGGAAGAACAGGTATACAGATTACAGTTCATGTTCTCCGACGATTCAGAATCCAATCCGTCCTCTGTGGTATGCTCTTCACGAATGACATCTTCTTTTTCAATCTCAACCTCATTGATATCTTCCATACGAAACGTACTGCCGCAACTGTTGCATTCCAACCAGTTCATCTGCGGATTATATTCCAGTGCTGCAGCGCAATTGGGACATTTGTAGATCATCTTTTTATCTCCTCATCAATCATTCATCAACTTCGCGATATTTTGCCTCTTCGTATGTGGTTTCATCCTGCGAATGTTTCCCTTTGGGCTGTCCTTTTCCACCGCTGATAACGGTAATAACTTCCAATGCGATTCCCAACAAAGCCACCACCACATCATCAATCTGTCCGACGCCGACGGCAACATCCGGAAGTATATCAAACGGAAAAATTAAATATGCAAGTACCACCACTGCAATCACAATTGCAACTATCGATTTCTTAGAATTTAACTGATTTTTCATAAGCGCTCCTCTCTATTCGGAATCATTCCAAATGACTTGATAGTCTACACCCGACAACTCTCCCATTTGGTGAATGTAATTCTCAATCAACGTTTTGGCACGCCTCTGCGCACCATCCATAATCGAAGTATTATTCTCAACGCTCAGTTTCATCTCTTCCTGTGCATCCGCAATTGCCTTGGTTTGTTCGTCAGCGGTGATGGGATTGGAATTCAACCACGAGTCTTCGGAGAGAATGTAATCATCTTCCGATATTTCCTCCACCTTGCAGCTCAAAACCTTTGCTTTCGGCATCGTGATTGTGACGTTTTCTCCTTCAATCGTCATGGTAACCTCAGACATATCAATCCCGATTGTGGCAACACCCGTATATTCAATCCAAAACTTACGCTCGATTTCACCAAAGTGCATCAGCCCCGTCCCCTCTGACTTGGTTCCTTTGGCAACATTATGATAGTAGCATTCCAGTGTGGCAAGTTCGCAAATGGAGCGAACCGTTGCAAGTTCCGGCTCATTGAGCACCGACTGTGCAGCCTGCGCAGACGCATGACTCTGATTTGCGTTTCCCTTTGTCGGTAAGCAAGCGGAAGAACTCAATAACAATAGTAAAACAGCCGGGATAACCATAATTTTGATATATTTCATATGCTACCCCCTATTCAATGACCACGGTATAGTCATCATCAATTTCTTGAACCCAGGGTTCAATCAATGCTTCAACTGCTGCAATTGCATTTTCTCTTGCAAATGTAATAAAATAATTCTCCTGCTTCATCCTCTTTTTCAAATCCTGTTGACACAACTCATATGCTTCCTGTGTTATGGTTTCGCTCTCATTGGCACTGTCCGGAAAGATAAAATCCATGGAGCCAAAATCAACCGTTTCATCCATGATTTTACATTTTGGTATTTTTAACGTTATGGTTTTTGTATCTTCGTCAATTGTAATATCAATATCGTCAAAGTCAATTCCCGCTTTGACGGTCGCATCATAAGCAACGTAGTATTTCTCGGTGGTACCGTCTTCTTCATATACACGCATAACCGCATTATATGAGTATTCTGCGGTTGACAATTCACTCAAAAGCAGCACTTCTCGCAACTCTGCCTCGGAAACGGATGTTACCTTGCCACCTTTACCGTTGATTGCATTTGCAACAAGATTGTCGGAACTGTTTTGAACCGTGCCTAAAATCAAACGACTTCCGATTGTCAACGCAGCAACGATCAAAACCAGCGTCATCAACAACGTTGCCAAAAAGCATATCGGTATCGCAACGATGAGCCATTTGGAATTTTTTTCGTTCTTTTTTGGCTTTTGTACGTCCATTTTTATCCTCCCATTGAGCCTCTACAACTCAATATGTGATTCCCAGCCTGTTCTTTGTAACGGTGAATTCATCACCCACAGACAGATTAATCCACTCGGCATAGTCCTTTTCAACTTCATATGCTTTCTTACCGTTCGTATATAAGACAAGGTATTGTTCTGTCCTGTTACTGTCTCTCTCATTGCTTGCGAGGCTGTATGAATCATTCCAATAAGCGTCCTGATCGTGCCCCGAAGATGAAAATGTATTGATAGCCTCCCACCTGTCTATTTCATAGTAATACTTGGTTTTGTATACTTCCTCCTGCCGATACACAGGTTCTTCATAGGTTTCTGTATGATATTCCGTTCCATATATCGGAACTTGGTTCACGATTTCTGTGAAAGTACCGTTTCCATTATCCTGATAACTCACTTCGTTATCATATCCTGTAATGACTTGCTCCGCAACCTCACGCGTCTTGGTCTCATAATGGTCGATGACATCTTCGTATCCGTAAAACTCTTCCTTCGCATCCAACTGTCGCGCACCGGCAGGCAGGCTCCAATCCGATTCTTCATATGTATTGCACTCTTCTATCGTAATCTTCCGATTCCATTCAAATCCGGTAACGGTGACCGTTTCTTTCATCGGCCATAATAAAAAGGCAAATGCCAAAAGCAACAATCCGACAATTCCGGTACCAAACAGTTTCCGTAATCCTGCTTTACGCGGTCGCTTCACAGCCGAACGCTTCGGTGGTACAATCGGTTGCGGAGGCGGCGCAATCGGTTGGGTCGGTACAATCGGTTCAGTCTCCGGCTCTTGCCCCGGTGTGTATGCCTCACCGTAATCTTTGGCATCTACATCGCGCGGTGCACCGCAAGCCACACAAATCTCGTCAGAATAATTATTCAATTGAGAACAATACTTACATATCCAATCCGTATGTTTTCCGTCACATTCTTCACGCTTGATTTTGGCTGCTGCCAAGTCTGTATCCGTCAAGACTTCGTCCGGTTCTCCCATATAGTACTTAACATCATCGGACTTCTGTTTCCCGCAATTTCTGCAAACATCCAGTAAACCGTCAATATGTTTCGCACTGCAGTACTTGCAATCCCAATATGCTTTGATCAATCTCGGTTCCATATGTTTGTTTCTCCCTTCTTACTCGCCAAATATCACCATTATTTTACCACGTTTCATCCCTTTTTTCCATACTATGATACAGATGTCTTTTTCCTGCTAAAAAGCTGTAGACATTTTTCCGCACAGAAAATCATGCCAAAAGCTGCAAGCGGTATCATGAATACCGTGTAAGGAAGCACATATCTGCTTTTTGCCTCCCACAGAATCGAAAACAGAAAACCTCCGAGAATTGCAAGCGGTATCAACCCATCCTCCGGCTCGCGAACCCGTCGAAATGTCACGATACAGCCAATCAAGGCAAACACATAGATGATAAGTTGATAGCGATTCATAAAATTGACGACTTTATCATGCAGTTCTCCTCGATAAATGGAAACAATCATCGGCATCATTTCTTCCTCCGGTAATTCGAAGGAATTGGTCACAACCAATGCGTCATATGTAGGTTCGTTCCACTGTGAGACTATTTTTCTCTTGAAAAATCCAGCTGCTGCTTTCCAATCTGCTGAAAATTCCCGCATCCTCTTATCGATGTCGTTTTTACCAATTTCTGCACTCACCTCAATATTGTAATCATTCTCCAAAAAAACATAATGCACATAACTGTTGTACCATCCCGGTCCCATCTCGGATTCCTGTAATCCCATCGATATATACAGAATCCTCGGAACTCCTTGCAATTGTTCTAACCCTGCCTTTTGACAATATACCTCTTTCATGGCAAAATTGCTGCCAAAAATTAATATCGCCGTCAATCCAATAAAAATGAAAGAACGCCACTGCAGTTTTCGTACAAAAAATAACAATAAAATTATGCTCCCGGCAATCACAACGATAATGGAATTCATTCTGTACATATATGCAATCGTCGCAAACAGGGCGCCGAAGGTAATACTTCTCCAATTCGGTTTTCGACAAAATGCAACGATTTGCCATAGAAATGCCATCGAAAATGCCAAGGAACCAATTTCCCCATAAATATATGGTACATAAAGATACAACGGCAGACAGGCAGTTACCAGTATCAGATAAACCGTGGTAATTGCCTCTTTATGAAACAAGAGTTTCGTGATTCGATAGCCGGAAAAAATGAGTAAAGGCAGATAAAGTGCATTCAGATAAGCAAATGCATCATAGCGCAACACACCGAAGAATTGATACAGTCCGCACAGGATTGTCGCCAACCCGAGTTGATGCGGATATTTACTGTAATAGCCGCCCTCCAGAAGTGACTGATAATTACCCGAAAAAATCTCTCCCGCATAGGTGTACACTTCCATCTGATCCCACTCCGGTTTGATATGTGCAAAAGTTACCCAGCAAATGCCTAGAATTGCAGTTCCAATCAGTGTTACCCATAACAATACCTGCGGCAGTATCTTTGCTATTTTTTGATTTTTCATCAGAGCTACCAACCCCAAAGAAATCAAAAATGACATGACAATCACAAGTATCTGATGCAGCATATTGTCTGCAATCGGAATAAATACCTCCGTCCCGTCCGGCGATACCTGCGTAAATCGAAAACTATAATAACAAAAAAACAATGTAATCAAGCCGATAATCGCCGTCAGTGCTGCAATCACTATACGCACCGTCTTTCCGAAATAACTTTTTTGCATGGTCTCAACGTTCATTGTAGACTCATGATTCATTTCTGCCTCGTTTATTAAATTGTGTTTGTCGCTCATCTCTGTCTCCCATTACGTCCAATATGGTTTTTGATCTTTGTGTGTAAAACCGGTCATTTTTTGCTTATATTGCTTGAGTAATTCCGCATAATACTCCTGTTTTTTACCTTTTAGATATCCATTCTCTACATATGTAAGCAATTTCTGCTCAAATTCCTGCAAATTTTGTTGCGCCGCATCCTTATAGTTATTGCTGCAATTAACATCAATTCTCTTGATGACGGCATCCAAATCCTTCTCATACTTACTTTTGAGCAGTCCCATATCCCTTCTCCTCTTTCTTCCCGCGCGTGCGCGTAAACCACGCAAACAACGCAACCACAATACATCCAACTGCATAGCAAGCAATATCTTTGATATCAAAAACAGAACCTATCAAAACACGTAAAAATTGATTGTCCTGTAATCCAAGCAGTTCCACAATGTGAAAATATTGCAAAACCTCCGTTAATACAGCGAACAAAAAAATCCAAAGAGGCAACCATCTGTGATCTCTGATATCAATGATTTTCACGAAACAATAAAGTACGATGACCACCAACATATCGCCAATATAGGGTCGAATCAATCTATCATGAACAAACAATGCGATGAACACTTCCGTTCCAAACAGAATCAGGAAGGCAATTGCATACGGGATTCTTTTCTTCATATAACCTCCAAATAATTACAGCCGTTTGGCAGTTTTTAGTATAGCATATTGCCAATAATCCGACAACATTTTACACAGACTTAGGGAACTCTCATTTCATAAAAAACAGGACCCATGGGTGTACCCATGAGTCCTGTGAACAATTAAAATATGATACAAAAGATTATTTCTGCGGTCCTGCACTAACCAATGCCTTACCTGCTTCATTTCCTTCATACTTCGCAAAGTTCTTGATAAAACGAGATGCAAGATCGTCTGCTTTCTTCTCCCATTCGGAAGCATCAGCGTATGTGTCACGCGGATCCAAAATCTTCGGATCTACGCCCGGAAGTGCTGTCGGTACTTCAAAATTGAAGAACGGAATCGTCTTGGTAGATGCCTTTGTGATAGATCCGTCAAGGATTGCATCGATGATACCACGGGTATCGCGAATGGAGATACGCTTTCCTGTGCCATTCCAACCGGTGTTCACAAGGTATGCTTTTGCACCGCTCATTTCCATCTTTCTAACAAGTTCCTCAGCATATTTGGTCGGGTGTAACTCTAAGAATGCCTGACCGAAGCAAGCGGAGAAGGTCGGTGTCGGCTCAGTAATACCACGCTCTGTACCAGCAAGCTTTGCTGTGAAACCGGAAAGGAAATAATACTTGGTCTGCTCCGGTGTCAAAATTGATACGGGAGGAAGTACGCCAAATGCATCAGCTGACAAGAAGATAACGTTCTTCGCTGCCGGAGCTGAAGATACCGGACGTACAATATTCTGAATGTGGTTAATCGGATAAGATACACGTGTATTCTCTGTAACGCTCTTATCGTCAAAATCAATCTTTCCGTTCTCATCCAAGGTAACATTCTCTAAAAGTGCATTTCTCTTGATTGCATTGTAGATGTCCGGCTCGGAATCTTTGTCAAGGTTGATAACCTTCGCATAGCATCCGCCTTCGAAGTTGAATACACCGTTATCATCCCAACCATGCTCGTCATCACCAATCAAAAGACGCTTCGGGTCTGTCGAGAGTGTGGTCTTGCCTGTTCCGGAAAGTCCGAAGAAAATAGCGGTATTCTTTCCGTCCATATCTGTATTTGCGGAGCAGTGCATTGCTGCAATGTTCTTCAACGGAAGGTAATAGTTCATCATGGAGAACATACCCTTCTTCATTTCTCCGCCGTACCATGTATTGATAATAACCTGCTCACGACTGGAGATGTTGAACACAACAGCCGTCTCAGAGTTCAATCCTAATTCCTTGTAGTTCTCTACTTTAGCCTTGGGAGCATTGTAAACAACGAAGTCCGGCTTGAAGTTCTCAAGTTCCTCATCGGTAGGGATGATGAACATATTCTTTACAAAATGTGCCTGCCATGCAACTTCCATGATGAAACGGATTGCCATTCTTGTATCTTCGTTGGCACCGCAGAATGCGTCTACAACGAACAATCTCTTATCGGAAAGTTCCTGCTGTGCAATCTTCTTCAATGCATCCCATGTCTCTTTGCTTGCCGGATGATTGTCATTCTTATATTCATCAGAGGTCCACCAAACGGTATCCTTTGAGTTCTCATCCATAACAATAAACTTATCTTTAGGTGAACGTCCTGTATAAATACCGGTCATAACATTCACTGCACCAAGTTCACTAACTTGTCCTTTTTCAAATCCTTCCAATCCCGGTTTTGTTTCTTCTTCGAACAAAACATCAAAAGACGGATTATAAACGATTTCTGTTGTTCCGGAAATGCCGTACTGGCTTAAATCAACTTTTCCCATTTCTTCAACCTCTCTTTTCCTTAATAGTGTGCAATGATTAAAAACATTGCCAAAATATTGATTTCATGCGTCCACTTGCTATATTATTATAAACAGTCCAAAAAATCAATCAAAAAATCATTCTTTTCATGATTTATTCATGAATCCTTCATATGCTACTTATTTATAAGTATACAAAAAGGCGACAGGTACTCTGTCGCCTTTTCATACAATCAATTATCCTTCGATGCAGATATACTTCTTCTGCTCAATCTCCGGTTCTTTCTCCTTCTTCGGGACTGCTACCGTCAGCACTCCGTCTGAGAATTTTGCGGAAATATCTTCTTCGGTCACCGCCTCGCCGACATAGAAACTACGTTTATAGCATCCGCTGAAGCGTTCCTTCCGAATAAATTTCTGCTTCTTGTTCTTTTCTTCTTTCTCTTCGTTGTGACTGGCTGTAATGGTCATGTAGCCATCCTTCAACTCCGCCTGAATATCTTCCTTGTTGAATCCCGGAAGTTCCATATCAATGAGAAATTCTTTCTCGTTCTCTCTGATATCGGTATTCATTGCGGAAATATTCTGCAACATGGGACTTGGCCAATACGCATCACCGAAAAAGTCTTCAAAAAGATTGTCACGAAAACTGTCATGAAAAATACTTGGTCTCAACATAGGTCATACCTTCTTTCTTTTATCTTGTGAGATTACATCGCAATCTCGTGGTTTGATGGTTTCTCAGACAGAACAGGACTTCTTATGATTCTTTGGTCTCTTGTTTTATCTGTTATATATGTTATATAACATTCTGTTAGCACTGTCAAGAGGTGAGTGCTAATTATTTTAAATTTTTTACTTTTATTCATTCTTATGCCAAATGGTTTCTCAGACGCATGAGCGATACCTTCCGATTTTCCCTAAGTCATACATCTTTGCATATGCATCGAGTGTCGAACGGAAATAAATGTAGACCGGTGTTGCATCCAATTTGCATTCGCGTTCAAACAAAAAACGATCTGCATGTCGTAATGCATGAAGTGCTTTTGGCATCTCGCGTAGGAAAATCTCATTTCTGACGCCGGCATCGCCGACAATTTTCTCGCCGTTTACCATAACTTCACCCATCAGACGCAGACCGCATGCAGACCTCTCCCACCGAATGCAAACCTCATCACGCATGATTGTAAACTGATCTTTGGCATAGTTTTCGCCGATAAAAACAAATAATTCCGCTGTGGTATCTGAGTGTGTAATTGTGTATTTTCTTCCCAAGAGCGGTTCATATGGCTTCATCCTCTGTCGGTATTGCGTAAAAATCCTGCTATCATCCGACATCATACCCTGACTCCAACCCGCAATTACGTTCTGTAATTGCTCATATATTTTAACTATCTTATGTTGATACAAGTGTTAAATATGAATGACTCCCGTCGCAATTTTCTCCCGAAACCTGACATCATGTTCGACCAACAACATCGTCGGCGTGAATTTCAAAAGCAGCTTCTCAATCTGCATTCTTGAAAACACATCAATATAATTGAGGGGTTCATCCCAGATATACAGATGCGCGGGTGTCATCAAACTTGCTGCCAACAGTACCTTTTTCTTCTGTCCCTCGGAGAATTCATCCATTTGCTTTGCAAATTGCACACGTTCCATATCCAGTTGGCGCAGAATTGCGCAAAACAGACTTTCATCAAGATTCTGCTTCTCGCAAAAATCGTAAATGCTTCCCCTCAAAAATGAAGTATCCTGATTGACATACGAAATCACGAGGCCGGAAGCGACATGCAACGTCCCGCTTCTTTGCAGTTTCTGAACCGTCTGTGTAATCGATAAATCCAAGCCCAGCGTCGTCTGCGACAATATATCCTTAATCAAACTACTCTTTCCGCAACCATTGTCACCGTCGAGAAACAGTCGATCACCCTCGCATATTTCAAAAGACATATTGCTAAAAAGCGGCTCCCTTGCGTCTTCATATCGAAGCCCGTATTGATAAGCGTCAATTAGGCGTTTTTTATGGAATGAAAGCGGCATCAATTTCAAGTCGACCGGCTTCTCAATGTCATTTAACAATCCTTCCTTTTCGGTGATTTCCCGTTCCAGTCGATTTTCCATCTGTTTTACGCGACTCTGCATTTTCTTGGTCTTGGCACCGATAAAACTTCTCGTGTCCAAGAACCGATCATGTTCCTTCACCGGATCAAATCCGATTTTTGAACTCTCATTACGGTCGGCCCACTGTTCTACACGTGCCGCCGCTCCTTTTAACTTCTCAATTTCTTTCAGATGCTTTTCGTTTTCACTTTCTGCGAAACTATCCTTTCGTATCTTGTTCTCCCACCATGTTGTGAAATTTCCGTTTTGAACTTCGATTGTACTTCTATTCAGTACCAAAACATGATCGATACAAGCATCTAAAAGGTCTCTGTCATGCGATACCAGAATGAATCCCTTTTTTCCTGCCAGATAGTTTTTGATGATTTCACGCGAATCCCGATCCAAATGATTGGTCGGCTCATCAATCAAAAGAAACTCATTCTCGCCGGAAAACAATAACGCCAACATGATTTTGGTTCTCTCTCCGTGACTCAAGGTGGAAAATGTTCGATACAGAATCTCCGCATCTGTCCCAAGTTTATTCAATTCACAAATCACCCGCCACTGCTCGCAGGACGGTTTGATTTCTTCAATGAACTCCGAAGCCGTCAATGCATCATATGACGCGTGCAATTGATAAGGAAAATAATCAAATCGTTCACCGGTGGAAATGCTTCCTTCATATGTATATTTACCCAACAAGAGATTCAGAAACGTCGTCTTACCTTTGCCGTTTCTTCCGATGAGCCCCAATCTCCAATCCGTATCAATATGAAATGAGACATTTTCAAAAATATTATCGAAGCTTCCTTCATAATGAAATGTCAAATTACTGACGTTAATCTGTGCCATAGAACCTCCTGTGTCATTATTATCGTATATCACATACAAAAAATACTTTAAATCCGTTTGACAGATTCATCGCTCCGTGATATTATCATTTTGATATTATCTATCAATCGGAGGTACATACATATGAGGAAAGACGTCTTTATTTCCTATTCATCACTTGATAAATCATTGGCAATGAAAATTTGTGACTATCTTGAAAAAAACGACATCGGGTGTTTTATCGCACCGAGAGATTTGGAACCCGGAAAGACCTACGGGGAAGAAATCGTGAAGGGAATCGATACGAGTCGCATGATTCTGTTGCTTGCATCCAAAAGTGCGATGCAGTCGCAACATGTGTTGCGTGAAGTGGAACGCGGGGTCAATCGTAAACTTCCGCTGCTGGTATACAAGACGGAAGAATATGATATTCCGAAGACCTTCGAATACTTCATTATGGTATGCCAGTGGATTGATGCGACCGAGAACGATATGTTCAGCGAACTTCCGCAAATTGTAAGGGCCAATCTGAATGAAGTGTCACCGGCAAAAGAAGTTTCTTCGCTTGAAGACCAAACGCCCGCAAAGACTTCAAAAAGCATGCTGTTCATCGGTATTGCTGTCTTTTTATTGGTTATTTTAGCACTTTCCTTCGGTCTTTGGAATGCAAATGTTTCACGCGCAAACAATTCGACATCGGAAAATTCATCGCAAAGCGAAATTGCGTCGGAAAGTACAGTCAACTTGAAATTGGTTGAAACCAAAATCAGTAACTTGCAGCCCGGTGATACGGTTTCTTGCGGCAGTTACAACGGTGCGCCCATTGAATGGGTCGTTTTACGCGCCGATGACGACGGAACACGCTACCTAATTTCCAAAGATATCCTTACACTCAAGGCATACGACTCCGCAGAAAGCGGAAAATGGAATTATTTCGATGAGGAGCTTCCCTTCGAACACGACCAAGCAGATACCTATTCCGATGAGGATTACATCAAAGCCAAGGGGAGCAATGTATGGGAAACCTCCAACATTCGCACCTGGCTCAACAGCAATGAAATCAAAGTAACTTACGCAGACAATGCACCCAATATGAAATCCGTCTACTGTGACGACTGTGCTTATGACAAAGAAGCCGGATTCTTGACCAATTTTACCGACGAAGAACAATCCCTACTGGTTGAACAGGGGGAAGATTTGGTATCACTTCCAACGAAGGAAGACGTGGAGACACTGATTGTCAACGGAAACATTATGTTTGCCCCTGCCAAGGTAACGGCTGCTGCCATCAAAGCCGATACCTCCGGAGAATCCAAATCACTGGCGGAACAGTATCAGGGCTACTATCCTTATCTGACCAGAACAGCAGATCCTGAGACTTCTTACAAAGTTGTTGCGGTT
>CAYMCV010000063.1:13412-14197 GCA_964389005.1 uncultured Lachnospiraceae bacterium | reverse complement strand
AAGGCATCTCGCCGGAAACCGCCGCAAGTTTTGCCGGTCTGTTTTTTATCGGAATCACCGTAGGACGTGCCATCTGCGGCTTCATTACCATGAAATTGAATGACAACCATCTGACTCGTATGGGCGAAGTCATTATTGCAGTCGGAATTCTATTGATGATGCTTCCCGGGCCGAGAGTGCTGTCCCTCATCGGTTTGATTCTGATTGGCCTTGGATGCGCTCCCATCTATCCCTGCATCATTCATTCGACACCCGCACATTTTGGTGCCGATCGTTCGCAAGCAATCATCGGTGTGCAGATGGCAAGTGCTTACATCGGCACATTACTGATGCCGCCTTTATTCGGTGTCTTGGCCAATGCATTCTCGCCCTTACTGTTGCCCTATTTCTTACTGATCATCCTGATTCTGATGATTTTTATGTATGAATTATTGGTAAAAAAAGCGCAACCGCTCAATCCTTGATTTCTGTCGGATGTGCATTTGTGACAAATATCATCCCATCGTACAATTCTGCGGGTGGCTGGAAAATGCGGTAACTGTACGGAATGGTGCGTATCAAGAGGTTGTAGCCTTCTCCAAGGCTACCCATGTACACATAATCTGTCATGGTTGCCGCCAATTCCGGACTGTTCGCTGCCTTGTCAAAATCCATGTAACAGATTTCCAACCCTGCCTTTTTTGCCGCTTTGGCTAACGGGTCGTATGAATAGAAGACCTGCTTGGTTCTCCCTCCGTTACTCTTCGGCAAATTACAACGTGTTTTGTAGAAATCCGTTCCGATAG
>CAYMCV010000063.1:0-13402 GCA_964389005.1 uncultured Lachnospiraceae bacterium | reverse complement strand
TAATCGTCTCCGAGTTCCTTGTCCAACAGTTTTCCCATCGAATCGTAACTACCGTATTTCGCCACATGTCCGTTATGACCGGTAACAAAGATACGCGAATGTCCCAAAAGTTCTTCCTGCTCCAGAATCCATAAGGTATTTTCGGCCATCATTCTGTCACGAATCTCTATGTAATCGGCATCAACTGCGGAATTGATTTCACAAAACTGCAATAACACATCCACATAGTGAATTGTTTGTGCCGCGCCCTCTTTTAGCACAAGTTCGTCTCTGTATTTCTCCAAACACTCCACGCGTGCAGGATAATCATACTGTGCACTCCAATCGCTCCCATCCACAAGACTTTCGAGTTCTGCGGTATCGATATCAAGTGCCTTGCAATCATCGACCAAAAAATTATAACTATAAATGCATCTTTGCATATCAAATCCATAAAAACGCACATCGTCCCCTGCCGCGGCAGTATCATTATAGGAACGCATATACACAATCAAATCTGCCATCTCATCCGTGCGATACAGCGCAAACCCGATTGCAGCTGCCGCTTCTTCTGCCGTACCTTCGCCACCATGAATATAGCGATTGACTGCTTCACATCCGCCATAATCTCCTTCAAGTGCAAATGCGCGCACCCCTTCATTCTCCACCAGATGACGGAATACCTCCAGTTTCAATTGCTGAAATTCCGCGTTCCCATGCGTTGCCTCACCCAAGCCCACAATTCTGACATTGTCCGCTACGGTAATATCCGTCACGTTTTCCGCATATGCCGCAAATTCCTCCGGATTCACACTCGGTCCCGTGCCGAATCCGCCAAAATGTGTAAAAATCATCACCACGCCTGCAATAATTGCAAATAGGCTCAGCAATACTATAAGAACTACTTTTTTCTTTTTACTTGATTTTTTCGTCTTGTCCATCTTATTCTCTCTCCGTTCCGATATGTTTCGTAAGTTTTCTCTCCTGCCTTATGTATCGTCGCGGAAATTACTTTGGTTCATTTTTATCTGTAATCAATCCTATTCGTTTATAAACTCTTAATTACTTAAGCTGCTTTAGTATTTTTAGCGACTGTTCAAATACTTCATGATGACGCTCTTTCTCTGCGTTGTCCTCCACCTGCATGGTAAACCATATCTTTTCATTGACGGTTGCAACGCCGATTAAGCGCTTGGCATTCAATACAAGCGGCGGTGCAAAAATAACATCGTGCAATTGAACATCTCCGCGAGTGGTTTCAATCGGAAGCACACCTAAATTCGTCACACTCAATGCCTGTTTCGTATTGCCGGCGTAACCGAATAAATTACAGAACTGGATGGCTACTTTATTCTGCGATAATCCCGTTGCCGCAAAGTAAATTGCATCCAACAGGCTCTGCTCCATTCCGAGCAAAAAATTAATCAAAAAGAACTTATAATTCGGATTATTTCTCTTTTGATTTATTTTCTTACGAATCGTTTCCATATTTCTTTCCATTGATTCCGACGTATCATACTTGTAATCAATGGATATTCCCGTCGCATCAAGCCCCATGCCCTTATCTTGTGTCGGTCTCACACTCACCGCCATCCCTGTACTTGCACATGCCGTATCCGATGCCAGTAATGCCGCTATAATCACCGTATTAATCGTTTGATTGGTACTCTTGGCATATTTTATCAGACGTTTGTAGTCATTTCCTTCTATGCATGCAACTTCCAAATGTGTGGGATGCTTCGCCCAGTATGTATCGGAAAGTTCACGACAATCTTCTTCCAAATAAAAGCGACCGGTTTTACGCCATTTACGATTCATCACATTCATCATGATACGAATCGGGAAACCAAGTTTGGTGCCCTTCAGCAATGCATGAAAATCAAAATCATCCGTCGGTGTTGCCTCAATTTGTTCGCCCGCCAACACGTGTAAAATCTTCTCAAAAAAATATGCAAAAGACAGACCGTCGCCTAATACGTGGTGTGTCAAAAGAATCAAACGAAATCCGTCTTCACTTGCAGAATAGAACAGGCGTAAAAATTCTCCGTTCCAAATATCCATCAGTATCTTTTCCTGCTCGTGGATGATTTCTTGCAGTGAACGTTCATCCTTGATAATTTTGCACCGCACTTCTTGCGTCGGTTCAAAAAAGAAATCGTTGGAATATGTAGTTTTCGCATCTTCGGCAACCACTTTGGTCTTCAAAATTTCATAACTGTCAAGCACTTGCCGCAGTGCATTTACAAATGTCTCCTCATCGCTGACACCGGCAAACTGCGCCTGAAATGAAATATTTGTTACCGGAGAAAATACCCACAAACGCTCACGTTCAATTTTTTTCATTATTGTCCTTCTTTCGCTGCAATGCTTTCCATGGTCGAATATCCTTCGTCCATCCATTTTGAATCCACCAATTCTGATCCGTCGGATTCCACGCCGCATCCGGCGACATTTCCATTTTTCGAAACATTCCGAAAAAGAACTTGCTCCGAAAACTTGCCCGCGGATGGGTTATGTATTTTTTAACTTTTTTAGCGATTTTACGCGCTTTTTTCTCCATTTCTTCACGTTTCTTCGGTTTCAAATCATGAATGCCGAGTGCATTACAGATAAAAGGAAAACGATATACCTTTGGTACGCACATCCACTTCAACTGCTTCTCCATAGACTTCACTGTATGCGTGCACGGCGCACCGGCGGAAGAACAGACGGTAATCCCGACTTTGTGAAACATGGTACCCGAAGGTCTGTGCGTCACCCACCGGTAGCCAAAATGATCCAGTAGATTCTTCATGCTGCCGCTCATTTCCAGTACATAATTCGGTGAATCCAACACGATGACATCTGCCCACTCCATGGCTTGCATAATCGGCTGTACCTTGTGTGCCTCTGGACAATGCTCCTCGCCTTTTAGAAAACAAGTATTACAGCCAACGCAGAACGACGGTCCATCCTGCGGTAAAAAGAATTCCTTGATATCTTCCGGTTTGACCGGCAAATTGCGGATTATCTCATGTGTCATCGTGTAGGTGACGCCTTTATGCCCTTGTCCGTGTACCACGCATATCCTCATTGGTTGTCCTTCCTCCTGCGCAATATCAAACTCGCGGGACCAAAATCCATATGAACACGAATTGCTATATCAAATCGTCGAAGCTCATCTGTGTCCATGCGTCTACATTTGTCGCTTCTCTGCGCGGTTTATCTTCGACAGGTTTTACTGCCCGCCCCGGTGTCTGCGGATAAATGAATCCGACAGAAAAAGGAATCACTTTGGAACCACATTCCTCCCGCAGCCATTCCTGAATCTCGGTCATCTGCGTGCTGCTTGGAATTGTAAAAATCAAAACATTGTTTTCTGTACGAAGCGCGTATCCTTTTTTTACTGCTTTCTCTGCAATTACCGTCTTGTCTGTCATTTTTATCTGCCTCATTCATAATTTCTTGTAATTGATTATAACGATTTCTTCTATTCCGTAATGATGCGAAGCCACAATTCCATCTGCGTCGCATCCGCATCATGACGTTGATATCGCTCCACACAGCAAGGAGACGTCTGGATGTTGTGATTATGAAGCCAAACCTCGTACAGATACTTTTGTGCCTTGTAAAGCGCATCCATAACCAGTGCCTCGAAGTTCTCGGCTTCAAAACTGCAAACTACGTATTCTCCTGCGGGCAACCGATACGCGGAATACGATTCCGGCACAACTCCCGCACTTGCCTTCGCACCTGCAAAGTATGTAAAATGCCCTTGTTTCTCACTTTGGAATACAACACCGATTTCGTCACCGGTTTGGTCGATTTCCGCTACCTTCTCCTTCTCCGCATGCAGAGACTTCCATAACGCATCCAATACGTCTTCTCCCGGTATGCTCCCTAACTCCTGCAAAACAGAAAACGGAAAATCGCCTTGATGTCCGATAAATAACTCCTCCTCGGGCAATGTTTTTCGCATGATTTCCAACACAATCCCTTCCGTAATCAACGGAACGCCCTCATCAACAACCACATAATTCAACAACAATTCAGGCTTGGTCATACGATTCATGCGAATCGGATTCTGCCGATATGCATTCGGCGTCATGCCGAAGGTCTCCTTAAATGTACGTGTAAAGTGTTCATGTGAAGAATAACCCAAATCCATTGCGATATCCACAATTTTTCGGTCGCTCTTCGGTAATTCCTCCACTGCTTTGGCCATTCTGCGCAGCCTAATGTACTCAGCAACCGGTCTTTTGACCAGCCTTGCAAACAGATGTTGGTAGTAAAAAGGAGATAGCCCCGCCATTTCTGCCAACGCCTCGGTCCGTAATTCTTCGCCTAGATGCAACTCAATATAATCCAGAGTTGTCTGAACCTGTTCCCATGAATTCATAAGTCCTCCCTATCTGATACCGCTTGTTCGATATCCTCTTTGTGATTCGCGCTGTCGCATACTATGTGACAACGTGTAATTTCAGCGTAGCACAGACAGAGATATCTTTCTTGACGGGATGTGCTCTTTTTAAACATTTTTTTACTTTTTATCTTATCAATTTGTAATTCTATTCAATCGTCAAACGGAAACGACATTCCTTGGCTCCTGTCAAAACAGAATGTACCATTTCAACCTGAATTGCTTTTGCGGGAAGCAATGTATGCAATACACAAAGCATACTTTGTCTGGAACATTCGCAATGCACCGAAGATGCTGCCATTCCGGATGCCACCATAGGGCAAACACAGACCTCTGTCGGATAACCAATCTCATAGATATGTCCTTTTTCAATGGTTTCCGCAAAGAAATATTCCGTATGTCCGTATCGCTCATATTGCAAATCCAAATCACCGCCGCATTCTTCAAACTGTCGCTGTTGCTCCTTTAAGACGAATTTCTTCACGCAGTTCTCGGCACAGGGACGATACAAATCTTCTCTGACATTCTGCGGCAACATGCCAATCGCTTCTTCCAATTTCGCATAAAACTCCTTGTCAAAAACTTCGCTTTCGTGATCCATGATTGGGCCCCTCTTTCGTGATTTTTTATTGTTTAAAACACTTTTTATCATATCATAATTGCTGCTCGTTTGCGAATCTTTTATCTAAAATGTCTCTGTTATTTTTGTTGAACGCTGATTGTCGATAAAAATTATTGCAAATTATTACAAAATACGGTAGACTATAAATATCATTGTGAAAGGAGGGGCACAAGCTGATTCTATCGTTATATTCTAATGCTATTATAATAGTAGTTTTCTAGGCATCCGCAAACGTATAAATCCAACAAACGACAAAATCGAATATACCATTGCGGAAATAAGTGTGTGATATCAGAAAGTTTTCCAATTGATTACACTCTGATAACAAGAATGGAGGAAGAATGAACAAGAAACTTTGTGGTAAAGCAAAAAGATTTATTTCCGGAATTGTTGTAACTGCAATGCTGGTTGCTACAATTCCTACAATTCCCGTAACAGCTGACAATACAACTGAAACGTATCCGTACACACTATTCGCTGCTTCAAGCGAGGAGGGCGCAATCACTGTAGATGCAGGTAACTTCTGCGTAAACGGTAGTGTTGCAACAAATGGTACAATTATTGCAAACGGAAATATGAATATCAATGGCTCAAAAACTGAGCATGCAAACGAATCTATGATATTTATCTTTCGAAGATTGAATCTCAGTATTTCGCAAGTAATCAAGTTGAGGAAATTACGGAAGATTATACGCTAACAGAAACAAACATCAACATCAATGCACCAACGGTTGTTAATGGCGAGGCAACACTTACCGGAAACATCAATTTCAACACTGCTTTCAAAGCACTCGAAGACATCAATCTTCATGGTGACGTCAAAAATGCAAATGACTCTATTATCTTTTCAAAATATGGTGATATTATCATTGACAGTCAAAATGTTAGTTTAAACGGTTTCATTTATGCACCGTTTGGTGATGTCGTAATAACAGCACAAAATCTGAATCTTAATAATGTTGTAATCATTGCTGACAGTATTACCTTTCACTGCCCAAATGTGAATGCAAATAATAGTAATAACATCGCAAATTTCATAGGGTCTGTTTCCGAGACTATTCACCTTCCGTATAGTGAATGGGGCTATTTGGCGGATGAAAACAACAATGGATTTCCTGACTATATTGATGTCATTACCAACTGGATTTATCTCCTTGATTCAGATGAAGACAGGCTCCCTGATTGTATTGAAGAATATCTGGGAACAGACTTATATAATGTCGATACGGATGGTGACAGCATTCCTGATGGTTACGAATTCTTTAAATTAGGTTCGGATCCGTTATTGGCAGATACGCTTCTGGAGGGAAAAACAGATGGCGAATATGATTATGATGAGGACGGTCTGACAAACCTTGAAGAATATAATAACGATACTGAACCTTGGTACAGCGACACTGATAACGATCGTCTAAAAGATGGCGAAGAAGTACATACACATGGTTCAAATCCGCTTGTCGTTGATACGGATGGCGATAGTTTGGACGATAGTGATGAAATTTCTCTCGGAACGAATCCTACCATACAAGATACCGACGGTGACGGAGTTCTCGATTGTGATGAGAAATTCAATCAAACATTTACGCATGACGTTTATAATGAGAATTGTGCTGTGTCCGAAGTTCATATATCAATGAACGGAACCGGTAATATTCAAAAAACCACAACCGTAGAAAGCATAATGGAGACAGACAACCTCTGTTCAAATGTTGTTGGTTTGGTCGGAGAACCGTTTTCAATTGAATCAACCTCCCAATTTGATCATGCAACGATTACATTCAAAATTGATCAAACCAAGTTGGGTGATACTTCATTCGACAGTTTGATATTTTTGTGGTACGATGAAGAAAATTACGAATTCATAGAGATGGAAACAACATATGATATTAACGAAAGTACTGTCAGTGTTGCGACTACGCATTTCAGCAAATATATGATTGTTGATAAAAATAAGTGGTTTGAAGCCTGGAATACAGAACTGAATTATACAAATGTATCTTATGAAGAATCCAAATGTTATACCGTATTGGCAGTTGATTGTTCCGGTAGTATGAGCAGTAATGACCCGATTACTGTCATTCCGCCCACTTCAGCACCGTACCAACAAATCAATGACTGTGCGCGACGTAATGCAGTCATGAATTATATCAGCTCAATGGATGCAGATGACAAGGCTGCGATTGTAACATTTGAAAGTAATGCCAACACTTTCTGCAGTTTAACGGATGATAAATCTGCGCTTAACGCGGCAACATCCAATTTCTATAATGGTGGCGGAACAAGTTTTGATGCTGCAATTCGACAATCCATTGACATATTGAATTCGAGTCAAGGCGGTACCAGAAAGAAAATTATTTTACTTTCAGATGGTGCATCTTATGCATCGGATAACTTGATTGATGAGGCAATCGCTTCATTTATTAAAATCTATACCATCGGATTAGGCAATAGTGCCGACACGACATTGCAAGATATTTCCAATCGAACCGGTGGTGAATTCTTTAAAGCATATACTGCAGATGAACTACTGAAAATATATGAAGATATCGGAATTGGTGAGGATTTTGATACCACCGATAACGATGGTGATGGTTTATATGATGTTATCGAAACAGTCGGAATCCGAATTCAAAACGGCCAAGTTGAAGAAATAATCTATACCGATCCCACAAACCCCGATTCTGATTCTGACGGACTTATGGACGGAGAAGAAATTGAGCCTACCATTCGTCGTAAGTCAAAGTCTATCTATGTGACTGCTCCCGAATCTTCAATAGAAGTACAATACTATTTTGCAATGATTTCTGATCCGAATGTACCGGATTCTGATGGGGATGGTTATTCAGATTATGACGAAGTGAAGACACACGCTTCGGATCCTTTGACTTCTGATGTTATAACCGTGGAACTTGCCAATCCTTATATATCCATTGATACCACCGGTGAGGGCACTCTGATTAATCACCAATATGGCGGGCAGCAAGATTGGTTATATGATGAAAGTGACTCTACTAAAAATGACATAAAGAGTAAGCAACTAAAACATGGCGGTTGTGGCGTAATCGCCAGTTGTGATACCATTCTTTATATACAAAAATATCACGATTTAGATTTGACAGTTGTAAATACCTCGAATGACCTAATTCAGTATAACGAGTATGACCAATTTGTGCGTTCCTATGCTGATAATTATCTGGTCCCATTCGATGTAGAATCTCTTATTCTTGATAGTGTCACACGTACTGCAGTAATAATGATTTCTATACGTTGGGGTTCCTCCTGGCCTGATTGTCTTGAGATATTAAATAGCTTTTGCTTAAGTGATTCAACCAAGTTATTATCAGACTTAATTTCAAATGATACCGGAACTTGGGGGTGTGACCCACTCAGCCTCGCAAATGAACTAAATCAATTTTATATTGATCAAGGTGTTACAACAATGAATTACAGCCACCATTTAGCAGAATTAAGTACAAGGGAAGAACTTGAAACAATAATCAGTAATAGTCTCCAAGAAGACATTCCTCCTATATTATTGGCTGGAGTCGGTGGTACAATTACTTATATGTATGAAGGTGAAACTTCAATGTCAAATGAAGTGAAAAACCACTTTATAACTATTACCGCGATAAACATCGATAAAATCAGCAATAAAACCATTTTAACCTCCTCAACCTGGAGTCGGAAAGCCTTTGTTGATTTAGAAAGTGTAGTAAACAATCCGGGGCTGATTGGTGGCGTTACGGTAACTGATTCATATTAGAATTAGTTATTACTGAACAGAAAGGAACCTTCAATATGAAGAAAAGATCAAAACTTGTTATTTTTCACCTTATATTAACTTTTTTAATCATTCCAGCATGTAATAATTCAAAAAATGTAACCTTTATGCAAAATGGAAATTACTCATCAGGCTCTTATTGGGAATATGAACTTAGCACAGAAGATGTTATTAAAGAAGTGGATTATCATACGAGTAGATTTTTCTTAAATTTGGGCCCCGGATATCGACAAAACTGGACATTTGAAGTTGTCGGAGAGGGCGAAGTCACGATTCATTGGCTTGCATATGTAAGCGGTGGTGACTATAAAGAAAGTGAATCTTACAGTGTGACTTACATTTTTGATAGTGAAGGAAATTATACCATCAAATCTGATGAGAGCGACTAATGTCTACAGGCTATACGAAGTTCATTATTTGTAAAACTCAAAGGGGTATATTCTCTGATATGCCCCTTTGATATTGTATATCGAGTCAATAGAATATGAAAACAATCGACACATTACGTCATTCCTTTGCACAATTGTAATGGGGGGACATATGAACTTAGTACAGAAGATGTTATTAAAGAAGTGGATTATCATACGAGTAGATTTTACTTAAATTTTGGTCCCGGATACCAGCAAAATTGGGAATTTGAAATTGTTGGAGAGGGCGAAGTCACAATTCATTGGCTTGCATATGTAAGCGGTGGTGACTAAAATTTACAGATTATGCAAAACATTCCATTCACGAGAATTTGTGCCATAAGTACGCAGTTTTGATAATCAATTACTAAAAAATCCACGGCGTTTGCCGTGGATTTTTTAACGATAAAAGCTTCGTGATGTCATACTTTCAGTGCTTAATTAATTTAAACACAAATATTCATCTGTCCACTTATCCATGAACAATGTGATGTAGCCCTACTTAAAATCGCACATCAACGTCCACAGGACACCGAAACGCTCTCGAACACTTCCGATTATAACCATGAATGGAGGCGTTTCCAAAGGGCGAACGATTTCTCTTGATAAAATCGAATGGCCGCTTCGCTGCATCCGTCAAAACACATCTTTTGTATGAATTTCATCGCAGTTCGCTGCTCCTTTCTTCAACGGAATTTGAAGATGTCTGTGTTAAAAAACAATTTTACCGCCGTTTGGATTCAGCATTAATTTCACGAAACTGCCTTCTTTAATCTGATGTTTGTCGAGTTCCTCATTGGAAGCCGATAAATCAGCCCACTGAAACTCGTTCAGCCCATTTGGGAAATAGGTGTTGTAGTACAAAACCACCAATGAGCTTTTTTTGTTTCCTCTTTTGGGAATCTCACTGACAAATCCCTTGACGATGACACTGCCGTTTTTATCATTAACCTCTTCCATCGGCGTATTGATCATCAGATTTTTCTGCTCTTCCGTCAGTTTTTTGACGCGCTCGTCATTTTTTGCATTGCCTTTTTTTGCAAGAAAATAAACAATTACCGCAAAAATCGCACAAATTACGAGCCCCACAAGCAAATAAAGTAACTTAATTCCAATTGACATTTCTAACTCCTCCTTTTATGGTTTACTGTTATCTATATTTTTACAGAAATAAATCTGCTAAAAATATCAAAATGAATCCTCAAATTGTGCCAGCCGTTCCTTCACATAACATAAACTCTGCAAATAATCCTCATCTGACTGTAAATGCTCAATGATCATCGGCATCTTGCTGTCTTCCGCTGTAGCAAGCTGTGCATATCTCTCAAGCGGCAATACTCCTTCGCCGCATGCACACTCGCGCAGTTGGAAAGTGTAGTTTTCTAGAAGTACGATGTCTTTTAGATGACAACTGCAAATTCGACCATGCAACTTATCGAAACATTCCTCCATGAATTGTTCTGTAAAGAAATATCGCTCCGGACAATTAATCATATTGACAAGATCCAAATGCACGCCGAACGCCTCGCGGTTTACGTCTTTTAGCAATTGCAAATAGGCATCGGGGCTGGTCGGAATCATCCATGGCATGGTCTCAATCGTGAATTTAGTTTGTTTGGGCTTTGCGGCATCAATGATATGTTGGATTGATGCAACCGCCAACGCGTAGGTTTCTTTCGAGAAATTACCGGCATATCCGCCGTCCCAGCGCGGACCGTGCGGAGTCCCTACGATATTCACACAACATTTGGCACCGATTTGATCCGCTAGGCGCAGTTGACCGATGGCGTAAGTAGTCGCATAGTCTCGTTCTTCCTTGTCTGCCGCCAATACGTTTTTCCAGATGCCGACTTCGGCAATTGTAAGTTGCTCACTTTTTGCCGCTTCACAGTATGCATCAATCGTGTCCTGCGGTGCTTCGCAATTCACCGGAAATACCACTGCCTTGCACCCGATTGCACGATGTCGCTCCGCCCACTGCTTTGGTGTATCATGTGCCAGCGGTGATGATAATCCAAGTATCATGTGTTCTCCCTTCGCCTGCTGCCAAATCTCCTTAAAAATTCCTCATATGTAGTACGGAAGGATCGATTTCTTTTAGCGTTTTGGCACCTGTTCTTGCCATAATACTCATCAATTCACGATTCATTGCCAGAATACGTTCGGTTACCGCGGCACTGCCGTCTTTTAGCGGTTTCATCAGTTCACGTCCGACACATACAGCGGTCGCGCCGAGCGCAAGCGCCTTAAAAACATCCATTCCGCTCTCGATTCCACAGTCCACAAACACCGGAATGCTGCCATTTACGACGCGTATGATCTCGGGAAGCACCATAAGCGGCGGAACCGAATACGGCATGATTCCGTGGTGATGGCTCACGACAATTCCTTTTACGCCCGCTTCCATGCATCGCTCTGCATCTTTTGTGCTCAATACGCCTTTGACAATGAACGGAACCGAGGATGCCTTCACATAATTACAGATTTCGTCCGTACGTTTGGAATGCATCGGCAGGCCGTAGACATTGTCATAGTTTCCGTCACCGGAAAAGCAATGATCGATATCCATGCCGACTGCGAATGCATTGTTTGAAATTGCGTGTTTGATTTTATGGATAATAACGTCTTCTGACATATGTGGTTTGATAATTTTTATCGTCCGCACACCGGTCGCAGTGATATCTTCAAGCTCGGCATCTTCTCCCATTCCGACCCAGTGTACTGCGTTCGCGCCCAAGGCGCCACGCGCCATCTCCACCATTCCGTCCGCACGCGCGCTGCTTAGATGCGACAATGCGGCCGTCATAATCGGCGTAGCAAATTGCGAGCCGTACAGACTGAATTCTGTAGACGGAAGGTCTGCATCCAAATATCTGGTTTCCAATAAGATGGAATCAAAATATGCTCTGGTAATCTGATTGGAATCGCCGTTTAAGTTCATTGGAGTCTCCCCTCCAAAATCATGGATAATGGGATTCGCCGACCGGAAATCTGCGGAAATCCTCCCGAGATATCATAGTCATACTCCTTCAATCCGGTTACGACAATACCGTTTGCACACAAGCCGTCAATGAATTCGGAAAGCGAATGTGTATAATCGGTAAAGGTTTTAGATGCATATTCTCTTCCGGTCATGTAGTACATTCCGCCTGTTCCGATCCACTCATGTTCAAAATAGGAAAATACAATGTTGGTTGGCGTTTTATCATCATACCCTTCGTCGCCCGGCGTCGCAATCATATTCCCAACCGGATGTGTGTCATTGATTACGATGCATCCGCCTTTTTTTAGACATTTTGCAATGACCGCAAAATATTCCTGTAAACTCTTGAACCAGCAGGTTCCTCCGATGGTGATAAAAACAAAGTCGAATGCCTCTTTATAGGTGTCGTCCAATTCCAGAATGTTGGCTTCAACAAAATGGCAAGGGAGATTCAATTTCGCTGCCTTCTCGTTGGCGAATGCCACCATGTTCGCGGCGATGTCGAAGCCGACGCCCTCTTTGGCTCCGGTTGTCTTCACCAATGACAATAATTCGCGACCGTTGTTGCAGCAAAATTGCGCAATCGACTTGCCGCGTAAATCGTATTTTTTCAGTATATTAGCCGTATCCTCGTTAAAAAAGGCGTAGGGCTGTGTCTGTACCTGTTCTTCAATATCTGCTCCATAGGATGCATCGCGAAGGTCAAATGCTTCTTCCCAGGCTTCTTTGTTGCTACGTATGTAATCTTCCATAATAGTGTTCTCCTTTTTGTTATGTTACATGGGGACGGGGCAAGTGTTTCATTTTTACCCTTCTTGTGATACTCCGGTTTCCGTTTCCTACGCTTGTCGTAATAGCGCATACATGCAATATGAGAATACCCGGTTATTTTTATATACGCCGTTTTTCATCGTCCCTTCGCAGATAAATCCGGCTTTTTCAAGAACACCGCGCGATCCCATGTTATGTTCAAAAGGCTCTGCGTAAATACGATTGATATCAAATTTGCAAAATGCTTCGTCGCAAATCATTTGCACGGCACGGCTCATAATACCCATGCGCCAATAATCTTCGGCCAACCAATATCCCAATTCCGCAGACTTCTCATATACATCGTCCTGAACGAATACGCCGATGCTACCGACGGCTTTATTTTCAACTACAATTGCATATGTCAGTTGACGTCTATCTCCCTTAGCAATACAGTCATTAACGTACCACTTGGCATCCT
>CAYMCV010000062.1:7151-14377 GCA_964389005.1 uncultured Lachnospiraceae bacterium | reverse complement strand
AGAGTGGTATTGATACCGGTATTCTTGTTCTTCATAATGACGGATTTATGGCCGGGGATCTCAAAGTGGATTGCATTGGGTGTGTTCATTTCCGCAAGTCTGACAGATTTCGTTGACGGATATATTGCCAGAAAATATGAGATGGTTACGAACTTGGGTAAGTTCATGGATCCTCTTGCGGACAAAATGCTGGTATGCAGCGCACTCATTTGTCTTTTGAAATTGGATCGAATTAATGTGTGGCTGGTTTTAATCGTCATTGGCAGAGAGTTTATCATCAGTGGATTTCGCCTTGCAGCGGTAGAAAAGGGTGTTGTTATAGCTGCTAGCTGGTGGGGGAAGGCCAAGACCGTTTCGCAGATGATTATGATTGGACTGATGATAGGAAATTTACAATGTCTGTCTATTATTACGACGCTTTCTGCGTGGGTGGTATTGGTCTTGACATTGATTTCATTGTTTGATTATCTGTATAAGAACAGAATAGTAATTAGTGAATCGAAGGAAACCAAAGATAATTAACGAATATACGGAGGCTAAGAAATGGTAGTTGAAATCATTTGTGTCGGAACGGAAATACTCTTGGGCAATATTGTGAATACAAACGCCGCTTTTTTGGCGGAACAATGTGCCAGATTGGGGCTTTTTTGCTATTATCAGAGCGTTGTCGGAGATAATGCACAGCGCTTGGAAACAACATTTAAGACTGCATTGAAGCGGTCAGACGTTGTGATTTTATCGGGTGGTTTGGGACCGACACAAGATGATTTGACCAAAGAAGTTGTAGCAAAGGTCATGGGTAAAAAATTACATATGGATGAAAAAATACAGAATGATATTCGTCTGTATTTTGAAAAACGAGGGCTGGAACTGACGGAAAATAATTGGAAACAAGCGGAAGTTCCCGAAGGAGCAACGGTTCTGACGAATCACAACGGAACCGCGCCCGGCTTGATTATCAAGACAGAAGAAAAATGCGTCGTATTGTTACCGGGACCGCCCAATGAATTGAAACCTTTATTTTTGGAGTCGGTTGCGCCGTACTTGGAGAAACTTGTTCCGGGCGTAATCATATCACAGACAGTGAAAATTTGCGGTATCGGAGAAAGCAAAGTTGAGACGATGATATCGGACTTAATTGAAAAACAAGATAATCCAACGATTGCACCTTATGCAAAAGTCGGAGAAGTTCATTTGCGTGTTACGGCAGGAGCACAGGATACCAAATCTGCGCAGAAACTGATTAAGCCGGTAATCAAAGAGTTAAAAACCAGATTTGCGCAGCATATCTATTCTACTGATGAAGATACAACGTTAGAAAATGCTGTTGTAGATTTGCTATTGGCTAATCAATTAACTATTACAACCGTCGAATCATGCACCGGAGGGCTTTTGGCAGGGCGACTGATTAATGTTCCCGGCGTATCGGAAGTTTTTAAATCAGGAAGTGTGACATACTCCAACAAAGCAAAACGCAAAATTCTTGGTGTAAAAAAGAGTACCTTATTGAAACATACTGCGGTTAGTGCGGAAGTTGCCAAAGAGATGGTCAACGGTGCAACTTTGGTTTCCAAGGCTGATGTTGTTATAGCTGTTACCGGTTTGGCAGGTCCAGAAGGCGGAACAGAGGAAAAACCGGTCGGCTTGGTATACATCGCATGTGGTGTCAAAGGGAAGGTAACGGTAGAGGAATATCGTTTCAGCGGAAGCAGGATGAAGATACGCGAGAATGCAGTTTCTGCTGCATTGGTACTGCTGCGCAAGTGTATTTTGGAATATTTTAGCAAGATTACATTCGGAGGAGAGGAATAATCAATGGTAAAAGAGTACATTTTCTGTCCGTGGTGCGGCGGAATCACTTATCCGGGAATATGTACGAATTGCGGATGTGATACAAGTATGCAGAATGTAGAAGGAATGAATCCTGCCACTCCAAGTGAAGCGAGCGGCGTCACACCCAATGCGCAGCCCAATATCAACAGGAAGAAGCAACCGATTCGCAAAGGACAGGGTAGTCCGATGACCAAGAAAGAAGGTGGGAAACTACCTATTATTTTGTTGAGTGTGTTTGCTGCCATTTTTTCAGTATTGATAATCATTATTATGGTTGCCGCTGTGGGAATCAATGTGTACAGCATATCGCAGGATCAACTTGCAAAGGCAAAAGAGAATTATAGGAGCCTGAATACACCTCTTTCAAGCGATTTTTGGGATTTGTACTATTACGATACATATGTAGATCCATATTCAAGCGTGTTACCGAATGATGATTATGGACAGGATTCGTTGGTAATTATCAATAATGAAATTTGCGTGACTGTGGACAATGAAGAGCCTTTTTTATTTGAAAACTATGACGGCATTTCAATATTTCAAGACGTGGATATGGAGTTTTTTAGTTCCAATGAAGTGCCTTATTATGCTATTTGCGGTCACGGTGATGATTTCGAGTATGATTATACAAAACAAGAGTGCTACCCATTGTATGCTGATAATATTACCGAGACGGAATCTTATCAATTAAGATGCGATGTGATTTCATATGAGTCCCTACAGACATATGATACGGCGGTTTGCGTGTATTATCAGATTGAAAGCGATGTTGTACCGAATGTGGATTCATTAAATACGGCTTTAAAAGAAATATCTACAAAGCGTTTACAGTACTATTTTGAAAATCAAAATTCTTTTACGGATTACTTTGAAGTTACGGACAGTTATGTTGCATATAACGATGAGAACATTTTAAGCATTATATACATCATTTCATATAGTGATGAGCAGGGAATCAGCCAACGTGGGATTCAATCGGTGAACATCAATATGGAGGTCGGCGAAATCATTGAAGACGGGAATATCGTTAATTTTTCAGATGAATTAATCGAAGAAGTGTTGTCACTTTCCGTGGTTCAGAATGACAATTTGGATATAATTAATGCAATTCGTGAACAAGGGAATGCGAGAGAATTATTTACAAATCCTTTATCTAATTTTGTATTCTATACACCGATGGGACTTGAAATTGGCTGTAATATATCTTATTTGGACGGCTATGCAACGGGATGGCTTTCATCTACGTTGATTTCATATGAGAGATATCTCTCGGATCCTCAGTTTGATTTGGATCACAATATGGCGGTTCAGGAAAGCGCCGGCATTATAGAGGGTGAACAGGGCAATCCGGCCGGCGGTGTCGAGACTGATAACAATCAAGGGACAGATACAGGCGATAGCAGCGAAGAGACGACCGGAGAAGGTACGGGGGAGAATGCGGACGATAATGCGTCTGATGAAGATACGGTTGAAGATGAAGAAAATGAAGAATCGATGTAATGATTAGGACGAGAGGCATATTATGGGGAAATTATTGATTCACGACAGATTCATCGGCGACGGCGAACCGACCTATATCATTGCCGAGATGTCGGCCAACCATGCAGGCAGTATTGCGCGCGCCAAGGAAATTATACATGCGGCAAAAGAAGCCGGTGCGGACTGTGTTAAAATACAAACTTACACACCGGATACACTTACAATTGACTGTAATAATCAATATTTCCAGATTCATGACGGTACGTGGGGCGGAGACAATCTATACAGTCTTTATGGGAAAGCATATACCCCGCTTGCGTGGCAAGAAGAATTGTCATTGGAAGCAAAAAAAATAGGAATTGATTTTTTTTCGACACCGTTTGACTGTGAAACGACAGACTTCTTGGAATCCATAGGGATGGATTTCTATAAAATTGCTTCTTTTGAAGTAATTGATTTGGATTTTCTCAAATATGTTGCATCGAAGCAGAAACCAATGATTGTTTCGACCGGAATGGCAAGTCTTGAAGAAATCAAAGAGGCAGTGGAAGCCATTTATGCAACGGGGAATAGGCAGTTGGCTTTACTAAAATGTTCAAGTGCATATCCTGCGGTTTCGGCTGAGATGAATTTGGCAACCATACAGGATATGAAGCAACGATTTCAAATTCCAATCGGCTTATCCGATCATTCCCTTGGTTCATTGGGTGCAGTTGCTGCAGTGGCTATGGGAGCAGACATTATTGAAAAGCATTTTTGTCTCGGGCGTGAAATAGCAAATCCGGATGCTTCTTTTTCGATGACACCGGAGGAATTTCAGCAGATGGTGCTCGACATTCGTGCTGTTGAGAAAGCAAAGGGCATTGCAACTTATGGGATATCGCCTTCCGAACAAAACAACGTCATTTTTAGGCGCTCTTTGTTTGCTGTTACTGATATCGCTGCGGGAGAAGCATTTTCGGAGCAGAACACACGCAGTATTCGTCCTGGCTACGGAATGAAACCGAAGTATAAGAGTGATTTATTTACGATGCATGCCGGAACGGATATGAAACGCGGAGAACCGATTACATTTGACAAAATTCAAACCGGAGGAATCCTATTTTTAACCAATAATGATAATACAGATGATTTTTATCTAACATTGTGTCAAAAAGAGAAAAATGTCATTCGATTCACAAATCGATTGACGCTGGATATAGTAGAAGCCATAAAACCGATTTTTATCATCAGTTTTAATTATCGGTTTCTTATAAATGAAGATATTATTACGTATATGAACGGAAACCTGATTAATCTGCATACTTCTTTTCTGCCGTATAACAGAGGGGCGGCGCCCAATTTCTTTTCGTTTTATGACAATACGCCCAAGGGGGTTACCATCCATCGCGTGGCAAAAGGACTCGACACAGGTGATATTTTGTGTCGCAAGGAGATTGTTTTTGATGAGGAAACGGAAACGTTTGAGACCACTTATCAAAGACTGATGAAAGAGATGGAAGTGCTGTTCTTTGAGAATTGGGAACGCATAAAGTCAGGAGAAATCATCGGGGAACGGCAGGATTTGACAGAGGGAACCTATCATACCTTGGCAGAACTTCGGCAGATTAGAAACGATGTTTCGTTTACTTGGCAGGAATGTATCAAAGATGTTAAAAAGCGAATATTCGATAATGGCGAGGCGAATGATTAGGTTGTTTGAGACGGAGGCAGACAGTCATGATTTGTATCAGAACGGACGGAAATAAGGAAATCGGGATGGGACATGTCATGAGATGTCTGACAATTGCCGCAAGTGCACGAGATTTGGGGGCACAGGTTATGTTTGTAACTGCGGACGAAGCGTGTGTATCGGTGATTTCCGAGAGAGGATTTCATACACATGTACTGCAGCGTTCATTTCGAGAGATGGACGGGGAGATACACGAATTACGCGATTTCCTACTACAAATTGATTGTACGTGTCTTCTGATTGACAGTTACTTTGTCACACCGAATTATTTCGCTTTTTTGAGAGATGATTTTTATGTGGCATACATGGATGATGTGATGTCGTTTCCATATCAAGTCGACTTACTGATCAATTATAATGTGTTTGCGGATGAAAACGAATATAGGCAGCAAGGTTTTTGGGCAGAGGGGACGCTGCTCGCCGGATGTCGGTATGCGCCGATTAGAGATGAATTTGAAAATTATCGTGTTACACCATGTGATTTTGTGCATGATGTTTTTTTGAGTCTTGGCGGAAGCGATCATTACAATTTAACCCTAAAAATTACCAAGCAAATTCGTAAAACTTTCCCCCAATTGGTCATACATGCGATTTGCGGGCCTTTTTTTACGCAGGCATCTACACTCAAAAAAATGGCTGCCGAGGATGACCATTTGGTTTTGTACGAAAATTTACTATCGCTTGCATCGATTATGCAGAAATGCAATATTGCAATATCGGCGGCCGGAACAACAATGTATGAACTTGCGGCGACGGGAGCGGCCTGCATAACGTTTTCTTTTGTCGACAATCAAAAAAGAATTGCGAAGGGCTTTGTTTCAAACAAGGCGGCGTTGTTTGGCGGGAATTACGAGCCGGCCGAAGAGGACTTATTTTTGGAGCATATCACGAAAGCGCTTCGGGAATTCTGTGACAATAAGGAATTGAGACTTCAAACAATGCATAATGCACGAGCATTGGTTGACGGTATGGGCGCTACACGCGTGGCAGAAGCATTGATTCATGCGACATCCACCCATCGGAATGATTAAAAGTTTGTTTTATGCTTGAAACCAATCACAAAACATGATATATTCTATTTACATTTTTACGGATTCTTCCAATCCGTAGCAATCTTGGCAATTCAGCCGAAAGATTCCATATTTTATTGAAATTTTAAGGAAGAAGGTGATTGGGATGTTTATATGACAGAACTTTTGTTAAGTTTAGTTAAAAGGTACAAAATTAACAAAAATGATTGACAAACCCGAACAAATGTTTTATTCTGAATAAGAACAAATGTTCTGACTGGCGTTGGGTTCCATCATTCATCATTGAATCTGAAAAGGAGAAGGAAATAATGGAAAGAGAAGACAAGTTAAAAGCATTGGATGCTGCATTATCACAGATTGAGAAACAGTTCGGCAAAGGGGCTGTAATGAAATTGGGAGATCCTGCCACACAGATGAATGTCGAAACCATTCCGACGGGATCATTGAGCTTGGATATTGCTTTGGGATTGGGTGGAATCCCGAAAGGGAGAATCATTGAAATTTACGGGCCGGAATCCAGCGGTAAAACAACCGTAACGTTACATATGATTGCGGAAGTTCAGAAGCGGGGCGGTATTGCAGGATTCATTGATGCGGAACATGCGCTTGATCCCAATTATGCGAAGGCAATCGGTGTGGATGTTGATAATATGTATATATCGCAACCTGATAACGGTGAACAGGCACTTGAGATAACGGAGACGATGGTTCGCTCCGGTGCAATCGATATCGTTGTCATTGACTCGGTTGCGGCATTGGTTCCAAAGGCAGAGATTGAGGGTGAGATGGGAGATTCCCATGTCGGATTACAGGCAAGATTGATGTCACAGGCATTGCGTAAATTGACCGGAGCAATCGGAAGATCGAATTGTACCGTTATCTTCATTAATCAGTTACGTGAGAAAGTCGGTGTTTTTTATGGTAATCCGCAGGTTACAACAGGTGGAAATGCATTGAAATTCTATTCATCGGTGCGTATGGAAATACGTCGCGTGGAGCAGTTGAAGCAGGGCGGAGATATTACGGGCAACCGAACACGTGCCAAAATTGTGAAGAATAAAATAGCACCGCCGTTCAAAGAGGCCGAGTTCGATATTATGTTCGGAGAAGGTATCTCATTTGAAGGAGATGTGTTGGATTTGGCTGCTGAA
>CAYMCV010000062.1:0-7130 GCA_964389005.1 uncultured Lachnospiraceae bacterium | reverse complement strand
GATTGGTCAAGGACGTGAGAATGCAAAGCAATTTCTGATTGACAACCAAGAAATATGTGCCGATATCGAGAAAAAAGTTCGTGCACATTTCGGCTTGCAGGGAACAGCTTCCGAAATGGAAGTGAAGACCAAGAAACCAACCAAGAAATCAAGCAAAGAAGCCGAAGGCGAAGAATAATACAAACATTTGCGTAAATGTATTGCGTGGCTTGGGAGGGGTGTATGAGAATTATCGCTATTGAAGACTTTACATCATCCAGAAAGAAAGTGATTCTGGATGACGATACGGTGCTTGTACTCTATAAGGGCGAGATTAGGAAGCAGCACTTGGATGTGGGGACGGAGATTTCCGATGATGAAATAATTGTTTTATCAGAAATAATTGCGAAACGTGCCAAACTGCGTTGCTTGAAGTTATTGGAGCAAAAGGATTATACACACAAACAACTACGTGATAAATTATTACGCGACGGATATACGAACGAAGTAATTGACAAAGCAATAAACTATATTGATGATTATGGATATATCAATGATGCGAATTATGCCATTGGATATGCGGAAGCAAAGTTGCGTCGTAAGAGTCGAAGAGAAGTGAAAATGCTTTTGGAGCAAAGAGGAATTACCACACAGGAGATTATGGAGGCTTTTGATTTTCTGGAACGTGAGGGGAGAATTCCGCAGGAAGAAGATGTAATACGAACGATTCTTTCAAAGCGACACTATTCAACAGAAGATTCATTTGAAGAACAACAGAAAACGCGGAATTATCTTATGCAAAAGGGGTTTGATTTATCAGCCATAAGAAGCGGAATGAATGGATTTCAATCATAGTTGTACAAGACTTTGATTTTCATGTTTCACAGTGCGAAAGAACTATGTTTCTTTCGCACTATTTACTTGACATAACATCGGAAACAGTTTAAAATTGAACTGTTGTAAAATCGATGATTAGAGTGATAATTCATACACTCTATTGATATTTGTACAATGAAAACTATATAAGGAGGTGCTCCTGTACATGCTGAGCAACACTGCTATCATGATTGCTGTTGTGATTTCTGTAGTGATTACTCTCGTTGTAGCGGTGCCGCTTTCAATTTGGATTTCACTTGGTGTTTACAAGAAAAAAATATCAACCAAGATTGGAAATGCAGATGATAAGGCACGCGAAATTATCGATGAAGCATTAAAAACTGCTGAAGCAAAGAAACGTGAGAGCTTGCTGGAAGTGAAGGAAGAGTCTATTCGTACGAAGAATGAATTGGACAAAGAAATCAAAGAACGCAGAGCTGAAGTACAACGTTCCGAACGCAGAATGCAGCAAAAAGAAGAGAACATTGATAAGAAAACGGAAGCAATTGAGCGAAAAGAAGCAAATCTTTCCGCAAAGGAAGAAGAACTGGCAAAGCAAAAAGAATTAATTTCCAAGTTGAACGAGCAACGAGTACAGGAACTGGAACGAATTTCAGGATTAACCTCTGAACAAGCAAAAGAGTACTTATTGAAAATTGTTGAAGACGAAGTGAAACATGAAACGGCTGTGCTTGTCAAAGAAATGGAAAGCAGAGCCAAAGAAGAAGCGGATAAGAAAGCGAAGGAATATGTGGTCAATGCCATTCAGAAATGTGCTGCAGATCATGTATCCGAAACGACCATATCCGTTGTGCAGTTACCAAGCGATGAAATGAAGGGTAGAATTATCGGAAGGGAAGGAAGAAATATCCGTACCCTTGAGACTATGACAGGGGTAGAATTAATTATTGATGATACTCCGGAAGCAGTGGTTCTTTCCGGTTTTGATCCGATTCGACGTGAAGTTGCTAGAATTGCATTAGAAAAACTAATTGTGGACGGAAGAATTCATCCGGCCAGAATTGAAGAGACGGTGGAAAAGGCCCAAAAGGAAGTTGAAACCTTAATCAAAGAAGAAGGTGAAGCGGCTACTTTGGATGTCGGAGTTCACGGAATTCATCCGGAACTTGTGCGTCTTTTGGGTAAAATGCGTTTCCGTACCAGTTATGGTCAGAATGCCTTGAAACATTCGGTAGAAGTTGCACAACTTTCCGGTCTGCTTGCCGCAGAGATGGGGCTTGACGTGCGTGTAGCAAAACGTGCGGGACTTTTACATGATATCGGAAAGGCTGTCGATCATGAAATGGAAGGCTCTCATATTCAGTTAGGTGTTGATTTATGCAGGAAATACAAAGAATCTGCAACCGTAATCAATGCAGTTGAATCGCATCATGGTGATGTGGAGGCAACATCGTTGATTGCATGCATCGTACAAGCAGCGGATGCAATTTCTGCAGCTCGTCCGGGTGCAAGACGTGAAACGCTGGAGACATATACCAGCAGACTGAAACAATTAGAAGATATATCCAACAATTTCAAAGGTGTAGACAAATCATTTGCTATTCAGGCAGGTAGGGAAATTCGTGTAATGGTGGTTCCTGAGCAGATTTCGGATGATGACATGGTACTGTTGGCAAGAGATATTTCCAAGCAAATTGAAGCTGAATTGGAATATCCAGGTCAGATTAAAGTTAATGTTATCCGTGAATCAAGAGTTATTGATTATGCGAAATAATTTCATGTAAAAATGAAAAGAAAAGACCTTGTAAACGTTATGTTTATTGAGGTCTTTTTATTTTTATATGAAATAGTTTACAAATTGGTAAAAAATTTCTTGTCTATTCCGACGGCATGTTGTAGAATATGAAAGATTGAGAGATGAATATAGATTATAGCCGAGATATTCGGTAACGGAGGAATCATTATGGCATTGACATTATCAAGAAAAGCAGCCGAAGTAAAACCGTCGTCTACGCTGGCAATTACCGCAAAAGCAAAAGAAATGAAAGCAAACGGAATAGATGTGGTTGGATTTGGCGCCGGAGAACCTGATTTTAACACACCGAAGAATGTATGTGATGCCGCTATTTCGGCAATCGAGAGCGGTTTTACGAAATATACACCTGCTTCCGGAATGAATGATTTGAAGAAGGCAATATCTGAGAAATTTCATACATTTAATCATGTAGAATATGCGCCGAATCAAATTGTCATCAGTAATGGCGGAAAGCATTCATTAAGCAATATTTTTAATGCAATTTTGAATCCCGGCGATGAAGTTATCATTCCGGCACCGTTTTGGCTCAGTTATCCGGAAATGGTAAAACTCTCGGATGGTGTTCCGGTCTATATTTATGGACCGAAAGAACAAGGGTATAAAATATCGGCACAACAACTGCGTGATGCCATTACCGACAAAACCAAAGCTTTTGTTTTGAATTCTCCAAGTAATCCGACGGGTATGATATATTCCAGAAAAGAACTGGAAGAAATAGCCAAAGTTGTTGTTGAAAAAGATATTTATGTCGTTGCGGACGAAATGTATGAATACTTGATTTACGATGGTGAAGAACACGTCAGCATTGCATCGCTAAATGAAGAAATTTACAAACGTACAATTACCTGCAGTGGTGTGTCAAAAAGTTATGCAATGACGGGATGGCGCATCGGTTATACGGGTTCTTCGGTTGAAATCGCCAAACTAATGGGGGCGATGCAGTCGCATGCGACATCCAATCCGAATTCGATTGCGCAGAAAGCTGCATTAGAGGCACTTATCGGACCGCAGGAGACAGTTCTAGAGATGCGTACGGAGTTTAATGAGAGAAGAACATATATGTATCAGCGTATTTGCAATATGCCTTATGTATCATGTATTGAACCCAAAGGAGCATTTTATGTTTTTATTGATGTGAGCGGCATTTTTGGCAAAAACAGTCATGGAAAGATGATTTCCACGGCAAGTGATATGGCGGAAGTATTGTTATCTGATTATTCTGTTGCAGTTGTCCCTTGTGCAGACTTTGGATTTGGTGACCATATTCGCCTGTCTTATGCAATCAGTAAAGAGCAGATCGGAAAAGGTCTGGATCGTATTGAACAATTTTTAAACGAGTTGTCTTAAACAACGCGTACGGAGTAGAATAGAGATGGAAGAATTTAAAAGAACCGACCGTGAGTTGATTCATCATGGGTCTATTATTGATTATTATAAAGATACTGTATTGGTACCGAATGGTAATGTGGCAAAATGGGACTTTATCAGTCATAAAGGTGCCGCTGCGGTAGTTCCGGTGACAAATGAAGGTAAAATCCTTATGGTGCGACAGTATCGCAATGCATTGGATCGATATACGATAGAGATTCCGGCAGGGGGATTAAATACGGTAGAAGAGCCAACACTTGACGCTGCGAAACGTGAATTGGAAGAGGAAACAGGATATGCATCCGAAGAACTTCAGTTCTTGATTTCTGTGGCACCGGCAGTCGCTTACAGCAGTGAAATTATTGATATTTATGTAGCCAGAGATTTGGTCAAAACACAACAACATCTTGACGAAGATGAATTTATCAATGTCATGGAAATGGATATTAGTGATATTAATCGACTCATTTTTAGCGGAGAGATTCAAGATGCGAAAACCATTGCAGCGATTGCGGCATACCAAATTAAGTTTGGTGCGTAAACCAATCAAAGGTTAAATCATAAGGCGAGGCGGACATTCATATAGTAGGAGAGACAGGACTATTTACTTTTCCTACGGAGATGCACATGAATATTCGTCAAATCAGAAATCGAATGAATATCGGGAAGTTCTTTCAAAAGAAACCGAATTGGACTTTGCTATTTCTAATCGGCTTTTTGGGAGGAACCATCGCAACACAAGTCTGGGGAAGCCGTGTCGGCTTCCTGTCGGATATTTACTCGGAAGCAAACTTAAAAAGGCTAAAATACTTACAGATTGATGGCGGAGAATTACTTTTTTTCGTGTTAAAAGAGCGTCTGTTTTCTTTTCTTATGATTTTTTGTCTATCAACAACCAGTTTCGGAATCCTCTTTCTGTGGTTGTTTGTGTTCGGTGTGGGAATTGCCTTTGGTATCGTCGTCGCATCGGCCGTTTACAAGTTTGGAATCGCGGGTAGCGTACTTGCAGCAGCCGGAATGATGCCTCATATGTTGTTTTATGTACCGGCTTTTTTGGCAACGCTTAACTTTGGCTACCAAATCTGTATCAAACTGCACTTTCCCAAATGGGAGTATGCTTCCAAGCAGCCTACGTATAGCGGAGAATTCAAAGGAAAAGTAATCAAATTTATGACATTTATTTTGGTTGTCATAATCGGAATCCTAACGGAGAGTTATGTAAATCCATTTATCATAAAAGTATTTTTAAAACTTTTTATTTGACAGCTTTACAAGATATGGTGCGACCGTTTTGGACACGTTTCGATATGTTGTATTTTTCCTGTTTTTAGGCATGTGAAAGCCTATTTAGCAATAATTTTACATTTGCTTTTCTTGCAATTTATGTCTATAATAAAACTTGTACGGTTTCTGAATCAATTTTATTTAAAACGTATACATAAAATGTACAAGAAGGGTTACAAGGGATGAAGCGGGAGATAGATTCGTTTATTTTCTACATACACAATGAAAAGAATACGTCTGTTAATACTGAATTATCCTATCGACGTGATTTGAGTAAGGTGGCTAGTTTTTTGGAAGACAAAGGAATTACAGACGTCTCCAAAATTACGCCGGAACTTTTATCAGATTATATCGATGACTTAACGGCACACAATTTTGCGGATGCAACCATTTCTAGAAACATCGCTTCCATGAAGGCATTTGGACAATACTTAATGTCAGAGGGTATGGTAGCCGAAGATGCATCCGTCATGTTAAAAGCACCAAAAATGAAAAAGAAAATTCCTGAAATTCTGACGCAGGAAGAAGTTATCAGACTTTTGGATCAAACTGTTGGAGACACACCGAAGAAAATTCGCGATAAAGCCATGTTGGAATTGCTGTATGCGACAGGTATTCGTGTGTCTGAATTGATTGGGCTGAAGATTTCAGATGTCAATTTGCAGATGGGAATACTGATTTGTCATGATGAACATAAAGAAAGAGTGATTCCTTTTGGCGGAGAAGCCAAGAAGGCTCTGATTGCTTATTTAAATCACACCAGAGAAGAAATGCTTGGGGAGAATACATCTGATGTGCTATTTGCCAACTGTTCCGGTGAACCGATGAGTCGTCAGGGCTTTTGGAAGTTAATCAAATATTATGCAAAAAAGGCCGGAATTACTGCAGATATCACCCCGCATACATTACGCCATTCATTTGCTGCTCATCTCGTAGAAAATGGCGCTGATTTACGCAGTGTTCAGGAAATGCTTGGACATTCCGATATTTCAACGACACAGATTTATGCAACAATGAATCACAGTCATATCAGAGACGTATATGCGAAAGCACATCCACGAGGATAGAGTTACGTTTTATGAATCATCATACGAATGAAGAGGGCTTTTGTATGTTTTTGGAAAATATTCGCTTTCAAATTGCCGCGATTGCTTTTTTTATCATTATGTTAGTGGCATATCTGACCAATCGAAGGATTAAAATCCGTTCGACACGTGTCTTTTCTTTGCTGTTGATTTTTACAGGTGTCAATTTGACGTTTGACATTCTCACAGTCTACATGATTTGTTCGCCGTCATTGATAAATACGACAACCAATCGACTATGTCATCAAATCTTTATTGGTTCTTTGGACGCATTGTTATTTTTCCTGTTTGCTTATGTTGTCATTCTCGGAAGATATAACAGAAAAACAAGTCCGAAACTGTGGCTCATATCTGCCATACCGTTCATTGCATCGATTATATTTGTCATTTTTGGAGACTTATACTATTATAATGATGGCAAAAGTATCTACTCATACGGACCGATTGCAAATACGATTTTTGTTAACGTATGTGTCTATATGTTAGGGGCCAATATAGTTGTGTTCGTTTGGAAGAAGGCTTTTGACAAGAAAATGAGACGCTCAATTATTGCGGGAACAATTATTTGGATTGTTGCAGCTGTAGTACAAATGATTAATCCCGGAATGCTGACTTCCGGACTGGCAGTTGTATTAATGATGGTTTACATTTTTATCTCGTTTGAGAACCCCAAGGAGTATAATGAACAAGACTTAAAATGCTTTAATCGTAGGGCTTTTAATACGGTATTGAATGAGAAACTAAGCAGAGGAAAAACATTT
>CAYMCV010000061.1:8465-14385 GCA_964389005.1 uncultured Lachnospiraceae bacterium | reverse complement strand
GGAGCTTACTCTACGTATTTTAGGGATTGGACCAGGCGATGAGGTAATTACTTCGGCTTATACATATACGGCATCCGCATCAGTAATAGATCATGTCGGTGCAAAAATTGTTTTGGTTGATGTGGCTCCGGAGTTCTTCCGCCCTGCAGAAGTGGAATTTTTATGGGGAGATGCTTCAAAAGCAGAGCGAGAACTGAACTGGAAACGTAAGGTTGATTTTAGCACTCTGGTCTCCATGATGGTAAAAGCGGATATGAGTAATCGATAAATTGCGGAGGTTGTCAATGCAAATCATACTTTTGTCGGGCGGTTCGGGAAAGCGGCTGTGGCCTCTGTCAAACGACACGCGCTCGAAACAATTTCTCAAAGTACTGAAGGCAGAGGACGGAAGTTGCCAGTCGATGGTGCAACGGATGTATCATCAGATTGAAAAGGCCAATCTTGACGCGAATATTCTTGTTGCGACGGGAAGCGGTCAATTGGAATCCATTCGTTGTCAGTTACCGCCCCAAGTTGAGGTCATCACGGAACCGGAGCGAAGAAATACGTTTCCGGCAATTGCACTTGCAACGGCATATCTTTCCTATGAGAAACAATTGCCGGATAATGAGACAATTGTTGTCTTGCCGGTTGATCCATACACAGAGCAACGTTATTTTGAGACACTTCATACAATGGATGAGGCAGTCAAGCAGCAATGCGCCAAACTGGTTCTGATGGGAATTGTACCGACCTATCCTTCCGAGAAGTACGGTTATATTGTGCCTAAGGAAGGCACATCGGATGCAGAAGTGACGATGGTTTCGCATTATGTTGAGAAACCGTCCGAGCAGGAAGCAGAGGCATTGATTCTCCGACATGCGGTCTGGAACGGAGGTGTGTTTGCGTTTCAACTTGGCTATATGAAACAGATTCTGAAGTCTTATATTATGGAGGAATCCTATACACGGGTCAGAGAGCAGTATGCAACCTTACCGCGTATCAGTTTTGATTATGAGGTATCGGAGAAGGAAAGCTCGATTGCGTATGTGTCATATGAAGGAAAATGGAAAGACCTCGGGACATGGAATACGTTGACGGAGGAAATGCAGGATGACATCATAGGACGAGGAATGCTTGCCGATACTTGTGAGAACACACATGTCATCAATGAATTGGAGATACCTGTTATTGCCATGGGATTGAAGGATTGTGTGGTTGTCGTCGGAACAGACGGCATCTTGGTATCAGATAAGCACCAAAGTTCCTATTTAAAACCGTTGGCGGAACAATATAACGAGAGACCAATGTGCGGAGAGTATCATTGGGGAAATTATAGAGTGTTGCATTATGAGACGCTTTCAGACCAAAAGAAGACGTTGACCAAGATAGTCAGCATATATAGAGGGGAACATATCGGTTTGCAATCCCATCGAATGCGTGAAGAAACCTGGAATATCATTGACGGAAGCGGAGAATTGATTCTCGAAAATCAGAAAAGAAACATTCAACGAGGAGAATCTTTCATGATTTCTTCGGGCGAGACATATGACTTGATTGCCGAAACCGAAATAAAGGCAATTGTTATACAGTCAGGTGAAGAAGTAACGGAAGAAGACATTGTTCAATATGAAAAATAAGTCACTGCTATGAGATATGAGTGACGGAATGAGGTAATGAATGGATCAGATAGCGGTATTAATACCCTGTTACAATGAAGCATCAACCATTGCGAAAGTAATTAAGGATGCTAAGGCGGCACTTCCGGAGGCCGTAATTTATGTATATGATAATAATTCGACCGATGATACGGCAGCAATCGCAGAAAAAGAGGGTGCTGTGGTCAGACATGAATATCAACAGGGTAAGGGGAATGTTATTCGTACGATGTTTCGCGAAATCGATGCGCGCTGCTATATTATGACGGACGGAGATGACACATATCCGATGGAGTATGCGCGTCGCATGGCAGATGCAGTGCTTCAAAAGAATGCGGATATGGTTATTGGAGACAGATTGTCTTCCACATATTTTCAGGAAAACAAGCGACCGTTTCATAATCTCGGAAATAGTGTCGTTCGCGGAAGTATCAACAGAATGTTCGGATGTAAAATCAAAGATATCATGACGGGATATCGTGCATTCGGGTACGGATTCGTTAAGACATTTCCGGTACTTTCCAAAGGATTCGAAATAGAAACAGAAATGACAATCCATGCGGTATCGAATAATATGCAGATTGAGAATATCGTAGTCGAATATCGTGACCGGCCGGAGGGGAGCGTATCAAAATTAAACACTTACTCAGACGGTTTCAAAGTACTTTTTACCATTGCAAGACTGTATAAAAACTATAAACCGCTGGGATTTTTTACTGCATTTGCCGGTATTTTAACCTTGATTGCCCTGTTATTCTTCATTCCGATTCTGATTGAATACATCAACACGGGATTGGTGGAGCGTTTCCCGACACTGTTTGTCAGTTGTTTCGTGGAATTGGCGGCAATTCAATCCTTCTTTGCAGGTCTCATCTTATCCGATATGACAATTCGTAACAGACGGGATTTCGAGTATCGAAGGAATCGTGTGGAGCGGGATTTACACTAGTGTACTGATACATGGACATTTATTCGGTTTGCGCCGGTGCCCAATAAAGGTTAATCATATTGGAGATTCGAACCGCAATCATGTTACGACCGACTTGGTTCGGTGTCCGTGCATCTTGCATGAGGTATTGATCTGCATTCTCTTCGGTAATGGCAATGCCGTAATAGTTGTCGAGATAGGTGACTTCATACTCGAAACAGAAGTCACGTATATGTGTCAGACAGTTTGTCAATGTGCCGTGACCCAGATCCGCAAGATCACAGGGCGTCTTGCTTCCGTCTTCTCCTATAACATAACAGAATGTGGGGGCAACCACCATCTGTTGAATATTGGGATAGTTCAGAGCAAATTTGTCAAAAGTACCGGCCAGACTTCCGCTCATGGTGGTGATGCTGTAGGGTTCGTTGACATCGTAGGTATCGGCTCCGAGGCAGTATTCTGTTGAATCATATGCAAAAATCACCAAATCCACTTCTGTAAAATCGATACCTTCCAGTTTTTTTATCTGAGATTGATACATATCTGAATCAACCGAATCATCAAGCAGTGCAAGTGCTGCCGTTTGACGTGAAAAATCACTGTTTTTAACACTGTCAGCCAGCCAGTAGAAGCAAAAAGCATCCATCGGATGATTCATTTCTTCATCCCATGCGGGAGTGGAAGCGGTTAACGTTGAACCGTTAAAGCAACAGTTATATACTTTCGCATCGGTTTCCTTAGCGATGATGTCGGATATACTGTTCTCGACATCGTTGTCGGCGAAGGTGTCATTGCCAAATATTACAATCGTACGTTTCTTGTCATCTTCCTCAAGCCAACGGTTTTCCGGCGGCTCCAAAAAGAAAATATCCTCTGTCTCTGTCTCCAGAATAAGGTTTGGATCGACTTCGTAGGGCTCTCCGATGTTCCAAATATGGATTCTGATTGCTACAAATGCAATGATGGAAACAATAACAAGTGCCAATACGGCAGGGATGTATTTGGTATATTTACGCAGGTTATGTGATTGTTCGCGATTTTCTTCAATATTTTTTTCATGATTGTTTTGCTTCATAAGAGTTCCTTTCTGTTCGTTTCATGTCATCAATTCTATTGAACACATCTTAACATCAGTATTCCCTAAAAGCAACACTTGCAGTTGTATTTCACAGATTTTACATCAATCGTACAGTGTTATTTCGAAGATTTGGATGGATTTATTCAATATCTGAAATTACGTTCCTATGCGGATATCTTGGGACATTTGTTGACATTCCGAAGCGTCTTTGTTATATTTGGAATGGTTACTTTTGTTACCGAAACCACATGGGAGAATTATTAATGAGCAATCGTGATTTTCATATTATAGATTTGAATAAGACGGACACCATTCCGAGTTCGGAAGTTGAGGACTATTTAAGTTTGGAACGCGGAGCGGCACAACAGGATGACAAAGCGCAAGTTGAGAACGTTTCTTTGGATGAGATTCAGGAAGTGACATTGCCGGACAGCATTGCTGCCGAAGTGGAGTTGATGGGACAACTGGTCAATGAAGGCAATGCTCCGGGCGATGAGATGGATACAGACAATGTGACACTGACGTCAGAAGAACAACAAGTGTCAGAAGTGACGACTGTGTCAGATGAGGATAGGCAAGTGAATACGCTTGCAGGATATGACGATGTTACAGAGGATTCCGGGATATTTGCATTGAATGAAGAAGATGACATTGATGAAATTGACATGGTTGATGACAATTCTGAGAATGAAACTCGTGTCATAAGCGGCGAAAGTGTCATAGCGAATGACGCGGAAGATGTCATAGCGTTTGAAGCCTTGGATGATGAACAAAATATTGAAGACGAACAAGACATTGAAGGCGAGGATGATGATACAGAAGACGAAGATGTTGAAGACGATGGTCTTGAAGAATTAGGAGACCTTACATATCACGATGACGATTTGCCATGGAATGTTCCTGTAAAAAAGGACAGTAATGGAAAAGAGCGTAAACAGAAAGCAACTGCAATCAAGTCGCGTGCGGTAACTAAGAGTAAAGGAAAGAAAAACGGTAAAAACGGAAAGAATCGAATTTGGCTGGATTTCGCTATCGGTGCGGTTGCGGTTCTGTTACTCATTGGCGGAGTCATTACGACAATCGCGATCACGCAGAATAATCAACAGGCGAAGGCAGTTGCAATGTTTTCCGAAGTCGGACAGAACTTAAGCAGTGTTAAAGGTTTTGAGACTGACCGTATTCAGATGATGAATGCTGCGAATACACCGGTTCCGGGGGCAAGTGAATTACCGTCGGAACAGAAGCCGCCAGAAGAGGATACACAGAAACCGGTGAGCGTTTCGGTCATTTTTACATCAATTGAACGTGATTTAAAGATTAAATTTGCAGATAAAGCGACGGATAAATTAATTTGTGATGTGCATTTTATGGTAGAACTGGTAACCCCTTCCAAGAAAACATTGGTTTGGGAGGATGAGGATGGAGACGGCGTAATCTACCAGACGGACTTGAAGGCAGGGGAGTATTCCGTTACTATATATGAAGTAGATGGTTTTTCTTTTCCGACGGAAGCAACGATGATTACCGTCAAGGATAAGATTTCTTATCAAGCAATCAATATTGTGGATGAGATAAAGACAGAGGATCAGGTTAATGTGAAGTTAGAGGATACAAAGAATCAGAATCAGGTTGAGCAGGAAACATTGCTTGCCGATACCGTTGGTTGGGTGGATTCCACAGCTACGTTGATTGAAGGAGCAGACGGATATAAGGAAATAGACAAGACTACGATTGTTGATCCATTGACGGTGGCATCGACGAAGAGCGTGATGTCAGAGTACTTATCGACAGAACCTGTAACATCACAGCCGCCTTCCACGTCGGAGCCGCCCTCCACATCGGAGCCGCCCTCAACGTCAGAGCCGCCTTCCACATCGGAGCCGCCCTCCACATCGGAACCGACGACACCTGTGAAATTGAATGTTACCAAGATTACTATTCCTGCGACAAAAGCGTTGAAAATAGGAGCCACAGACACATTGACCGCAACGGTCGAAGGTGATGTGGGGTGTGATACAACAGTACAGTGGGTATCTTCAGATCCGAGTGTCGTATCTGTTTCGGGTGGCATATTGACTGCCGCCAAAATAGGAACTGCAACAATAACGGCAACCACAGTTGGAACCGACAGTGCAGGAAGTGCGCTGAGTGCGACATGCACCGTTACGGTATCGGGAACGTTGAAATTAGAATTGGATACCACAACGTTGAAATTGACAGCGGGAACTACAGCAACCGTAACAGCCAAAGTGACGGATTATGTGGCTGATGCCGGTG
>CAYMCV010000061.1:3161-8455 GCA_964389005.1 uncultured Lachnospiraceae bacterium | reverse complement strand
ATACAACGATTGCAACAGTGGCAAACGGGGTTGTGACAGGTGTCAAAGCAGGAACGATTACTGTTACGGCAACAACAAATGAAAAGAATGCCGAAGGGAAGGCACTGACTGCGACATGTCAAGTCACTGTGACCAATGACGTAACGAAAGACACCACTTCGCTTCTGAAAGATAAAGACGGAAAACAGGTATATATCAAAGCAAGCGACGGTACGTATACCGCAGCGAAGTATGCAGATTTCTTTACCGCTGCGAAATTCTACATTGTAGCAGAAAAGGTGTATAAATATACCGGTTGGCAGACATTGAACGGCAAGACATACTATTATGATAAAGACGGTAAATGTGTAACAGGCGAGCAGGTCATCGCCGGTGTTAAGTACAACTTTGCAAGTGATGGTGCACTTTCCATGAACGGCGGTGTACTCGGTATTGATGTGTCGAAATGGAACGGAAATATTGACTGGAACGCAGTCAAGAACTCCGGAGTATCCTTTGTCATCATTCGATGCGGATACCGTGGTTCCGCAACAGGTGTTTTGGTTGCAGACCCGAAATTCAAATCATACATTACCGGTGCAACCGGTGCCGGATTGAAAGTCGGCGTTTATTTCTTCTCGCAGGCAATCAATGAAGTAGAAGCGGTGCAGGAAGCATCCATGGCAATTGAGTTGATGAAAGGATATCAGGTATCTTATCCGGTATTTATTGATACAGAGTACACGGCAGGCGGACGTGCAAACAGTCTATCGGTATCTGACAGAACAGCAGTCTGCAAGGCATTTTGCGAAACGATTAAGAGTGCCGGATATACACCGGGAGTATATGCTTCAAAGACGTGGCTTGAGTCCAATGTTACCGCATCATCGCTGAGCAGTTATCGGATTTGGTTGGCGCAGTACGCATCGACACCGACGTACAAAGGAAAATATGATATGTGGCAGTATACCAGCAAAGGAACAGTGAGCGGTATCAGCGGCAAAGTGGATCAGAATATCAGTTACTTGGGTTATTGATGTCAAGATGTCATTGCTCAGAGGTGTTTCTGTTTCTGAATAGAGGAGAGGAAGGCGGACATATGCGAATTGTGATTGCTGATGACCATACGCTTTTGGCAGAGAGTTTACACATGATTTTGGAAACAGACGGCGATATTAGTGTGGTGGGTGTCGCAAACAACGGTCTGAAGGCGGTATCTCTTTGTCGTGAACTGAAACCGGATTTATTGTTGATGGATGTGAAAATGCCGGAGATGGATGGAATCGAGGCTGCTGCTATCATTAAAGAGAGAAATCCGGAAATCAAGATTGTCATATTGACTTCTCTGGAAGAAAGTGAATGGATTGTCGATTCTTTTGCTGCCGGAGCTGACAGTTATGTTCTGAAGGATACACCGCCGGAGAAATTGGTTGCACTGATTAAGTGTATTTCGTGGGGATATTCGGTGTTCAGCCCAACCGTTATGGAAGCACTGCTAGATCGAAGGAAATTCCAAGAGATACAGGATAGCAAAATCTTCAGCGAAGAAGATTGTCGCATTTTGGCACTGCTGAGTGAAGGTAAGTCTAACAACGAGATTGCGGAAAGCATGAATTATGCGGTTGGAACGGTAAAAAACAGAATTTACAAAATCATGGAGTACACAGGGGTCGAGAATAGAGCGAAACTGGTATTGTATGCGTTGAAGAATAATTTGGTTTAGCAAACAGGACTAATTAAATTTAAGAAATCAATATAATCCCAAGAGAGGTTCAAATACTCAAATGATAATTCAAAGTGCCGTTATGGCACTTTGTTTTTTACATTTTGAAGTACAATTTGCATGTACTACTGTACACATTTCATCTGTAAGAACTGGTTATCATTTTGATGAGAATTTTTGTTTTGACCAAAAGTCACTTCTTTTTGACCAAAAGTCACTTCTTTTTTGACCAAAAGTCACTTCTTTTTTGTCCAAAAGTCACTTCTTTTTGCGAAAGTTTGTCCAAAAGTCACTTCTTTTTGTCCAAAAGTCACTGCTTTCCATATTTTGTAGAAATTATTTTATGTCGTTGCTATACTGACCTTGCAATTTTGAGATTTGCCAAAAACCATAAATTGAAAGGAGAAAGAAACGAATGAGAGAAAAAAGGACAGTGGCGGTGTTTCAATCCATCTGCATTGTTGTGACCTTATTCTTTGGGACTGTGTCCGGGTTGTCAATCACGGCAGAGGCAAAAAATGAGAGTACAACAATCTCTTTGGTCAGTGATAAGAACGAGGTGAAAGTTGGTGAGACATATACACTTTCGTTGCATGCTTCCGACTTGGAGGACATGTATGGATTTGATTACAGAATCAAGTATGATTCCGACAAGGCACGATATGAAAAAGAGAAATCAAGCTTTGAGATTGACAAAGATGGAGAGTACTTTAAGAGCCAAAATGCTTCGGAAGATGAAATCACAGTACTATTTACGCTTACCGGTGATGGGAAATCTTACGATGGGGATATAGAAATCATTAACCTAACATTTACTGCATTGGAAGAAGGAAGTATTGATTATGCAGTAACAAAGGCACAGTTGGTCGACAGTAATCTAAGCGATGTTACTATGACCACTAATTTACCGACTGCAACCGTAGCGCATGTGACGAAACAAAACGGATCTTCGAATCAAACACAGAAATCGGAGTCATCGGAGAAGTCACAATCATCGGAGAAATCACAGTCTTCGAAAGAGGAACAGATATCGAAGGAAACGCAGACTTTGAAAACAAATGAGAATGATTCCAAAGAAGAAACAACCGTAGAGAAAGAGGGCAACGAAATAACCGTTGCAAAACAGGAACAGAAAGTGGTATCAGACGAGCAACAGGGACAGGTGGCAAAAACGACCGAAACAGAGCCGCCGGAGAGTGCGACAACACCCGAACAGTCGGATGTACAGAATACTGAAATTGTCGCGACAGCTACAACAAGACCTATGGGATTATATTGGATTATCGGAGTCATCGGAGCAGGTGCATTGATTACATTTGGTGCCGTTGCATGGCAGAAGCGGTTTTAAACATTATCGTGGATATAGAAAATAAGGAGGTTATATAGGTTAAGATGACAAGAAAAAAGTGCAAAAAACGTTTTATTCGAAGCATAAGTTTTGGGTTGTGTGTCATTCTGTTGGTGACAACCATTAATCCGAACTTTGTTAGAGCCGGAGAAATTGTTCAGGAGCAATCGGAAGTTGTGCCGGAGCAATCGGAAACACCGCCGGAGCAATCGGAAGTTGTGCCGGAGCAATCGGAAACACCGCCGGAGCAAGCGGAAGTTGTGCCGGAGCAATCAGAAACACCGCAAGAGCAATCAGAATCACCGCAAGAGCAATCAGAAACTCCGCAAGGTGCTGATAACGGTGCACCGAAAGCGGCATCGACAAATAATATATTGGAAGTGGCACCGTCAGATGCCATATTGCCTCAAAATGTTGGAGCGAATTACCCGGATGTGAAGCCGGGTGAGACTGCAAAAGTCGATAGGGTGTATATCGACGGAGTCGAATTCACATTTGATAAGGCATATACCGTCGGAAGATATGTGACGGGAGATTATTGGGTGTATGGGAATTGGGGGACAGTAACGATTAACAACATCACACCGGCGTACGACAACACAACGCAGAGTAATGGATGGGAAGTCAATCCGAGAGTAACCGGTGGACAAGGATTTGTCGGCGGTGAGAATACCGGTTTTGATGAGACATTGATTCCGACGTTCCCTTATAAGTCAAGAGGAACAAATTCGATTGTTAAAACTATATCGGTGGGAGGCGCAAATCCACAAATTAAGACTGCGGTTGTCCTCACTGCGGTTGAATTTATGCCTGCTGATAACGGAGCGCGAACATTTCGACCGGCTTATAGTAGAGGATCAAAAATAAGTTATACTTTGGATATGCTCAAAACGGATTTGCTTCCGAATTCATATGCGCCGGTTGCAAATACACCTTCCATAGAAAGCTTAACAGAAGCATTTTCCAAGGTTCGATTGGAACATAAAAGCGGCGATATGAGACGTATATTGTGTTCACTGCATACCGTTGCGGATGAAAAAGCATATAACGAGGAGATTACCGCCGCGGCATATCGGTTGATGATGACAGATTCCATAGAAGATAAAATGCCGTTGTTAATCCCCTATCTTCAATATGGGATTGACCGCTTATGGACTGCATTAGACGCACGGGAGACTTGGGAAAGTGAAGGCGCAGAGCCGTTGCACTTGCTTCCCGCTGCGTTTACGACGGTCATGCTGGATTGTAGAAATGGTAAAAGAGAATTACCAAAAGCAGAATACTTTACCGGAACAAAGTATTTTTACATTAATGAAGATGAATTTACACTATTTGGTTCCGATGCCAATTTGATAAACTCCGTAAAAGACCCGTATGGACAAATTGATGGCGGAATTCCAACGGACGGAGTCAAACAGGCTTATCTGTCAGAGGCACAAAAGAGCGAGATTCTTGCAACCCATATGATGCCTGCGCTAAAAAATGCATGGCCGATTGATGAATGGGACAGAATGCGTGCTTATGTCGATCGATGGGAGTACTTTGGTATTTGGACCCTTCCCGATACCGGCGTTGCAGGAAACCGATTTGCAGTGGCACATCGGACAAACGGGATTGTTTCGGATACCGATAATCCATATCAAAGCAATTTTACAGATGCAATGTGGACGGCATATCGCACATCGGTAAATGGAGCCAAGACAACAGTACCCTATGCAGAGATTATCAATTTGCCCACAGGAAGTGTCGTGAAAGGAACGAGAACCCTACAGACGTCGGCATATGGAATTCATGGCGTTGCATCTGTTCAATATCGACTTGATTACAGCCTGCTTGGCGAACCTGTCAGTGTAGCACAGGCAACAAGTCCCTATGCATATGAATTAACGGTTGATTTCACACAGATTGAAACAGGAATGCACACATTATATGCAATTGTCACAGATTTGGAAGGAAATACATATCAATCGCAGGGGATTGATTTTCACGTTGAAGGAGGCACGGGTGTGACCGGTTTGATCCCGGATATTGAGGTACGGCCGGGCAATCAAGTCAGAGTCAACGAAGAAGTCTTTTTCACGGCAGAGGGCTCGACGTATACGGACATGAAAGAACTTGGGAAAGCACGATTTACTTGGGACTTTGGTGACGGATATCAATTGAATGCCAAACCGGAATTAAAAACTGATGACAGTGGGAATGCGGTAACACATTACTATATGTGTCCGGGGACTTATGTGGTGA
>CAYMCV010000061.1:0-3151 GCA_964389005.1 uncultured Lachnospiraceae bacterium | reverse complement strand
GACGATTACAATGTATAGTAAATATGATGATAATATGGTTCCAATCGGTAACATTGTGAATCAGAAGAAAAAACAGATTACAATTACAGTCGAAGGTGAAAGTCCGATGGAAGACTATGAATTGTTGCATGCACCTTTCACAGCACGTATTGCACAGTTTATTACGGCGACAATCCCTGCGAGTATTACATCAGATTCGAAGAATCGCTTGGAAGTAACGCTTATCGGAGAAAATCATAAATCGAACCAGACAATACTCAGCAAAACAAATCTACAGAGCGAAGAGGAATTCTTGCTGGATCAAAGTGAACTTCCGGCGGACAACTACACAATCCGTGCACAATTGTACGATAGAGATCATAATCGAATTGAAGGCGGTTTGTGGGAAGAATACTATGTAAAATCCTATGATGGCATTCCACAGGTTGGAATCAATGAGTGGAATTCCATCTGCGTTGATGGGGAACTGTATTTCCCGGTAACTCCGTTTATGTTGAATTGTGAGAAATTTGACTTGTTTGAAGGAACAATAAATACCACATACCAAATCGGTTATTATAATGAGGCACCGAATCATAATCATTATCCTGAATTATGGGAGGATTACTTGGAGCAAGGTGCCAAGCGAGGTTGGATGGGAATCGGACCTGGACGCGGTGATTACTCATTTATGTCGGCTCGAAACAAAAAAATCAGCAGAATGCAGGAGTTTGCAGAGATTTCCAGATCAAATTCGTCCATGTTATTTTATGATTGGACGGATGAGCCAAATCTTGGAGGACGAAACATCATGGTACCGGCTCCGGTACTTGCCGCATGGAACTATGCAACACATGAGATTGATGATCAGCATCCGTTGGCTGTCAATTTGGTATCTAACACGGATAATGACTTGATTTATAGCTACAAAGGGAGTAACCGATACTCCGATAGACACTTTTTTTACAGTGAAGTAATTCTGTTCGATATGTATCCGTTGGAACAACGTACGCACCCAAGATTGCATAACAAAGATAAAGGAATCATGGAACTGTGGGTGGATGAAATTGAGGAATACAAAGACGGTAATATGAATCTGTTACCGACAGGATGCTTTGTAGAAGTATGCAATATTTTTGGGGGAGAAAATGACAATCCGGCACCTACCGGATCACAAGTTCTTATGGAAGCATGGCTTGCAACGGTACACGGTGTCAAAATGATTAACTGGTTCCCGTATTTCCTCTATGACACGATTCAGTATGATGCAATGCGTGAGTTTATGACGGGGATTGAAACCTTCGACCAGATTATTTTAGGTCCCGATCTTTCAGAAGATGAATTAGTGACGGATGACAGTAATATTCGTAACAATCGCGTGGACACTATGACTAAAAAAGACGGTGACGATATCTATCTGTTTACGGTTCGTCTGACTGAGCCGGAACCATTGGCTTCAGAGACTAAGCATATTGCCGCTTATGATGAGAATAAGATTATCACGACCACATTTACGATTCCGAATATTACAAGCGGTACGGCAACCGTACTTGATGCGTCAGGCAAAGAAGTGGAGACAATCATCGTTTCAAACGGACAATTCAGCGATACCTATGCTAAGGAAGAATACCGTATTTATCGTATTGAATCCGAAGTTGAGATTCCGCCTGTTCCGGGTGATATGAATAACGATCGAATTGTAGACATTGTAGACCTTGCTTATATTGCAAGGCATATTGATAAAACGAGTGCAAGCACTGATTGGTCAACAGTTAAAAAAGCCGATATGAACAACGATGGCAAGATTAATATCGTAGACTTGTCCACAGTGGCAAGATTGATTCAATAACATAGCGTTTTAACGTATTTCCCCTAAGTACAGTGAAACTGCAAGCACTGTACAAATACACACACACAAAGGATTCCATGCGATTGTTGCATGGAATTCTTTGCGTATAAATAAAGAGAATCATTTTATGCCTTGCTATTTGCTTGAAATTGTGATAGTTTCTATTTATCTGCAGATTCTGCTCACGGTCATATCGACCAAAGTTACCACATTGGAACAATAAACGCAACGATGCATGTAATTAAATATTGCGTCAATTTACGCTTTATATAGTATTTATGTCGTTGACAATATGGTATATATGCCATATAATGAATTATAGTGTATACAAGGAAGGAATATGGATAAGTTTACAGTAGAGTTCTATAAAAAAGAAAACGGAGAGATTCCTGTTGAACAATTTTTACTTAGTTTAAATATCAAAATGCGTGCGAAATTGGTAGGTATAATGAAAATACTTCAAGAAAAGGGAAATATGCTGCGAGAGCCATACAGCAAACCTATTGATGATGGAATATTTGAGTTGCGTGGAAAAGTTGGAAATGATATTTCAAGAGTACTATATTTCTTCTTCTATGATGGCAAAATAATAGTAACAAATGGGTTTGTAAAAAAGACACAGAAAACCCCTAAAGCAGAGATAGAGCGAGCAAAGGCATATCGAGAGGATTATTTGGAAAGGTGTGGTAAGAATGAGAAAATTAGATGACTTTTTAGATGAGCAGATGAGAGATCAAGAATTCAAGAAGGAATATGACGATTTACAACCGGAATTTGATGTAATAAGAGCAATTGTTGATGCCAGAACTTCTCAGAACCTCACACAGAAGCAACTTGCGGAGAAAACAGGCATTAACCAAGCTGATATAAGTAAATTGGAAAATGGAACCAGAAATCCTTCTATAAACTTATTAAAAAGGCTGGCAGATGGTATGGGCATGATGTTGAAGATTGAATTTGTGCCAAAGAAAAAGGTTTAAAAAGTCACTTCTTTTTTGACCAAAAGTCACTTCTTTTTTGTCCAAAAGTCACTACATCGTATATTTTGTAGAAATAAAGTGTTGACATTGCTATACTGACCTTGCAATTTTGCAGATATTCAAAAACCCCCCAAAAAAGAAAAGGAGATATGGAAAATGAAATCAATGAAATTACGAAGAACAGTTGCAATGTTTCAAGCCGTTTGTATTGTTGTGACCTTAATATGTGTTACAGTCTTTGGATTACCGATTACTGCAGAGGCAACAAGCACTGTGGAGGCAAAGAACAAGAACACAACAATCTCTATGGTTAGCAGCAAGAGTGAAGTGAAAAAGGGAGTAA